>CAYPFC010000143.1:0-7541 GCA_964409815.1 uncultured Pseudobdellovibrionaceae bacterium
ACGAAATACGTATCGTGGAAGTGAACGTCCACGCCGACGGTCGCGAGCATGATTCCGGTCACCCCGCCGATCGTGAAGAGGAACAAGAAGCCCATCGCGAACAACATCGGCGAGTCGAATTTAATCGAACCCCGGTACATGGTCGCGACCCAGTTGAACGTTTTGATCGCGGTCGGAACGCCCACGAGCATCGTCAGGAACGAGAACAGAATCCCCGCGAACTCCGACTGGCCCGACACGAACATGTGGTGTCCCCACACGAAGAACGAGACGGCCGCGATGCCCACTGAAGAAAGCGCGATCGCTTTGTAGCCGAAGATGGTCTTGCGCGAGTATGTGACGATAAGCTCCGAGATCACGCCCATCGCCGGCAGGATCATGATGTAAACGGCCGGGTGAGAGTAGAACCAGAAAAAGTGCTGGAACAACACGGGGTCACCGCCCAACTCGGGGGTGAAGAATCCGATCTTCCAAACGCGCTCGAGGATCAAGCACACCAACGTGATCGCGAGAACCGGGGTCGCCAAAACCTGAAGCAAAGCCGTCGAGTACAAGGCCCACACGAACAGGGGCATACGCCAGAAGCTCATCCCGGGCGCGCGCAACTTATGCACGGTCACGATGAAGTTCAATCCAGTCAGGATCGAGGAGAATCCGATCACGAACGCTCCGAATACCAGCCAGATCGTGCCGTTTTGAGTGGTCACCGAGTAGGGAGTGTAGAACGTCCATCCTGTGTCCGCGCCGTGATAGAACAGCGAGAAAAACGCGATGGCCGAGCCCACCATCAGGCAGTACCAGCTCATTAAATTCACCCGCGGGAAGGCCACGTCTTTCGCGCCCAGCTGCATCGGCAGGATGAAGTTTCCGAGGAAGGCCGGAATCCCCGGGATGATCACCATGAACACCATGATGGCGCCGTGGAAGGTCATCGCCTGGTTGTAGAGGTGCGCGTCCATGATGTTCTTGCCCGTCGAGAACAGCTCCCAGCGAATGAGCATCACGAAGGTTCCGCCGATGGCGAAGAAGATCATCACCGAGATCATGTAGAGGATCCCGATGCGCTTGTGATCGAGAGTCGTCAGCCACGACCACAGGCCGGTCTTCTCGTTCAGGTAATTGATATTCGGATCGTGTGTTGCGCTACCCATTAGGTGCTCCTACCTATTTCAACGTCTTGATGTATTCGATGAGGCCCATGATCTCTTCCTCGCTGAGCTGGCCCACGAACGAGGTCATCACTTTGTCGCCGAAGCCTTTCGGCTTTTTGACCTCGGGCTGGAAGAGAGATTCGCGAATGTAATTCTCGTCCACGAGTACGGTGCCGCCGCCTTCGAGCTGCTCCTCCTTGCCGAAGAGACCTTTGAATCCGGGTCCGACGACCACGTTTTCGCCGGCGCTATGACAAACGGTGCAGCGGGCCGCGAAGACCTTTTGTCCGATCTCGGCGGGCGCGAGTCCCTTGTAGGGCTCGGTCGCGAGCCAGTTTTCGTACTCGGCGCGCGGAACGACTTTCACTTTGGCGAGCATCGCCGAGTGCTTGTCTCCGCAATATTCCGTACAGAAGATCTGGAACGTTCCCACCTTGTTGGCGTTAAACCACATCGAGTAGTAGCGGCCGGGAACAACGTCCTGCTTCACGCGGAACGCGGGGATAAAGAGCGAGTGAAGCACGTCGCGCGAACTCAAGATGAGCTTCACGTCCTGGTTCACGGGTACGGTGAATTCCGAAGCTGCGCGGCGACCGTTTTTATAAACGAACGACCAATCCCACTTCTGACCGATCACGGTGATTTCCAAAGCGTCCTTCGGCATCGAGCGGATCTTGTGGAACACGATCCAGCCCCATACGAAGACGATCATGAAGATCACGAAGGGGATGAAGCTCCACAGGAATTCGAGCATCGTGTTGTGCGAGATGTAGGGAGTCTTGTCGTTATCGGTCTTGCGCTTGTATTTGACCGCGAAATAGATCAAGCCCCCGATCACGAGCACGCACGAAATGAAACTCGAGATCAAAAGGAACTCATACAGCGCGTCCACCGACTTGGCGATTTCGGTCGCCTGCGGTGGCATGAAACGACTGGGTCCTGGTGCTGCGCTACTCATGGAACGACTCTCCCTTTATGTCCGTTTTTGCGAAAATTCCCGCATCCACACCGGAACGAGCAGAACCGCGAGCAGCAAGACTATGAAAATAGCTCCCGCGCGCATGAGGTTCCAAGCGGCCAATGTGTACTTGCCTTTTTTCGGATCAAATTTAAAGCAGAACATCAATACCTGCTCGACGACCGAGCCGATGCGGCCGTCCGAGGCCTCGAGCAGGCTCATTCTCAGCGTGCTCACTTCGGGCAAAACACCATGCAGGTAGCGCGAGATCTTCCCGTCGGGAGTCAGCACGTAGGCGACGGCCGCGTGCGAGAACTCTTGCCGCTCGGGCAGCCACTTGAAACGGAAGCCGAGCTGGTCGGCGAGCTTGTTCACGCTCTCGGTTGAGCCGACGAGGAAGTGCCAGCCCTCTTCGCCCTGCGGGCGCGAGTAGACGTCGAGGTAGTTCTTCTTCTTTTTGACGGCGAGATCGGGAGTCTCGCGCGCGTCCATGCTCACGGCGACGACGTCGAAGTCGCGGCCGGTAGTCCACTTGAGCTGTTTCATTTGGTCGGTCAGGCCATTCAGGTGCAGGTTACAGAGCGACGGGCAATTGTAATAGACCATCGCCATCAGCACCGGCTTATCCGAGCGGAAATAAGTGGCGAGAGGAACCGTCTCTCCCTTTTCATTCGTAAATTGCAGGCTCAGATCGAGCTGCTGGCCGAGGTGTTCGTCGACTCCCACGTTCACGAGCTCTTGAGGCAATTTATGGACATCGACGTCGACCTGTTTCGGGTCGTACGCCCAAGCGTTCCATCCTAAGAGTGCGGCGAGAACCGCGAGTCGAATCATCGTTGCTTCAGTCCTATTTTGCGGTCTTGGCGAACGCTTCCACTTTCGCCGGATCGTCTTTCACGAGGTTCTTGGTCCACGAGTGAATCAAGTGAACAAGGGCCCAGCGCTCAGCCGCGGGCAAGTGCGCGAACGAAGCCATGCTCGTGCCGGGAATTCCATTCGTGATGGTGTTGAACAATGCGATCGAGCCTCCGCCCTTCGTCCACTTGCCCTCGACGAAGTTACGCGGAGGAGGGTTCAAACCTTTTCCGCCGGGCCCGTTTCCTTCGCCGGTCTCGCCGTGGCAGACGACGCAGTTCATGTTGTAGGCTTTCTTCGCGTGCGCGACGATCTCTTCCGACGATTCCCACGGCTTTTCGACCGAGGCGAGATCGAATACGGGAGCGTCGGTTGCCCCCGGCTGTTCCGCGGGCAATTCTTTTAAGTCAATTCCGGGGTGAACGACGGTGACATATATAAAGAAGGCCAGAGAAAACGCCATGGAGAACAGGAAGGCGATGTACCCACCGCGGTTGTAGTCATTATTCTGCATAAGCTTCTACCTTTGTCTGTCGGACTTGTTTGGGAACGTTATCGCTTTTTAAAAACCGTGTCACGTCCCCAGATTCATTTGGTTTTCACAAAACCGCACGCCGGTGACGCGAGGCAACTTTCTCAAAATGAGACCGGCTCTCCCCAGCCGCCGCGAGACCGGTCATAATATTAGAGGAAAAAGGGAGTCCTCATGATCTGGAGAGTTGGGATCTTTCTGTTTGCCTTGCTCATCGTCGGCTGCGCGACTTCGGGAACTTCGGTTGTCGACCGCCTTCGCGAGGGCATGGATAAGGACGAGGTTTTACGCGAGGCCGGAGACCCGAAGCGGACCTATCGCTCAAATGGTCAAGATCATTGGATTTATGTCCATTACAAGAAAAGCGAGGAGTACACGCGAACCGTGAGCTTCGAGGACGGCAAGATTGTGAAGATCGGCCGCGCCGTGGCCAAGCAGAATTGGGTGCGCGAGATGGAAAAGCTTGAACCCAACCGGGGCGGCAATGTTAACAAGCCCAAATGAAGTGGGCTGAGTTCCTGAAAATTCTGGAAGCGCACGATCGAGTCACCCTAGTAGGGCCACTTCAAGATCGAATTCATGAGCCAACTTGTCCCACGATTTATGTCGATGGCGGCGGTCGCTTCGCCTCTCCATCCGCGAAATCGAAGTCTGTGGATAACCCCGTGGTTTTTGTGGGCGACGGCGATTCAGGTCCCGAGGTCGCTCTCGACGAAGTTTTGCCCGCCGATAAAGATTTTTCGGATTTGGCGTTTGCGTTGCGTGCGCTGCCGCAGTCGGTGATCCGGGTGGAGATGCTCGGCTTTCTCGGCGGCCGGCGCGATCACGAGCTGTGCAACTTCGGGGAGGTGCACGCGTTCCTGAGCGGCCGCTCGCACTTCACGGTCGTCGAGATGATCGGCGAGGATTCGCTCGTGATCGGGTTTTGTAAGGGGCGCGTGGAGAGAGAAATCCACGGAGATTTTTCTGTTTTTGTCTTGCAACCGACGGCGCCGCGAATCTGGGGCGCGTGTCAGTATCCATTGAATCGTGAGCGCACGCTGGAGCCGCTCTCGAGCGCGGGCCTAAGCAATTTGGGAAGCGGCCGAGTCGAGATCGAAAGCGGATCGCCGGCGTTCGTTCTGGTGCCAGGACCATTTTCCGGGTCACAGCATGTCAAACTCTAAAAGGTTGTCTCCTTTGTTATCGGGATCCTTGCGCAGCTTGAATTTCGATTTTCGCAGCGCCGCCCTCACGCTCTCCCAATTTTCTTTCGTGGGTTTTTCGTTTAACCAGCGAATCGTGCCTTCAAAGTCTGAGAACAAAGTCGTGTCCTCCACGACGGGCACTAGAAGATGCCGGCGTCCGAGAAGCCCGTTTAAAGTGCTGAAAGGGTAATCTTCCACTCGAGAAGCCAGACCTGCCTCCACGGGATTGCGATAAACATATTTGTAAGCGTGTAGAGAGTAATGATGGCTATGGATAATGCAGCGGAAATGTCTGGAGCCCCAGAGAAGATTGATCCGATTGGCTGACTTCGTAATTTCGCGACTGGTCTCCCGCATGAAATTCCCCATCGCGTCGCTTAGATTCGACTGAGGCGTGCGGATCAGAAGGTGGAAATGGTTCGACATGAGGACGAACGCGATAATCTCCACTCCGTACACACACGTTATATAATAAAGACGCCGCGACATGATTTCCCAAACTTCTTCCATGGGTAGGTCAAACCATTCGCGATTGATACATCTTCCGGAAACGCTATAAGGATATTCTGCCTGTAAATTGACTCGTGCTCTGGACATAGTCGGAGCGAAATGCAATCCGTGCCGAGATGACATCGGACATTTAAACTGCACTCTCGACATTTACATCCGAACTTCGGAACTTAACGCGACATGACCCGGAAAATGGTCCTGGCACCTACGGGGTCGTCGTCTGCATCTGATAAAGGCTCGAGACTTCGGTCGCCGTGAGCTCGACGTTCCAGAAGATCACTTCGTCGATGTTGCCAAAAAAATGGTTCTCAGCGTTCGCGCTCGCGTCTGTACCAATTCTCCAGGCGTTCGCTTTGTTGATGTCCCCGCTGAAAGCGGTGTTAATGCCCGTCGAGGTCGCCGCCGCAGAGCCGTTGAGATAAATTTTCATCCCGGTGGCGCTGGCACTTCCGTCGTAAGTGACTACGATATGCGTCCACTCATTCAAGTTTAATGAGGCGTTCGTCCAGATCCTCTGCATATTGCTCGAACCGTCGATATGCGCGTAGCAAACGCGTCTGGAGTTTCCGCACCAGGCTGTCGAAAATTGGAGCCAGTGGCCGTTGTAGGGCGGCAGCTCGGAGGCGTCGGTAATAAACGTCTGCATGTTACCCGCGGAATTCGTGGGATACACCCACAACGACATCGAGTACGGCTGCGCTTTTGCGAAGGTATTTCCGGCATCTTTTGGCAAAGAAATGCTGTTATCCGACCCGTCGAAATTGATATAGCTAGCGATATTTCCTACCATATAGGACATGTTCGTCCCGCCCGCATTACTGGCGGTTCCGTCCGCGCCAATCATCGCTTTGACGGTCGCTCCGTTGGCGATGGAACCGGTACCGTTCATGGGCAAGTAGTTCACGATGTTCGACCATCTCGGAATCGTCTTCTTGGACCATGCTCCCCTTAAGCCCTGTGTGGGAAATGGTCCCGGCTGAGGCGTGAAGTTCGCGGTGTAGCGCGCGACGCCTTTAGTGATGCGGAAATTCGCCAAGTAACCGGTGTGCTCCTGAAAAGTTCCACCAACTTCCACAATTCGCCCGATCGCCATGATCCCCGCGATATTCGGATTCACGCTGGTGTCCGTCGTGGACGCCACGTTCACCCCGTCCATGTAGGTCGTGTGAGTGTTTCCGCTGCGAACGTAAGCGACATGCTTCCACCCGGCGGAAGAAGTATAATCTGCGCCGCCGTTGTACAAAATCGTATTGGAACCGCCCACGCGGGCCACGTAGAGAAGCCCTTCATTGGTGCTGTTGTTAAGATTCAATCCCCATTTATTGTTTCCGTCCTGATATTGCATGAAGAGACCGTTGTTCATCGAGCCCGTAAACGACGGGAAGTAATACCAACCCTCGACGGTGACGTCGCCGGCGCCGAAGTCGAAGTCGGCATTATCGGGAATGGAGAGATAGTCTCCGGTGCCATCCAGCGAAATCACTTTGCGACCCCAGCCCCACGGATCGGAGACCGCGGTCGAAAGAGCCGCGTTGCCCATAGCCGTCACGGTATGACCGGAACGACTCAAGTCGATGATCGAGGAGCTGTCGGTGTTCGGCTGTATCAGTAGCACGACGTTGTTCCAGTACGGATCGGCGATGCGCGGACCCTGCGTGGGAAACGCGAACTTCGGAGGCGTGAACGACTTTGTATAGCGCGCGACCCCGGTGGTCACGCGGAACGCGCCGACATATCCGTTGATGGTGGTGCCCGTGACCGAGCCCAGTCCGAAAACCGCGGCGTAATTCGGAACAGCCGAATTGTCGTTCACGGAATGGATAAGATTTCCGTTCCAAAATTCCCGGTGATCGTTTCCGCTGCGCGTGTACGCGACGTGAACCCACGTTCCCGTCGGCGTCGTCTGATCGGCGCCGACCCAGCTCGAGTACATGAAGGCGCCGGCGCTTCTCACGTACCAGCCCAAGCCGTTACTGGTGTTGTTATCGATAGCCCACGCGGCGTAGTTATTGCCGTCAACATACTGACCACCGAGCGATATGGTTGTCGTTGAACCGAGCGTATTGAAGTAGAACCAGCCCTCGATGGTGAGATCGTTCGTGCCAAAAGCCCAGTCGTTACTGTCCGGCATCGATATGTAATCGAGGTTACCGTCCATCGCTATCACCTTGCGGTTGCCGCCCCAAGGATCCGCGACGGCGGTCGAAAGCGCCGTGCTCCCGCCAAGCGTCAGCGCGCGCGCGTATTTGCTGTTGTCGACGATCGTCGAAGTCGTGCTCGAAGGCTGAATGAGAACGAGGACGTTGTCGAAATAGGGATCTTCCATTTGTTTGAGTTGCGAAGACGGC
>CAYPFC010000144.1:0-7502 GCA_964409815.1 uncultured Pseudobdellovibrionaceae bacterium
GTCGTTGGCAAAGCGAAGTCGAGCCGTGGTGATTACACCGCGAGCGAAGACGACAACGTTCTCGTAAAGGGCGTTGCGGCCGATAAAGGCGCGCTCGGATACTTGCCGCTTTCGTACTATGAAGAAAACAAAGCCACCTTGAAGATCGTTCCCGTCGTTGCGACCGGCGCGAAAAAAGGCGTGTTGCCCTCGCGTGCGACGGTTGAGAGCGGCACTTACGCCCCGCTGTCCCGGCCGCTTTTCATTTACGTGAGTGAAAAGGCTTACGCGCGTCCCGAGATCAAAGAGTTCGTCGAATTCTATCTCTACCAGGCGCCGAAGCTCGTGCCGGAAGCCAAGTACGTTCCGCTTCCTCCCGAAGCGTACAAACTGGGCCTTGAGCACATTACCAAGGGCAAGCTCGGCACGGCGTTCGCCGGTCACTCGCAAGTCGGTCTTAAGATCAGCGAGCTGATGAAGAAAGAGAAGAGCCTATAGCGTGAACGTTCAGAAGGCCGAGGCCCTGGAAACATTGAGCTTAAACAAGCTTACGACGCTTCAGCAGACGCAATTGTCCGTGAAGCGTCGTCGCATTTGGAAGGAGCGCGCAATTGAAACCGTGCTCTTTCTGGCCGCGGCTTCCGCAGTCTTTGTGACCATCGGCATTCTCTCGATCTTGATTTTCGAATCCATCCCGTTCTTCAAGCACGTGAGCATCGTCGAGTTTTTGACCTCGCGCGAGTGGACGCCGCTCTTCGATAACCCGCAATTCGGAATTCTGCCGCTTTTGTGCGGAACCTTTTTGACTACCGTAATCGCATTGAGCGTGGCGATTCCCGTGGGTACCATCATCGCGGCTTTCTTAAGCGAGTATGCGCCCCCGGCGTTGAGAGAGGTTTTGAAGCCGATCCTTGAGCTCCTCGCGGCCGTTCCCACGGTGGTATACGGTTACTTCGCTCTGCTCTTCGTGACGCCCCTTCTTCAAAAGTTTTTCCCCGAGATGGGCGGCTTCAACGCGCTCAGCGCGGGACTCGTGATGGGCGTGATGATCATCCCCTATATTTCGTCGCTGAGCGAAGATGCGATGCGCGCGGTTCCGAACTATTTGCGCGAAGGCTCCTTTGCCGTCGGTGCAACGCGCTTGCAAACCTCGTTCAAAGTGGTCGTGCCCGCGGCGTTCTCAGGCGTGATGTCAGCGTACATTCTCGCGATCTCGCGCGCCTTGGGCGAAACGATGGTCGTCGCGATTGCCGCCGGTCTTCAGCCGAACCTGACCGCGAACCCGACCGAGCCCGTGGCGACAATCACGGCTTTCATCGTTCAGGTAAGCATGGGAGATCTCCCCCACGGATCGATAGGCTATCAATCGATTTACGTCGCGGGCTTAAGCCTTCTTGCGCTCACGTTGACGTTTAACCTCATCGGCTTCGGCTTGCGCCGCCGCTTCCGCGAGACATACTAATGATCCTCGATAACAGCCTCCGCATTCGAAAGTTCAAGGATTTTGCCTTCGCGGTCTTGGCTCTTCTTCTGTTGTTCTTCGCGCTTTTAACGCTTGTTACGTTGATTGTGGATCTCGCGATGACGGGCGTTCCGCGCATCAGCTGGGACTTCGTCACGAATTTTCCGTCGCGGTTTCCCGAAAAGGCGGGCATCATTTCCGCTTGGGTGGGTACCCTTTGCGTAATGATGGTCACCGCCGCGTGCGCGATCCCTCTCGGGGTGGCGGCCGGAGTTTACCTGGAAGAATACGCGCCCAAGAATCTCGTCACGGGCTTTATCGAGCTGAACATCGTAAATTTGGCGGGCATCCCCTCGATCATTTTCGGGCTGATGGCGCTCGGACTCTTCGTTTACCGCTTCGGGCTTGGTCATAGCATTCTCACCGCGGGCCTTACGCTCGGACTGCTCGTTCTTCCGATCGTGATCGTAGCCACTCGCGAATCACTGCGAACGATCCCGGGCCACATCCGAGAAGCGGCGTATGCCGTGGGCGCCACCAAGTGGCAGGTTATTCAGCATCATTTGCTTCCCTATTCCACGGGCGGCGTGCTCACCGGCGTGATTATTTCTTTGAGCCGCGCCATCGGCGAGACCGCGCCGCTGATCACGATCGGCGCGCTTACGTTCATCGCGTTTCTCCCCACCAGCCCGGTGAAAGGCGACTATCCTTACGTATCCGGGCAGTGGCTGATGGACCCTTTCACGGTCATGCCGATCCAGATGTTCAACTGGATCTCGCGTCCGCAGGCTGAGTTTCACGTGAACGCGGCCGCCACCGGCATGATTCTGCTCGCGATGACCCTCGTAATGAACGCGATCGCCATTTACATCCGCGCGCGCTTCCGCAAAAGAGTGAGATGGTAGGCATGGAACAGAGTTTATCGGCCAACGTAAAACAATTGAGCTTCTATTACGGCGACAAAGAGGTCGTTAAGCAGGTCAGTATTCCGGTTTACAAGAACGCAGTGACGGCGCTCATTGGACCTTCGGGTTGCGGTAAGACGACGCTTCTCCGTTGCTTCAATCGCATGCACGATCTCTATTCCGGGAATCGCTACAACGGCGAAATCTGGCTCTATCCCGAAAACCAGAACATCCTTCACAAAGACATCGATCCCATCGAGGTGCGCATGCGCATCGGGATGGTTTTCCAGAAGCCGAATCCGTTTCCGAAGTCGATCTTTGAAAACGTCGCTTACGGGCTGCGCGTTCGCGGGGTGAAGCGCCGGGCGCATATCGAGAAAGCGGTGGAAACCGCGCTCCGCCAGGCGGGCTTATGGAGCGAGGTCAAGGATCGTTTAGACGCCAACGCGAACTCGCTCTCGGGCGGGCAACAGCAGCGCCTGTGCATCGCGCGCGCGCTCGCCACCGAGCCGGAAATCGTTCTGCTCGATGAGCCGACGTCGGCGCTCGATCCGATCTCGACCGCGCACATCGAGGAGCTGGCGACCGAACTCAAAAAATCCGTCACGATCCTCATGGTGACGCACAACTTGCATCAGGCCGCTCGGATTTCCGACTATACGGCTTTCATGTATCTCGGCGAGCTCGTCGAGTTCGGGCCCACGCAACAGATCTTTACGAAGCCCAAGGACCCGCGTACGGAGTCCTACATTACGGGCCGTTTCGGATAATCTTTGTTTACGATTTAGGTCCGCCGCGCATGCGGCCCGCGGAGCTCAAGATGCGCCGGAGGGCGCCGTCGTCGTCTTCGTCATAGATCTCGCCGATCACTTCCTCGAGGATGTCTTCCATAGTGACAATTCCGACGAGCGACGTTGCCGCAAATACCGCGGACAAGTGGCTGCGCTTCTCTTGCATCTGGCGGAGCGCCTTGAAGAGGCTGTCGTACTCTTGGACGCGCGAGACGGGACGGACGATCTGCACCCACTTATCGGCGCCGGCTTTGACGAGGGCGAGGAGCTCCTTCGTGTTGATGATTCCAAAGACCTGGCCTTCCGCGATGACCGGCAGGCGCGTGTGGCCCGAGCGCAAAGCGACGGCTTCCACTTCCTGAATCGTCTGCGAAAAATAAACGTGATCGACCTGCTGCCATGGCAGCATCACTTCGCGTACGCGCTTTTTCTCGATGCCGACGAGATTCAAAATGTACTGGCGCGCCTGCTGCGAGAGTTGGTCAAGATCGACCGTCTCATGATGCGTGGCCTGTGGCGCGCGGGATTTCGGAAAAATGATCGCGAGGATTTTTTTTGTCGACCATTCCAGAAAGTCGACGATGGGAAGAAAGATCAGGTCGAGAGTCATCAGCCATCTTGCCGAGAAGAGCGCGATCTTTAAGGGGTTACGGAGGGCCAGAGTTTTCGGGACGAGCTCGCCGAAGATCACGTTTAAGAATGTCAACGGAACGACGATGAAAGTGATCGAAAGGATCTTCGAGGTTTGGTCCGAGATTGAAAACTGCTCCTGCAAGTACGGAGCGATGGATTGATGAGCTTCGGCTCCGCCGACGGCGGCGGCGAGCGCGCCCACCAAGCTGATTCCGATCTGCATGACGGAAAGCGTCCGCTCGGGATTTTCGCGCAACTCGAGCAGCGTCTGTGCGGACTTCTTTCCCGACTTAGCGACTTCGCGAAGCTGCGCGCGTGTGAGCGTGACGAAAGCGATTTCGGCCGCGGCTAAAAGGGCGTTGAGAAAGAGGCAGACGAGGACTATGAGCCATTCCATCCTCGATTATTTAGGAATTTCGCTGAGAAACTGTCAAGTCTCAGAGGGACTTGCAGACGGAGTACGCGATGACTTCGCGCTCGGGCTTCACCAGGCTCAGCTGGGAAATCAATTCGCCGTTCGACTTCATCTTGACACGATCTTCGAAACGTTCCGTGCGGCCCAAGAGGGACTTTTCGTCCTCGGTGTACGAGACGACGACTTGGGCGCCCGAGTTTTCCCAAGTTTTGTCATTTTGCCAGCTATAAAGCTTCACGTTGCGCTGGACCTGCAAGCGCGTGCGCACGCCGTACATGTCGCAAGTCCACTTTTTATGTTTGAGCTCGGACTTCACGAGAGGCTTCACCGCGGAGGAGTTGAATTCCGTTTCAAGCTCCTGGCGGCGTTCGGGACTGATGTACTCGAAATCGACCGCATGACCGACCATGGCCATGCTTAGGCCTAAGAAGAAAACAAATGAAGTAAGGAATCCGTTCCTCGTGTCATCCATGACGAGTAACCCATTGAGCAATCGGGAAGCCCCCGCGGGCGCAAATATAGCGGGTTTACGTCGGTAAGCGCCTGAATTCCTTTCCGTGCGGAGCCCAAAAGCGGCTCGTTTTGGGTCGTTTGGGACGTCAATTTGGTGGTCGAATTTCCGTTAAAATTCTGACCCTGTTCCGTGATTTTGCGGTTTTCGGATCTTTCCTCAACCCAGGCGCAAGCCCTTGGTCTAACCGCCGAATTTCTCGACTGGCTTTAAGTTTAGCTTGGGCCCCAGCGATAAGTTTGAAGCATTACAAGTGTCTGAGGAGGACCCTTTATGGACAGCGTACTGAGCTTCTTGAATAACTATAAAATCATCGACATGTGCATTGTCGGAACCGGCTTGTTCGGCATCTATCTTATATATGACCGCTACCGTGCTCTTTATACGGAGTACTCATTGGCGGCCGAGCCGTTCATGAAACAAGTGATGAGCCTGATCGAACAGGACAAGATCGAAGAAGCGATCACGTTCTGCAGCGCCAACGAAAAGAAACCGCTCGCTTACATCACTAAGCGCATCCTCGAGAAATCGGACCGCGACGACGAAGCCGTCAATACGGCCCTCGATATCGCTTCGAGCGAAGTTGCCCCGAAACTGATGAAAAGCCTTGGCCACCTCGCGATGGTTGCGAACGTCGTGACGCTGATCGGTCTCCTTGGAACCGTCGCCGGCCTGATCACCGCGTTCCGCGCCGTAAGCTTCGCGGACGTCGCCCAGAAGCAAACGCTTCTTGCCGAAGGTATCTCGATCGCAATGACCGCGACGATGCTCGGTCTGATGTTCGCGATCCCCACGATGATCGCTTACTCCTTCTTGCATGCCAAGCAAGGTCAACTCTTTAACGAGATCGACCAGTGCTCGCAGAAGGTCATGGAAGCATTGAAGAGCAGAATCTATCTGCCCTACAAAGGCTTGACCGCTTATCCGAGCAACTTGAATGCCGAGGGCCTCAAGAAGACAACCGCGACTCCCTCGGTGAAGGCATCGTAATATGCGTCACGTGAAGAGTCGCGCTTCGGACGCGACATTTGATCTTAACCTGGCTCCGATCCTGGACATCATCGTGTCGATCGTGCCCCTGCTCCTCCTCAGCGTTGCCTTTGTGCAGGTGAAGATGATCGACAGCTCGGTGCCTCAGGTCGTTGCCGAAGCGGCTCAACGCGCGAACGACAAGTCGGAAGCAACGATCGCCTTGAGCGTTTCGAAGACCAAAGGTTTCACTCTCGAAGTTACGAAGGACGGCAAGACGACTCCGACTGCGGTTCCCAATAAGAATGGAACTTGGGACTTGGATGGTCTGCACGCCGCAGCCTTCACGGTTAAAGAAGCTAACCCGCAAGTGTTCCGCGTCGATATGAATCCCGAGGCGGACGTTAATTTGAATGATCTGGTTGTGGTCATGGATAAACTGCGCCGCAATCCGGAAACGAAAAAGGTCGCCTTCAAGGACCCCGCGAACGGCACGATGATCGAGACGGAATTGATGTTCCCGAGCGTGCTCTTTGCAAACGTGATTGGAAACTAGAGGTAATTTATGGCTCGCAGAGGAATAGCAAGATACATGGATCGCAGAACACCCTCTTCGTTCAAGATCCAAATTACATCGATGGTCGACATGTTCGTGATCCTGCTGGTCTTCCTGTTGAAGACATACTCGACTTCTCCGGTGAATATCACGCCTAAAGAGGGATTGCGCCTGGCCGAGTCGACCGCGACGGAAGATCCGGTCGACGTGGTGAAGCTGGTCGTGGCGGAAGACGGCGTCTTCGTGGAAGAGAAGAAAGTTCTCGACCTCGAAAAAGGACGTATTCCCGCATCGGCCGCCGACGCGAACGATCCTTCGTTCTTGCGCAAGCTTTACGAGGCTCTCGATGAGCGGGCGAAGCTCGCGAAATCGATTTCGAATGTGAATGACAGCTTCGAGTTCGACGGCAAGGTTTTGATGCAAGCCGATCGCAACCTGAACTACGAAGTTCTTCAGAAGATCATGTACACGTCGATGATGGCTGGCTACGCCGACGTAAAGCTCGCGGTCGCGCAGAAGTAGCCGGCGAGGTTAGGTTCTAAACCATACCGCCAAAAATTGTCAGAGGGCCGTAATTACGGCCCTTTTCGCGTTTTAATTCCCACTGAATCGCTCGCCCGCGGGCCTGGAACTTGCTCCGCTTGAACCCGCCATGCGGGGTCAGATTTCTTTCGTAATTATAACGAGCGTATTGTTGCTGGCGGCCTGTAGCCAAAACCGCAACCATCGCAACATCAAAACAGGCACCCCTCAGGTCAACACCGCCGTCCGCGGCAACGTCGATATCTCGGTTCCGGTTGAGACCGTGTCCTCCGCGGAAGCTCAAGCCGACCCGGAGTGGCTCCCGGATTGGCAGGTAGTCTGTAAGGCGCAAGTTTGCCCGTTACAGGTCGGACTGCTCGCGCGCCCCGCTCCTCCGCAAGACGGCATGATTACCTTTTCGAGATGCACGGCTTTCTTGATTTCACCCAATCAGATCATGACCAATGGACACTGCGACACGACTGAAGGAATTCGCGGTTACTTCATTACGCAGAAAGTGAATGGCAAGAAAATTCAGCGCCGGTTGAAGGCCGCGGCCGTGTACAAGCAGTACACAGAAGGGCCGAAGGATCCGAACACGGGAAAAGAAATTGGAACTTCGGGTGAGATGGACGTCGCCATTTTTGAGCTTGAGGAGCCGATTCCCTCCGATCTCATTCCTGCATTCAAAATCGCCCGGGGTGCGGGCAAGGAGTTCAACAAACTCTATGCGTATGTCTTGAGCCCGGGGACAAACCC
>CAYPFC010000145.1:0-5858 GCA_964409815.1 uncultured Pseudobdellovibrionaceae bacterium
CGAGGGCTCCGGTTAAAAATGGGTTGCCGGAGACGGGAATTCGCTCGCCGGTGATTGAAAATCGCTCGATCGCGGTGTTGCTCTCGATGATGAAAAACTCAGGCCTCGTCGGATGCCGAATCAGGCGGCCGATCGCGCCGGTGAGAAATGAGCTTTGGATGAAGCTCTTACGTCCACCGCCCAAGTATACGAGGTCGACGCGATCGTCTCCTTCCATGCTAACGGCGACGTGAAAAAGGTCGAAGATCGCAAGGCCCCTCGGTCCGTTATTCTCCTGCTGGTAATCGGCGAGCACTCCAAGAAAGTTGCCGTCGAGGTCGTAGGCCGTTACCGACAGAGCGGTGGTGAGCTGACTGGTGACCACAATGATGTCCTCATCGAGACCCAAGGCTCCGGCGAAGAACGTTCCGCTTTTTTTCTCGCAAGAAAGAGCGCCGCCCGTGGCGATTGCCAAGGCCGCTCCGACCGACAGGACCAGTTCCCAAAAACGTGACTTCATTCTTCAATGGTACTCGCCGTGCGCCTAGCGTGAGCAACGGGACTGGCCGCGGTCTGGACCGTCCAATCACGTGAATTCGCATCCTTACGGCGATGATAAATTTAATTTTAACTTTGAGCGCGTGGAGGGACGGTCGCGAGCAACTAAACTGAAAGCTCAAACCTTTTTAAAAGGAAAGCTTTTTGCGAATCCGCGCGATCGTGTTCTCTCTTGCCCTATTGCTGTCCGTCGCCGCCTGCGGCGTACCTGCGGGCACGTATTTCTATGGCTCGCTCGGCTTGGGCGAGCCCCGGATCGTCGTTTCCACGTCGAATGCCGGCGCGCTGACCGTTCTGCTTTACGACTTAGAAGGCAATTTGATGCACGTGGTGGCCGATTTCACCGGTTCCAACGACACCCCGAAAGGGATCGCCCCGTTCGATAACTTAAGTTTCGCGGTTCTGCTCGACGGAGCCGACCGCATTTCCAGGCTTTCTCTGGTCGGCGAGCCGCCGGTCGATT
Organism: uncultured Pseudobdellovibrionaceae bacterium; assembly: GCA_964409815.1. Taxonomy (GTDB): domain Bacteria; phylum Bdellovibrionota; class Bdellovibrionia; order Bdellovibrionales; family UBA1609; genus JALHOQ01. The sequence continues at coordinate 1,001 of CAYPFC010000145.1, forward strand.
TCGTCATCAATGCCAATCTCACCGGGAACTTATGGCAAATGGCGTTCGACGACGACCGCTCGCGCTACTTCGCCATTGAAACCAACACGATCGAGGCGTTCGATCGCTCCGGAGAGCGCGTCGGCGCCCCCTACATCGCAGCGACGGTGGGCTCATGCGTTTTGACCACGCCCCGTGGGCTTACGTACGCCGGAGGGGGCCTTCTGATCTCGACCGCAACGGGGAACGACGACATCAACGTGTACGACGTCAGCGAAAGCGTTCCGACCTGCGTCCGCGCGAACACTACTTTTGGCAATGTGGACCCGACGGCGGTGCTCGCGCATTCGAACGGCCTGCTTTACGTCGCCACGCAAGGAGACGATCGCGTTTATTCATTCAGCGGCGATGGGAGCGGGACCGGCACGGTCGTTTGGGGAACGAATACAGCGGTACTGGGTAACCCCACCGCCCTGCTCGAAATGCCCGACGGCGCATTGTTAGTGGCATCGGATCTGACGAACAGCGTGGTGCGACTCGATACTGACGGAAACTACCAAGGGACGTTTCTGCGTGACGCGTTTACGGGCGCCGTCACGCAGATGCTTTTGATCGATGGACAATAACTCAGGATTTCTTCGCCGGCTCTTCGACTTTCGCGGTTTGCTCCGTCGAGCACTTAAATCCGACGTTCTCCAGGTTCTTTCGAATATTGTCGCGAACTTTCTCGCAGTGGCCCGTGCCGACGGACGAGGCCGCGATTTCGCTCGCCGCGTTCGGGTACATCAATCGGCAGCCCTTGGGCTCGAGTCGATCGAGCTTCAGCAGTCGCGAGTCGTTCGCGCGCGTACACATCAAGCGCGCGTCCGTGCTCTCGACTTTGGGAGCCGCGGCGGCGGGCGCGCCCGCGGCCGGAGGCGCGGGAGTAGCGGCCTTGGAGGCGGCCTGCGGGGTGGCCGCGGGCGCGGGGCTCGCTGGCTGATCGGCGGTCTTAGCCCCTTGAGCACAAGCGGTGGAAAGCAGAGCGATCGTCGCGATCGCGCAGTAAGTTCTTAGGCGCATTTTCCTTTTCCTTTCTTTTTGTCGGACAGCCACAGTGGACGGTCCTTGTCCAATTCCTCGATGAGTACGGCGATCACCGGTCGTAAATCGCCGTTTGAGCTCTCATAAACCTGACGTTGGCGCTCGGAGCTCGAGCCCTGATGCAATACCTGTCTTAGAACGTCGATATGGGGAGCGTAGGCGAAGTGGTCGACGAGCTCACGAAGGCGCTTCACTTCATCCTCGAAAATCAGCGAAATCGGACGACTCCGCCCGATTTCATCCTCGATCAGCTCCGCGGAGACGCCGTCGCGGATCGCGCGCCACTTGTTCTCGCGCAGAATCCACGGCGAGGCCGGAGCCGCCGGTCTCCCCTTTTGAAAATCGCGCTCGGCCGCGACGCAAAGAAGATGAATCCATGCGACGATGGCGGTCGCTTCTCTCAAGGTCGCCGGAGAATCGCAAATTCGGAACTCAAGCGTTCCGAACGCAGGGCTCGGGCGAACGTCCCACCAAAGGTCTTTCGGCGACTCGATCGCGCCGGAGGCGATCATGCGTGAATAGATGTCCTGGAACTCGCGCCAATCCTTAAGGGGAAGAGGCGGTCCGCCCGTCGGGAAGGCTTCAAAGAAGGTCGAGCGCGCGGATTCCAGGTGCGTGTCCTCGCCGCCCGAGAAGGGAGAGCTCGCCGAAAACGCGAGCAGCATGGGAAGGTGTTTCATGAGCGCGTTCATCGTGCGTATCGCGTGATCTCCCGAGTGCATGCCCACGTGAACATGGAGTCCGAAAACGAGGAGCCGTTTCGCGATCCACTTGCGACGGTCGAGGACCTCGTCAAACCGCGCGCGCGGGAATGAGACCGCGTCTTGATGGCGCGCCCAAGGGTGCGTGCCCGCGGAAACCAGATCGAGGCCGAAGCGGTCGCAAACGCTCGCGACTTTGGCGAGAGCGGCGCTGAGCTCGCCGCCGATCTCGAACGCGTTTCCGCAAACGCCCGTCGTGATCTCGATCATGCTTTGATAGAGCTCGGCGGCGACGTTGCTCGGGTTGTTCATGGCCTTTAAGATCTGAATGGACGAGGAGCTCAGCTCGAGCGTCCCGCGATCCACAAGCTGGAGCTCGAGCTCCGCGCCTAAGGAAAAGGGGGACGATGGTTCGAAGCTGAGATTCAAATGGGCTCCTAATAAATTGCGGGGCTCCGAAGCACCAGAGCCCCGCGGCTGTACACATACAGGAGATTAACTAACTGGGTACGTTCAAGAATGAGCGAGGGCCTTGGGTTTCGCAATGGGGGCACGTCGGGCGATGCGCCTACAATTTTTAAGATTAACGTGTCATATTGGCGTCTTATGAGCGTTCTAAATCTTTGCGCGACTAAAATAACTTTTAAGTTATTCTTGGGGGAATGACGGAATGATCTCGCCTACTTACTCTCAAGAAAAACCAATCGCAGGGAACACCGTGACGCCGACTCCATTTCGAATTCTCGTGGTCGAGGATGAGACAAAGCTGCTCGAGAATCTCGCCGAGCTCATGCGCAACGAAGGCTATTCGATCTTCACCTGTCTTTCCTATCGCGAGCTTGAAAATTTGCTCTCGATCCCCGCCCGATTCGATCTCGTGATTCTCGATCGGCTACTGCACGGGCGCGACTCGGCCGAGCTGCTCGCGCCGATGAAGCAAGTGTTCGAGGCCCGCATCATGGTGCTCTCGGCCATTAACACCGCGTCCGAAAAGGCGGCGCTGATCGACGCCGGAGCCGACGACTACGTGGCGAAGCCGTTCGACAGCGAGGAGCTTTCGGCGCGCGTGCGAGCTCTCCTCCGGCGGAACAGCCCCGATTTGAGGATCGGAAACCTCCATCTGAACTCCACCGACCGTACGATGCGCGTGAACGGCAATGAGGTCGCGCTTCCGAACAAGGAGTTCGTTCTGCTGAGGACGCTCGCGCAAACGCCCGGGCGAATCTTTAATAAGTCGTTTCTCTACCAGAAGGTTTGGGAGATGAGCCCCGACGTCGAAAGCAACGTCGTCGAGACGACCGTGAATAAGCTTCGTCGCAGGCTTAAAGACGCGGGGGCGACGGTGACGATCAAGAACGCGAGGAACACGGGATACTGGGTTGAGGAATAGATTCTTTTTCATCATTTTGGCGACGCTGATTTTCGCGGCGGTCGGGATTAATTTCGTCCACGCCTACTTCTTCAAGACGCAGCGGATGAAGCTCATCGATCGGCAGATCAGCGAGAGCTCGTCGATTCTGCTTTCGAGCGACCAGTTTCTGAGTTCGGTCCGCGATATGAGATCCATCGAGGACACGATCTCCAAGGTCCTGCAGGGCACGCGCATCGGAAAGGTTTTCGTCGTCCGGGATCACGACTCGAAGATCCTGTACCAGAGCTTCAACGTCGGATTGCTGAAGGCCGAGTTGCCGATCCAGCCCGAGTGGGTCACCGTCGAGACGGCGACGGAGTACACGAGGCTTCGCAATATTCCTCTGCCCAAGGGCGGAAAGTACATTTTGCAGGTAGGACAAGTGCTCGATCGCAATTTTCTCGATTGGGAGATCGTCGACTTGCGCCTGATAAATTATGTTTCAGGGATCGTGATTTCGGTCTTCCTTGCGTCGGTGTTGTTAACGCTGGTCTTGCTCTCTCCCCTGCGTCTTCTGATCGGTCACTTGGGCGAGGCGACCTCCAATCTTGTGAATCTGAAGGACGTGCGTCCCCTGCCGGTGGGTCTTACGCGCTATACGCACGGGTTTTGGGCGAGGTCGGATGAGTTCTCGAGTTTGTTGAGCACGGTGCAGAAGCTGATCGATCGTATCAACTTGAATTATAAGCTGACGAGGTCGTGGACGTTTCAGATGGCGCACGAATTGAAGACGCCGCTTTCGATCGTGCGCGCGGAGACGCAGGCGAACTCGAAGTCCGGAAAGATTCCTTCCGAATTCGCGAAGAGCGTGATCGAAGAGGTCGACCACATGTCCGAGATCATCGGACAGTTTTTGGATTGGGCGGAACTCGAAAACTCGGTGCCGCAGAAGGATCTTCACGCGCTGAGGATGAAGTCCGTGGTGAAGGCCGTGGCTACGCGGCTTGAGAAAATCGGAGAAGGTCGCATTCATTTGAATCTCGCTTCGGATTTTTCCGTCTTCGCGAATCCGATTCACTTGGATCAATTGATCGCGAACCTGGTTACGAATGCGATCAAATTTTCGCCGTCGCCGACGCCGGTCGAGCTGATCTTGAGCGATCACACGTTTACGGTGCGCGATCGCGGGCCCGGAATTCCGCGCGAAGTGCGCGAGCGCCTGGGGCAGCCGTTCAATGTCGGCGCGAGCGAGAGTTCCGCGGCGAGCGGAAACGGTCTGGGGCTTGCGTGGGTAGCGACCGTGGCGAAGCTTTACGATTGGCGTCTGGAGGTTCAGACGTCGGGCGAGGGCGCGGAGATCCGCATTCATTTCCCTCGCGAGGAAAGATAAAAATAAGGTTATTTTCTCGGGATTGCGGAATTTTTCGAGCGGGTTCATCCTGAATTCGGACTCCTTAATGGTCATTCCTATAGTCTGCGCTCGGGGCAAGGTCATGGTTGCCCCGGGCATTTTTCGACACGGAGGTCGCGGATGTTCGGGAGAGTCGTCTTTCTTTTTTCGGTCACATTGTTAATGGGTTGTGTTTCGTCGAAGCCGGTGGAGCCGCGAGAGGCGCCGCCGTCTCCCCCGCCTGCGGTGAGTGGTCCGGTGGTAAAGGAGGCGAAGGCGACGGATCAGGCGATTCGCGAGGAGATTCATCGTCGGGAGCTTGGCTGTAAGGTTGAGGGCGACGAGCGTGCGTTG
>CAYPFC010000145.1:5868-7452 GCA_964409815.1 uncultured Pseudobdellovibrionaceae bacterium
CGTTGCGGGTAGAGAGCTTGGAGCCTAAGGGGTGTGAGCTTTTTTATCGGAAGTTTGGTCAGGAGCAGAAGATTGCGTGGTCGGTGTTGGGGCGTGGTCATTGTGAGCGGGTGCGGGATCAGGTGCGTGGGACCTTGGAGGGTGCTGGATTTCGTTGTGAATTCCCGGCGGATGGGGCCTCAAAGTCATCCTAGGCGCCCCCTTGGCGCCGTATAAATAGGCAAAATCATTTGAAACTTCGTGAGTTAAGCCCCTTGACTCGGCTGCGGGTTGGCGCGTAAGGTGCACACTGCATCCGACCAAAGAAACCTGTCGCGGGGTGGAGCAGCCTGGTAGCTCGTCGGGCTCATAACCCGAAGGTCGTCGGTTCAAATCCGGCCCCCGCAACCAAATTTCTTCTTCTGATATCAATCACTTAAAAAATTGGAAAATTCGAGCTGCTCGCAAAAGCAGCAGCTCATCGTCCACTTATCGTCCACCCCACTCAGATCCACTCCGAATTTCTCCGCAGTCTTCCGAATCTCCCTGAGTGCTCTCAGCAAACTTTCCTTCGAGAACTTTCGGCTCAAATTGTTCGGTGACTAAATGGAATCGACTGACCTTGTTCACACTTCCGCCGACCGTGTGGACGTAGCCCATTGTCGTCGTAATGCTCTCATGGCCTGCCATATCCTGAATAACCTTGAGATTAATCCCGGAGTGAACCCACAACGTAATAGCTGTGTGGCGAAGATCATGGAATCTAATGCGACGACCTCCCCAAGCTTTCACAAGTCGCTCAAACCGATGGGCAAAGCTCCTATGACCTCTTGGCAGCCCACCCTCGCCACAAAAAATGGTTTGGCTAGGCTGAATCTGTCGCTGCTCTATGATCTCCAACAATTCAGTTCTAACAACGGGATGAAGAACGGTGTGACGATACGGAAGTCGATCTTTAGCTTTTCGGTTTCGCTTCCCTTTAGGAAGGTCAAACCGCTTCTCAAACTCCCGCCACTGCCTTTTGATGTAGAGGCTTTCCTCCTTTACATCTTCGGGCATGAGACCCCAAAGTTCACCAGCGCGAGGTCCACAGTTCAATGCTACTAACATTGCAACGTAGACCCAACGCTCTTCGTGGCCTTTGGGATATTTCTTACCAACAAAACGGAGGAAGTCTCGGACCTCCTCAGGCTGCCAGTAAGAAATCTCCACTCGATCATCAGGAAGTTTGCTGTATCCCTTAGCGGGATTCAGCGGAATTCGTTGCGTCTTTGCAGAGTAGTTCAAGATCGCACACAAGACCTCGGTGAATCTATTGACTGAATTATTGCTTAAAGTTCCATCGGCCCCATTTCTAAGCTTGGTGTCCTTTAACTCAGCCTGCATTCTTCGGACAAACGCGACGTTGAATTTGTTTGGCGAAAGATGGCCATACTTCGGAATCAGGATCTGATTAATAAACGCTGACGCCCGACTGTGCCAACCCGTAGACAATTCAACTTTCATTTGTTCCACCCAAAATAGCGCTTCTTCAGCAATCGTGGTTTCCTGGAAACTGCCGACTCTCGAATAACCTAGACGAGAATCTGCGATCTCCTTGGTGAC
>CAYPFC010000146.1:0-7429 GCA_964409815.1 uncultured Pseudobdellovibrionaceae bacterium
TCCGTCCCCTAAACGCGGATCGCGTGCTTTGGAAGCTCGGCGGTTACTCGGGAGCGACCCGCACGGACACCGAGGGCTACGGGCAACTCACGATGGTCTCCAAAGGCTCCACGCGCGGCCAGCGACTGATCTTAAGAATAGGCCGCCAGTTCCTCGGTGTTACGGCCGGAGACGTGTCGCGAGTGATTTTACCGAATAATTTCTGCGGCTAACTAGCGCGCTCCACTCGAAAAAATCTGAACCCAGTAGTTCTGGTAATATCCGACACCGACGAGTTTGTAGGTCGGATTGACCATGTTCGCGAAGTGCCCGCGCGACCCACTCCACGACTCGAGCACACGCTCGGGCGTCTTTTGTCCGGCGGCGATGTTTTCCGCCGCGGGCATCGCGATGCCTGCGTGTCGCATGCGCGCACTGAAATCCCCATGCGTTAGCTTCTTCTTCTCGTAAAGCTCGCGTGCGTATGCCATCGCGACTTGGGTGAGGTGGCGATCGCTCTTGAGCGCGGGGGCCCCGTTCGCGGCGCGCAGGCGATTGAGCGCGACGCACACCTCGATCGACTCCTGCGTGCCGTTATTGCAAATCGAAGAGTCCGATTGATTTACGAGTCGAAAGGGAATCGGCGTTTTTTGATTGGGGTGAGTTGCCCCGTAAGCGCCCGGTGACGCGGAAATGGTCACACTGAGGATCGATAAAATGAAGGTCATCTTCGAGCACTTCATCACCGTATGATGAAAGCAAATTCAAGACCATCACGCGGCGTAAGACCGCAAATAACTTCATCTTATCCCGCGGGCGAAAGCGCGGGACGCGGAACGAAGTAAACTAAACGCCCCTTTTTCTTCATCACGCCCGCGGCTTGTTTCGCGTCCGAACCTCTTCCCCAAAACAAGTCGACCCGGTGGGGACCGCGAATGGCGCCCCCGGTATCCTGATCGAGCACGAACCGCGAGCTCGGCTGCCAGCTCGCCGGCTCGACGTCTTGCGGAGTCGCGAACACGGGCTTTTCGAAGCTCAAGAACGCGAGCGCGCCCTTCGGGAAATAACTTTGATCGGTCGCGATCGTGCGGCCGTTGACCACTTCGGTGCCGAGGAACGTGAGTCCCGCGCGCGGAAGGTTTTGAAAGAACACGTACGACGGATTAAGCTCCATCAGTTTGCGCGCCTCCTCCGAAGGAAGCGAGCGCAAGTGGCTCTCGATCGAATGCATCGTGATCTTCTCTTTCGGGATGATCTCGGTCAGATGCCTGCCGATCGCGACGTACGGGTGACCGTTCTGACCGGCGTAGCCGACCTTCAGTTCTTTGCCGTTCTTTAAGCGCACGATCCCCGATCCTTGGATCTCCAAGAAGAACGCGTCGATCGGATCGACCCACGCCAAAATTTTCGCCTGCGCGCCCAGACCTCTCTCGCCGATCTCGGCGCGCGTCGGGTACGCGGTCACGCGCGGAAGCCCGTCCTTCACCGGTCCCGAAAACCGCCCGCGCAAAACGTTGGCGCGCGATCTCTGCTCTAGCGGTTTGGCCGCGAGCATCCCGATCTCGGGCCGCGCGGCGATGAACGAATCCAAATCCACGACGACCAAATCCTTTGGTAACCCATAAAGCGGTTGCGTGAAGCGCTTGTCTTTCTTCAATGATCCCTCGATTACGGGCTCGAAGTAGGACGTGATCATCACTTCCCCCCACTCGTCTTGCCCGTATACTTCGTAGGCCTCGAAACCCAAGCGCAGCGCCTCGCGGAAGCGCTCGCCGCTCGGATCGGCTTTCCCTTCCGCGATCAATCGCTCGATCGCGCTCAGGTACTCGCTCACGGGCATCTGGCGCGGGCCGAAATAAAGCGTCTGAGCGGGAGGAACTTTCTCGCGCAGAAATTTCGCGTTCGCTTCCAGTGCGGAAAGCAAGGAAGGAAATCCGAGATCGTCCTCAAGTGTCGCGGGAAAACTCTCGACCAATCGCATGGACTGATCCGGGGATTTGATCGGACCGCGCGCGCAGCCCAGCGCGAGTAACACAAACAGTAATAAGCATCGTAATCGCATACTTAGAGAATAGCCCTCAAGTCCGGTAGCAGTCCAGCCCCGTCCAGATCTTCGTGTCCAAATTTTAGTCACACCGTTCATGCGCCGAAGGTTCTCGAAAGGAGAAACGCATGAACAAAACGACTGGACTTAAAGCCTCGCAAGCCTTGCTCCTCGCGGCTTTCGTGGCTTTCACGGGATGCGGAAAAAACACCGAAGCCATCGTCGATCACGAGGAGACGATCGGCGAGGAAGAATTGATTAACGCCGACGGTCCGGGTGAAACCCCCGACCTTTCCAAGCTGACGAATCCGGATTTCACCGCCAGCGAGAAAGCGCAGGTCCTCGCGAACTACGACCACCTCGATCCGAACCGGATTGTACCGAGCGCGCTTTTGGAAAAGGCCGTGCTCTATTACGACGCGAACAAGAAGAACCTCGGGAACACGAGATATCTGACCGTCATCGACTTCTCGAAGAAGTCGACGAAGGCTCGCTTTTTCCTGATCGATATGAGCAACGGCTCCGTATGGCCTTTGCACACGTCGCACGGTAAAGGCTCGGATCCGGGCCACGACGGGATCGCCGACTCGTTCGGCAACGTCTCGGGCTCCGGAAAGAGCTCGCTCGGATTCTATAAGACGGCCGAGACTTATAGCGGCAGTCACGGGTACTCATTGAGGCTCGACGGGCTGTCTTCAACGAACTCGAAGGCGCGCTCCCGCGCGATCGTCGTGCACTCGGCGACGTACGTGAAGGAAGCCAGCGTCATCCAGGGCCGCAGCCTCGGCTGTCCGGCGCTCGCGCCCTCCGTGTACAAGACGGTGATCGATAAAATAAAGGGCGGCAGCATTATTTACGCCGGCCTCTCCGGCGTACGCTAACGGGATTGACTTCATCGGCGTAAACGTGAATTGCTTAGGGGGATGAAATGCCCCCTTTGTTTTTCGTCGGCAAACCCGCTCATCGTCGATTACTGGCACTGCCCGACGTGCGACTTACGTTTCGCGGACGAGAAGCTCCTGCTCCCGCCCGACGAGGAGCTCGCGCGCTATGAAATGCACGAGAACGACGTTCATGACGAGCGCTACCGCAAGTTTCTGGAACCCGCTTTCGACGCGATCGTCGCTCGCGCGCCCGCGGGCACGCGCGGGCTCGACTTCGGCGCCGGCCCCGGACCCATCATTACGAAGCAATTGCGCGAACGTGGATACGACATCGAAATTTACGACCCGTTTTTTCATCCCGATAAAAATGCGCTCTCGAAAACCTACGATTTTATTTTCGCCACCGAAGTCGTCGAGCACTTCCACCGGCCGGCCAACGAATTCAAAACCTTGCGCGAATGCCTCGCCCCCGGAGGATTTCTTGTGGTGATGACCGCGATGTTCGATCGCGCGACGGATTTCGAGTCCTGGTATTACCGCCGCGATCCCACCCACACCGCCTTCTATTCGCGGTTTACCTTTTCGTGGATCGCGCGGAATCACCAATTCGCAGATCTCGAGTTTCTTGGCGACCGAGTGGCGATTCTGACCGTGCGCGAAAGTTAAGGTTTTGTAAGAGTCGACCGGTCATCTTTCGCGTAGACTGATCCCCATCTAAGGGGAAAATCCATGTTCACGAAGCTCTCTCTCGTCGCAGCGCTTATCGTTTTCGCGCATGCCGAGTCCATTCAAGAAATCGATCCGATAGAGCCCGCATTCGCTGCGGACCAGCCAACGGTCAGCTTCGATTCCATGTTCCGGGAAATGTCGCAGTTTTCGAATTTCGCGAACTGGAACGCGCTCAAGGCCGAGCTCGAGATCACGCGCATTCGCTGCTCCGCCAGGGAACGCGCGATCGAGCGCGCGAAGAGATTGAACGGCACCGTGTCCGTCGAGACCCGCGAGCGACTCGAGTACGACTCGAAAATGTGCGAAGCCGAGGCTGAGCTACTCGAAAAACGCGTTGAAAACGCGAAAGCCTCTGCGGGATACGACAAGTTCATGCTGATTCAGGCCGGAAACCCCGGAGCGGACTACCGAAAGGAATTGGCCGGTCAACTCAAGCGCCAGATCGAGTTCGAGGACGATCAGCTCAGAATCCAAAGCCGCACCGCCGAGCTCACGCGCCTTCACCAAAAGTCCAGGCTTGATCGCACGCGCGGGCTTTGCGAGAAGCGAATCATTCCCCAGGTCGAGTGCGAACAAATCGCGGACGAGTACGAGGCGGCCGTGAAACGACAGCGCGCGATCGAAGCGCAAAGAGACATCAATGCGCGCTCATTGAGCGGCGTGAATCGCAGCATCGAGCGACTCTTCGAAGCAACAGGCGGTTAGTCCGGAACCTACGTTAGCCTGGACCGACGTCGGTTCAGGCCTTCTCATATATATCCGAAAAATCAGTGATATGCAGAGTCTCCGAAACGGCACTCAATTGGGCGCGTACACGCTCATTCAACTCATCGCTCGCGGCGGGATGGGAGAAGTGTACGAAGCGCATGAAGTAAACCTTCAGCGCCGCGTGGCTTTGAAAGTCATCGCGCCGACCAATCCCGACGAACACGATCACGAGGAGCTCATTCGCCGCTTCCTGCAAGAAGCCCGTACGCTCGCGCGCGTGAATCATCCGAACGTCGTCACGATCTACGCGATCGACAACGTCGGCGACGTCCCGTTCATCGCGATGGAGTACATCGAGGGCGTGTCGTTCAAGGAGCTTCTCAAGGAGTTCGTTCTCACTTCGGAGGCCGCGGCCCCCCTCTTCGAGCAGATGCTCGAAGGCGTACGCTGCCTTCACGAGAATCGAATCGTTCACCGCGATCTTAAACCGCACAATGTTCTTCTCAGGCCCGACGGACAGATCAAGATTCTCGATTTCGGAATCGCCAAGCACGCGGCGGCCGGCGATTACACGCGCGTCGGCGTCGTCGTAGGCACTCTGCCCTACATGGCGCCCGAGCTGAAATCCGGAGCGCCGGCGACCCAGCAATCCGACTTTTGGAGCCTGGGCGCGATCTTCTACGAGTGCCTCGTGGGAACGCCGCTCGTACTCGCGATGCGCGATTCCGGTAACCCGCGCGAGATTCCGTATCCCTCGGATTGCCGCGTTCCGCCCGAAATGCGCGCCATCGTCGCGAAGATGTGCGCGCCTCGTGCCGCCGATCGCTACCAAAGCGCGGTGCAAGCTATCGAAGACGTGAAGCGCTTCCAGCAAAACCGCCCGCAACCGACACCCGAGGTTTGGGCGACGCTTTCGCAAAAGATTCAGGCTATCAGCGAGGCCCGACGCAAAAAGCATTCGACAGGACCCGTGGACCTTCCCACGGCAGAGAAATTCACGACTCCGATTCCGGCCGACACGCGCCCTATTTCAGTGGCGGCGCCCCCCAAGCTCGCGCCGATTGACATCGCGCTCGGGCACGATCCGACGAACCCTCCTCCCACGAAGAAGCGCAAAAAATCGCGCCCGGCGACTCACTACCTCTTCCACGAGTACTCGCTCGCCGGCATATTCCTGGCTCTCGTCGCCGGTCTTTTCTTCTCATGGCCGAAATCCGCCGAGAAGCCCGCGCCCCAGGCGGCCGCTCCTCTTCCCTCCTCCGCGCCTTCCGCGGCACCCGCGCCGGCGCCCGCTCCGAAGTCACACACGACCACTGTTTTCCGCCCGCCGAAAGAAATGCTCGAGCTCAAGGAGCCCGCCGCGGGCCAAACACTTTACCTCGCGCCGTCGGCCATTCCGACACTGCATTGGACGACCGCGCTCGACGTCGATCTGTACGAGATTCAAATTTCACGCGACCTCGAGTTCAAGAACCTGGTCGTGCATGAGCCGGTCACCGGGCGCTCGTACCGCCCGGCGAGAATTCTCCCGGACGGCCGCTACTATTGGCGCCTCATCCCTGTGAACGAAAATCAGCCCCCTCTTCCGCCCTTCATGTTCCAAGTCGTGCAACTGACGCCCGCCGAGCTCGAAGCGCCCGCCCCCGGCGCGGTTGTCGAGGTCAAATCGAAGAAAGCGACGACGCCCGTCGAACTCGCGTGGAACTGCAAATCGTATTCCGCAACTTACCGCGTACAGGTGGCGGCGGACGAAGAGTTCAAGAAACCGATCGTCGACCGGTCGACTTCGGAATGCCGCTTGGACGCGGGAAAGCTCGGCGTGGGCAGCTACCACTGGCGCGTCCGCGTGATCGGAAAAACGCGCGATCAGGAGCTTTGGAGCGAATCCCGAAAATTCGCGATCCTACCCGCACGGGCCGAGGCGCCCGCTCTTGCGCGAGTGAAGGTGAGCACGAAGCCGGTCTCGCTCACCCTCGCCTTCAAAGACTCGCCCCGCGACCCGGCTTCCGCGCTCGAGAAACTGACAAATCCCCCCGCGCTCGCGTGGCAACCGGCGAAGGGCGCCGTCCGCTATCTCGTTCAGTTCTCGCCCGCGCGCAGCTTTTCGCCGTTGTTTTCGGAAGAGGTCGTTAAGACTCCAAGGCTCCTATGGAAAAACCCCGCGCCTGGCCGTGTGTACTGGCGCGTGGCCGCGCTCGGAGCGCAGAGCGGACAAGGTCCGTTCAGCGAGGCCGGGCAACTCGACATCAAGCTGCCCGCGCCGAAGCTCGAGCCGACCTACCGCTTCCAGGTCGAAACCAAAGCGCCGCTCACGCTCGAGTGGGATCCCGTGCCCTTCGCGCACAAGTACCTCGTTCAGATCGGCAAGAAGCGCGATCTCGCCTCGGCGACGACAAAGCTCCTCAGCGAGCCGAAAATGAAAGTCTCGAGCCAAGTCGGCCACCAGTTCATTCGGGTGGCGACGGTGGACGCGTCCGGCGAGGTCACGAGCGATTTCTCGCGCGTTGCTTCGGTGGACGTCGAGTCCGCGCTCGATGCGCCGAAGCTCCTCACGCCCAAGCCCGGATTGAAGGTCGCGCTGCGCGGTTCGAGGATCTCGGTCGTCTTCACCTGGAGCGAAATCAAAGGCGCGACTTCGTACAGCGTCGAGATCGCCTCGGATCCCGAGTTCCAAAACATCATTGAGAGCCGCAAGTCCAAGGACACCACCCTTCTTCTCAAACAAGCCGAGCTAAAAGGCGCCATTTACTGGCGCGTACGCGCGAAAAGCGCGGAGGGCGCATCGGCCTGGAGCGAGTCCGGAAGCTTCGAGGTCAATTAACCCCACGGCCTCTTCCCCCGTACCGCTGAAATTCCGTTAGAGAAATTCGACCGCAAGCTGCTAGGCTTTCTCCATGCAGACTTTTTTAATTTGCGTTCTTCTTTTCGGCCTCGCCGAATCCGCTCTCGCGCAATCGCACATGCGCCTTGTTCCGGGCGTGAAATACCCGAACGATCCTTCGGAAGGCTCGGAGCCCGTCTTCACGATGGCCGCCGCGCTCGACGGGGACGTTCGCGCCTATCCCGGATTCTCGGAGCTTCTCCC
>CAYPFC010000147.1:0-7381 GCA_964409815.1 uncultured Pseudobdellovibrionaceae bacterium
ACCAGTTGATCTTTCCGTACAAGGGATACCAGTTCACGAGCGCGAGGATCTCGTTCTCGGCGTAGTCGAGCTCCGGATACGGCAACGTCGGATTTTCCGGATTCGCCTGGTAATCGGCGAACGCGGCATCCACCAAGGCGTTACCTTCGTCATTGAGCGTGTTGAAGAAGTGGCTGTACTTCACGCCGGCGGAAAACCGCGGTGTGAAGTGGTAGTTCGCGTTCAGCGCAAGGGCCTTAGTGGTCGTGTACGTTTGACCGCCGAAAACTCCCGACATCTCGGGCGAGAACTCGACGCGGCCGCGGCGGCTGACCGTGCGGCTTTGTACGATGCTCACTTCTTTGTCCGGCTCAAGCGCGCGCGCGCGCTCGAGAAGGATCGTGTTTCCTCCGAGAGAATCGAAGTCCGGTTGAGCTTGAGGAGCGGCGCCATTCGCGGGTTGTTCCGCGGCAAAAGCATTCAGCGCGAATACAAGTAGTGTGAGAAGTAGTGACCGGCGCATGGTTAGGGTCCTTTCGGGTTAACGTGAGTGCGCAAATAAAGACGCTTGAGCGAGACGTAAGTGTCGCGGACATCGGTGTTCGTGCCCTTCACCAGGGCTTCGATCGTGTGGTTGCCCTCGGAGCCCGCAACCGGAGTCCAATTGAGCGTGCAGGTGAGCGTGCTGACGGCGGTGCGATCGCAAGCGATCGTCGCGCCGGCGGGTAAGCCCGTGAATGGCGTCGTCGGGTCGTTCTCGATTTTCTGCTCGAGCTTCGGGTCCCAAATCGAAAACTTGTAAGTCATCGGCGTATCGACCGTGGCTTCGAGGCGCTCGGTCCACGTGGTGACCGGTGTCGCGAACGAAGTGAGAACCGTCAGATCCACGCGCTGCGCGCCGCTGGTCTTACCGAAGCGCGAAACCACGCTCATCCCGACCGAGTAAACGTCGAGATTCGCGGAAAGATCCCCTTCCGAAAGATCGATGCGCATCGTAGTCACGTACTCGTTGGCGCCCGAGCCCTTGGCGATCCGCGAATAGCTCACGAGCCCCGCGAGGCTCTTCGTGTTGGCCAGGGACTCGAAGAATACGCTCGCCCAAGTCGAGCGGTCGTTCGGGTCGGCGTCTTTATCGACAAAGTAGACCGAAACGTCCATGCGCTCGCCTTCGCGAATCGATTGGCGGGGCATTTCGATACGGGTGAGAGTGGGAGCCGTGTAATCGCGAAAGACGCGCATCTCGACCTTGTGATCGCCGCTATAGACGACGTCGCCGGTTTTGTACGCGTTCACGCGAATCTTAAGTTCTTTTAGCACCGAGACGCCGGTGCCGTAGGACTCGACGTATCCCTTCGCGGGCGTCCACGAGAAAATGTTGTTCGTGACGTCGTAGGTGGCGCCGGGAAAGTCCGCGAGGTTCTCGATCTCGAGGTCCGCGGTGTAATCGGCGTCGAGGACGCGAACCAAAACCTCAAAACGGCGGCTCTTTTCCTCTTCAAACGATACGAAGTATGGAGCCGTGATCTGAATCATGTTGGGGTTGACCGGCTTGGAGCCGATCGGCTTGGTGGGAAAGGGCCAGCCGTCTTTCAAGCGGCCATCCTTGCCGGACATGGGATCCTGATCCCAACCGCCGCAACCCGATACCAATAAGGCTCCTGCGAATACCGCTACATACCACTTCAGTGTTTTCATTTACCCCTGCCCTGTTCTTCTGAGTACGAATGGATAAGAAACTTTCACGTCCACTCCGCCCTGCGGGAGCGGGAACTTCCAGCTCTTCAGGCGAAGCAGAATGCAATCTTCAACGATCTTGGAATTGAGCGAGCTGTTGCCGACCGACGCCGCCTTCACGATGCCGTTGCCGCCGATCGTGAAGTCGACCGCCACGCGGCCGTTCAAATCGGGGCTGCCTTGCAAGCCCTGCTCGTAGCAAAAGCGCACTTGTCCGAGGTTACGATTGATCACGGCCGCGATTTGGTCGCGATCCAAACCCGTATCGACGCTCGCTTCTTGCGAAAGCCCGATCGGTGCCGCTCCGGTGGAGCCGACCATCGTCATCGAGCCGTAGCCCGCCTGGCCGCCGCCTTTACCTTTCGTTCCGTATCCGCCCGCGCCTTCGACTTTTCCGCCCGCGCCGAGCGCCGCGGAGGTCAAGCCTTTAGCGTAAAGCGAGGTCTGAACGCCACCGCTACCCTGCGTGCCGCCCAAGCCCGGACCGGCCGTCGTATTCGCGGCGTTCAGATTCAGACCGCCGAGTTGCTTGGATTTCGACAAGCTTCCCAGCGCGCCGAGCGCGCCCATGCGCTTTAAGCGATCGATGCTTTTCGGCTGGTTGGTCGGCTTCACTTCTTGCTGTTGATTCGCGGTCACGCTGGTCGGAGCGACCTTTTGACGGGGAGGGATGCGCTTAACGATCTTGATTACTTCCTTTTTCATCTCTTCCTCGTTCACCGTGTTGGTGGGCGGCTGGAGATAAAGGATCGTCGCGACACTCGCGGACAGGAGCAAGATGCCCCACATCGCGAGCCGGAACATCCAAGGGCTTTCCTCCCTCTGCGCCATGTCGGTCGCGACATTTTCGATCGCGGGGAGAAGCTTGAGCTTACCGGCTTGACCGACGGCGAACTCTTTCGACTTTAAATTGTCGGCCGAGATATCGCCCAGGAACTCATAAGGAATACGGTTGTGCTTGAATAGATCGAGCGTGGAGACCAGCTCGAGGCGGCGGGTGTCCCCGCGGCGGACCACATGCACCGGCTTTCCGGTCCACGCATACGTGCGGACGACGCTGCCGTCGCTGTCTTCGAGTACGAGTTGTCTTTCCATTAGTAGCGCTCCGCGGATTGTTCCAGGCGATCTTTGAAGTCGGTTCGAACGCCGATCAGAGCATCGAGGACCTTATCCTCTTCCACCGTGGTCACAGCTTCGTCGGAGAAATGATACTTACCCTGAACCAGAACATCGTCGAACGAGTGATCCGTGTTCTCGGGCTTACCTTGCCCCTTGGTCTCCGCCGCTCCCACGCTGATCGTGAAGAGTAGCAGAGAAATAAGACTTCCTAGTCTCATAGACTCCCCTTATTAAGACGCTCCAACCGAGTCGCGAGATATTCGGACATGGCGAGATTGTCTGATTTCCTTTCCAACACCATCAATTCCTCAAGGGCCTTGGCGTCCTTGGGATTTTCGAACACTTTCTGGCGCGCGAGCTGCATTTCTTGAACGCTCGGGCGCGCTTGCAGGTTCACTTCGTCCTTAAATTCGGCGAGTTTCGCGGCTTGCTCTGGAGGTGCGATCTCTTTCAAAGCCTCAAGCTCCATGCCGATGATCTTACGAACGGGCTTTTGCTCCCAAGAAGCCTGAAGGGGCTTTACCCAATCGGCCTGCCAGAACTGGGCGACCTTGGCCTTCGCTTCCGCCGCTTTCGTTTGGTACGGGGTCGCTTGGGCCTGCAGGAGATTCAGGTACTCTTGCTCTTCCTCGGGCGAGAGGCCTTGGGGCATCGGCGCCGAGAGAAGATCTTGATAGAAGCGCTCGGCCTCCTTCGCCATCAGATCGATCGAGACGAGCTGGGCCGTCCAGTCGCCGCTCTGAATGGACTTCTCGGCGAGACCCTCGGCCTTAACCAATAAGGCGGCGCGACGCTTAATCGAGGCCGCGAGCTTATTGGTCGACGAAGTGTCGAACTTGTCGGCGGTAACTTGCTTTTTGATTCCGGCGAAATCTTTCAGGAATGATTGGCGGGCGAGAAGCTTACCCGCGTCGGTCTCGCGAAGCTTCGCATCGGCGCTGACTTTCTTGAGGATTGCGTCGTTCGGTTTCTTCGCGAAGATCTCGGCGTACAACTGTGCGAGCAGGCCCGGCTGGGCGCTAAGGACGGCTTTGACTTTCTCGAGTTCGACTTCCGGAGTCTTCGACTTGCGCACGAGCTCGGCCGCCACGAGGGGCTTACGGTCTGCGTCTTTCGTCTGGCTCAGGTAGTTGAGATAGAACGGAACGCTCTGGCGACCCGAGAGCTCGGCGAACACGGCCATCTTGAACGCTTTCTCGTCAACTGGAAGCGACTTCTGAAGCTTCTCGGTCGCGGCGAACGCGGTCGAGAAATCGAGGCGAAGCTCGGCGTAATAGGCTTTGCGACCCCATGCGAGCTCTTTGTCCTCGGCGGAAGCTTGCGGAAGCGCGAGCAACGCATCGGCCGCGGCCGAGGCTTCCTTGAGCTCGCCCTGCTTGTCGGCAAGGATCATCTTGTTCTTATAAAACTTCACTTTGTCTTCGGGGCCCGACTTCGCCGGGTCGAACTCGCGCAAGACCACCAATGCGCCCGCGGGATCGGTTTCGGCGAGCGCGGCCGACTTCGTGAGGATCGCTTTCTGAATCACGTTCGAGAAATCGGCTTTGTCGCCGGGGAACGCTTTCTCGTAGTCTTTCGCCCAACCGATCAGGTTGGTTTCGTTTTTCATCAATACGAGAGCGTCGAGCGAGAGGTTCGCCGCCTGCTTGCGAATCTTCGCGTCGCCTTTCGAGCTCAGGGCAATCTTGCGAAGCTCTTCGCCGGCCGCCGCGTAGTCGGCTTTGTCGTAGAGCATTTTCGCTTTTTGGTACTGAACTTCCTGGAGCTTCGTCTTCTTGGGACTGTACTGAATGTACGAATCGTAAGCTTGTTGCGCGAGAACGGGATCCTTCGAGCCTTCGCCGATCTCGATCTGGCTCAGGACGACGGTCTCGAGTTTGTCGGCGTTCTTCGGGTCTTTCGCGAGCATGTCGCGGGCGACGGAGTATTTGCCGAAGGCGACGGCGTAGTTCTTTTGCTCGGCCGCGATCTGGGCGGCATACAACTGGGCGTCGATGTCCTCTTTGTGAACGGCAAGGTAAAGATCGTACGCGGCGAGGAGCTCGACCGAGGGGGCTTTCTTCTCGGTTTGGTTCCAAGCGACGACGAAGTTGCGCGCGCGGCGCTTGAGCTCCGCTTCGTTCTTCTCGCCCGCTTCTTTCCAGGACTGCATGGCCATCTCGTAGCTTTTCAGCGCGTTGGCCTTGTCGAGCTTATCCAAGTGAAGTTGCGCCATCGAGAGATGCGCCGCCAAGCGATCGGCGGGCTGGCTCAAGTAGCCCGAGATAAACGTCCACGTCATGAGCGCTTCGTCTTTCTTTCCGAGGCGCTCGAGGTCGTAAGCGAGAGTCTTCGTGTTCTCGATGCGGGTGTTCTCGGGGCTCAGCTTGAAGAGCGATTCGACTTTGTCTTTCGTGACGGTCTCTTTCGACAGAAACGTCGCGTAGTCGCGCGAGACTTCCTCGTGGAACTGGGGGTCGACTTGGTTGCCGCCGTTGTTTCCGCGCGAGAGTAGTTCGGGCGTGCTCAGGACGACTTCGATCTCTTTGATCCCGTCGCGAACGTTCCCCTGATGGAATTTTGACCATGCACGACGATAAGCCGCGAGGCCCCGGCCGGCGCCTTTCGAAAGCTCGAGGACTTTTTCGTAGTGATTCAAGGCTTGCGGATACGCGCGGCGCTTGAAGTAAATCTCGCCCAAGGAGAGATGAGCTTCCGCGAGGAGCGAAGGATCCGTTTCGGTCTTTAGATTGCGTTGATAGAAACCGATCGCTTTTTCCTCCTGGCCGTTCATTTGGTGGAGGTGACCGATCTGCATGATGATTTTCGGGCGCGAGGCTTCGGGCGCCCGCTCAAGAACTTCGTTGTACAGGCGCAAGGCCTTCTCGCGATCCTGAGTGACGCTCGCGCCGCCGCCGCCGTCTTTCATCGATTCGGTGCGCGCGCGCTCGGCATATAAGTCAGCGAGGCGCAAAGTGACCGCGACCTTCGACGAATCGTTGGGCGCCAGAGTCAGGTAGACTTTTTGGAGCTTATCGATCAAGAGGTTCTGGCTGTCGGCATCCAATGCGTTGGCCGAATTAAAAACGAACATGCCGCTAACAATAGCGGCTAAAAGAGAATTCCTCCGCACGACCCATCCCCCTTGGTCGATGTGATCGGAAGACCGTCAAATTATCAGTGGCGCGTAGTCATCGCGCCACCTCAATTACTTCGCGAGCACGGCAAAGCGAATATCGCCAAACCCCGCAGCCGAAGCGGCCAACACGATCTGATTCAGTACTTCGTACTTCACACGTCGATCCGCCTGAACGGTCACGATTCCGGGGTATTCTTCTCCCGGGCGCATTTCCGCGAACTGCTTGCGCAACTCGATGAGCTCCGCGATCAGCCCTTCAGGCTTCACTTCCTTGTCCTCAACGAACATCGCACCGCCTTCGACCTTCACGACCGGATTTCTCTCCAGAGTGTCGATGAGCTTAGCCTTGGGCAGCTCGGTGTCCTTGTTAATGAATAGAATTTCTCCGGTGCTGGAGAAGCTCATCAGAAGAAAAATGACGAGAATCGAGAAGGCATCAATGAGCGCGGTCAGCAGCAGGTCGGCGTTGATGCTCTTCTTATGGCGCCCGCCCTCTTCGGGGTGAAGAAATCCTTCGCCCTGAAGAACGCTGTGCATGGCCGTGTCTTTAAGAACGCTTTGAGAGCCAATCATCTTCGCTCACTCCTTAGAGCGGAACCACACCGAGATCGGTGAGGCCGTTCTTTTTAAACTCATCCATTATGTCGATGATCTCTTCATATTCTGATTGCAATTGCGGCTGAATCAACACGGTCTGCAGAGCGGGCTCAAGTGTCTTGAGCTGGGCCACCGTACTCGATAGATCCGTCAAATTGCTTTTGCCCTCGACACCTTTCAGCACGAGGTTGGCGAGCTTCGCGGGAACTTTCGCAGTCTGTTTAAGATTCAGCGTAATTTCTCCGCCCGCGCCCATCAGAACCCACAATTGTGGCTTCTTCTCCGTTTCGGCTTGCGATTGTCCACCAATCGCCTGCTTCACGTTAAGAGATCCAACCTGCAGCCATACCGCCGTGAGCAAAAGAAAGCAGATGCACACGGACAGCAAGTCGATGCAGGGAATCAAATTGATCTCGAAATCTAAATGCTTTTTATTGTGTCGCACTTGCGCACCAATTAGGCATTGATTTCGGGTTGCTTGCTCTCAGAGTAGCGGAACGATTTGAATCCGGCCGGCTCAAACGCGAAGCTGAGCCAGTTAAACACGCGAAGCGCGCTTTGGTTCATATCTTCCGCCAAGCGGTTTGACCGGTTCTGTAAGATCGAGAACGCGAGCAGCGCGGGAATCGCGACAATCAGTCCGAATGCCGTACAATTCATCGCTTCCGAAATACCTTGCGCGAGCAACGCGGCCTTTTCCGCCGGATTTGCATAGGCCACCGCGGCGAAAGATTTGATCATCCCTGTAATGGTTCCGAGTAGTCCGGTCAGCGTCGCGACGTTTCCGAGCATGGACAAGAAGCCCACGCGGCGATCGAGCAAACCGTTCTCGGT
>CAYPFC010000148.1:0-7337 GCA_964409815.1 uncultured Pseudobdellovibrionaceae bacterium
CTGTCCCACCTTGTATGCAAGCGCCTGGCCGGGCCACGAGATGTAGCGCTCGATCTCGCTGTTGGAGTCGACGTCCGTGGTCGGGAAGGCGGCGCGATAAAACTCGAGCGCCTTTTCTTTGCTCCAACCTTTCGCGTGCATGCCGGTGTCGACCACCAAGCGGGCCGCGCGCATCATTTCGGCGGAGAGGTTTCCGTATTTAGAATACGGGTCTTTGAAAAAGCCCAACTCTTCGCCGAGGCTCTCGGCATACAGCGCCCAGCCTTCCGAGTAAGCCGTGTATCCGCCGTGCTTACGCCACTCGGGAATTCCATCGAGCTCTTTGGCGCGCGCGATTTGGAAGTGGTGTCCGGGGACCGCTTCGTGAATCGTGAGCGTCTCCATGTCCCACTTCGGGCGCGAGGGAAGGTCATGCGTGTTCGCTTCGAAGAATCCGGCGCGTCCGGCCTCGAGCGAGCCGCCGATGTACTGGCCCCCCGCCGCGGTCGGCGCGGCGTACGCGGGAATCGCGCGCACACCGTACGTCATGCGCGGAAGCGTTTTGAAGAGCTTCGGGAGCTCGGCGTCCAGGCGCTTCGAGATATCGCGGTAACCGGAGATCAAGTCCTCTTCGGTCTTGTAGTGAAAGCGCTTGTCGGTAAGCAGGAACTTATTGAAAGCCTGCAGGTCGCCTTTGAACTTCACCTGCTCGCGAATCTTGTTCATTTCGCCGCGAATGCGCTCGACTTCGCTTAAGCCTAAGGCGTGCAGCTCCTCGGGCGTTTTATCCGTGGTGGTGAACGCTTTGACTTTGAACGCGTACCACGCTTTGCCGTTCGGCATTTCGCTGAACGCGATGAATGTGCGCGCTTTGGGAATGTACTCTTTCACCATGAAGTCTTTAAGACCCAAGTACGCCGGATACACCTTTTCGGAGATCACGCGCTTCGCGGACGCGCGAAGGCGCTCCTGCTTTTCTTTGGGGATGGTCACGTTCATGTCTTTGAACTGACCGTAGAGCGGGCTTTCTTCGACGTTGGCGACCGTGAGTTTGTCGATCTGCGGGATCACCTTTTCGAGAAACATCTTTACTGGGGTGACGTTGCGCTTAAGACCTTCGCGCATGAGCTCCTGCGTCTGCGCGATCACGACGGGCAGTTTGTCGAGACGCTTGATCATGTTCTCGTAGTCCGCCACGCTCGCGGTCGGCATCGCCGTCAGCAGTTGAACGGCGTCAAGCTGAATCCCGTCGCGCTGATTGATCGGCATGTAGTCGTCGTCGAACTTGTCGCCCTCCACTCCAAGCTCCAGGCGCCGAACGAGCAGGTCGTAGCTCACGCGCTCCTGGCCTTTGAGGCCCGCGCGACCGATCGATTTCACGGTCTTGAGCATGCAGACCGTTTCTTTACGGCTGCGCTCGACGTTCTCGAGCGAATAATCTGACCAGCGGTCGTTCTGGCCCGGAAAACCCACATACGTCGCGTACTCGGGGCTTTCGGTCATGCGGAACTTCCACATCTCGTCCGAGAAACGCTTCAGCTTCTGCGAAGGAGAGCCGGAGGCCACCCACTTGTTGAAAAGATCGCAACGCGGTTTCAGCGTCGCGGAGAGAGCGGACTGCGCGAATACGGTCGCCGCAATCAAGGCTAAGAATTTCATGTCGTGGTCTCCTTACGTTTGGGTCTTCTTGATTTTCTTGCGTTTGCCGATCCAGGTCTCGATCGACTTATCGAGAACGTCCATCGGGAGCGCGCCGTTCTTCAGGACTTCGTCGTGGAACTCACGCACGTCGAAATCCTCGCCCAGCGCCGCGCGCGCGCGGGAGCGAAGCTCGCGAATCTTGAGCTCTCCCACTTTGTAGGCCAGCGCCTGTCCGGGCCACGTGATGTAGCGGTCGATCTCGACTTCGGTTTCGAGATGGCTCTTCGGCATTTGCGCCATCATGTAGTCGATAGCCTGTTGGCGCGACCATCCGAGCTGGTGCATTCCTGTGTCGACGACGAGGCGAACCGCGCGCCACATCTCGTACGAGAGCTGGCCGTACTTGGAATACGGGTCTTTATAGAAGCCCATATCCTCGCCGAGGCTCTCCGAATAGAGCGCCCAACCTTCTACAAAGGCGGTGTAGTGCATGTGCTTGCGAAACTCGGGCAATCCGGTGAGCTCTTGCGAGATGGCGATCTGCAAGTGGTGCCCCGGGACCGCTTCATGAATCGTCAATGCTTCCATTCCCCATTTCGGGCGCGCTTTCAGATCGTACGTGTTCGCTTCGAAGTAACCCGCGCGGCCGCCTTCGATTGAGCCGGCGAGATAATATGCCGTGGGTGAGTCCTTCGCTTTGAACTCGGGCATCTCGCGCACGCCGTAGGGAAGGCGCGGCAGAGTCTTGAAGAGCTTCGGCAGCTCGGAGTCCACGCGCTTGGCGATATCGCGGTAACCCATGAGCAGGTCTTCTTTCTTCGTGTAATAGAACTGCTTGTCGGTCAGCAGGAACTTGTTGAAGTCCTTCGCGTCGCCTTTGAACTTCACCTGATCGCGGATCTTCTTCATTTCGGCGCCGATGCGCTCGACTTCCTTCAGACCGAGCTGATGCAGCTCTTCGGGCTTCATCTTCGTGGTCGTGTGGCGGCGAACGAAGAACGCGTACCATTCGGCGCCGTTGGGCATGTCTTTCCACGAGATGGTCTCGCGCGAAGCGGGGATATATTCTTTCTCGACGAACTCGCGGAACTTCTTCAGCGCCGGGTAAACGGACCCGGCGATGATCTGTTGCGCGCGCTCTTGGGTCTTCGCGATCTCCTCCGCGGAAAAGTCGCCGCGCATTTCGGCGAACGGCTTATAGAGCGGGCTTTGCTTCACGTCGGCCGTAACGATCTTGTCGAACTGCGCGGGCACCTTCTGCATGAACATCTTCACGGGAGTGAGTTTGCGCTTTAAACCCTGGCGGAGGAGGGTCTCGTTCTGCGCGATCAAGGTCGAGGCTTTCTCGAGGCGCGCGAGCACGTTTTGCGCGTCCTGCGCGCTCGCCATCGGCATTGCCGACAACGTGTCGGCGAGCTCCGAGTGCACGCCGCCGAGGTGGCTGATGGCCAGAAACTCTCCGGGAAACTTGTCTTCCTCACGATCCATTTCGGCGCGGCTCAAGAGCAGATCGAAATTGACGAGGTCGGAGCCCTTCAGCTCTTTACGGCTGATTTTCTTCAGCGCCTCATGCATACACAGCGATTCTTTTTTGCGCCGCTCGATCGCGGGCAGGGACATATCTGTCCAGCGATCGTTCTGTCCCGGATAGCCGACGTACGTGGCGAACTCGGGGTACGTGGTCATCGCATACTTCCATTGGGCGTCGATGAAGCGCTTCAAGCGCTTGGCCGCGGGTCCTGAGGCGGTCGCGTTTTTAAACGTCGTGCAGGTATCGGGAGCGGCGCTCGCCAGCGAGCTAAATAGAAATAAAAAACCTAACGCAAATTTCATTTTCCACCTCCCGATTTCGCAATGCTTTCTTTTGCATCGGGAGGCGGAAAAAGTCCAGGGAGTTACGGTCTTAGAACGCGACGACGAGATCGGCCATGACGCGCTCGGTGCCGAAGGGCGCGCCGTTCGCGTCGACATTCATATGCATCCACGTCAGCGTGGCGCTCGTATTCGCATTGAGCGTCTTTCCGACTTGGCCCATGTGGCCAAAACCCCCGTCATTGCCGTTGCCCCAATCGGAATTGTTGATCGCCGAGACGGTGGCATCCTTATCGAGGCCCATGTAGGCGTACACGAACGACCAATCGGCTTTGCCTTCATTCAGCGTTTGCAACTGAAGACCGGCGAGGAGGCCCGTGTTGTCTTCCTCGATATACAAGTTCTGAATGGCGTCCACAAAAATTCCGAATGCGCGGCCCGAGGATTTCCATTTCAGCTCGGCGCCGATTTCGGCGACTTGATAGTCATGAACGTAGCGCGCGCTCGCGTCGCTCGTGTTTCCGAGAAATCCGGTGGTTAGAGCCGCGTTTTTTTTGAGCGCGGTGAAAACGTGGTAACCGCCGTACACCATAAAGCCCATGCCTTCGGAAGGATCGTTCTTAAAGCCGACTACTCCACCCATAAGGCCCGAGTCCGGCTCGCTCGTTCCGCTCGTCGACGATTGCGGCGCGCGCTCCTGAACGCTGAACGCGCCGAGGTTTACGAAAAATCCGCCGAACTTGTTCGCGGCCGCCAATCCTTCCGGCGTGTAGTCGACGTCATAGACGAGCTGGCTCGGAGAAAGCGGGCGAAGGGGGTTTTCCATTTTACCCAAGTAGAGGTTCGTGGAGCTCGTCGCGGCCCAATCGACCATCGCGAGATCGAAGTAAACTGATTTTTTGTCGTTGTTGTTCGTCATCGTCTGGTTCGTCGACGTCGCATTTCCGCCTTCGGCCGTGGCGAGACGAATCTTCACTTTCGTGCTTTCGTTCACCTGCGCTTGCACTCCGAGACGAAGACGCAATCGTTCTTTATGGGACTCCGACGTATCGTTGGCGTCGGCTTGAGAATTGTAATCATGACGGAAGCGGAAATCTCCGTTCACCGAGATTTTCTCGGCCCAGGCCGCAAGGTTTTGCGCCTGTACCGAATATGAAAACGCAAGGGCTAAGAATACGAATGAGGCGCGTAGAGCCACGTGAAACTCCTTTGTCGATGGTTGACGCCTTCGAGGAAACGTTAACGCCGAAGCGATGTCAAATTTGGGTACTGTCAAACTTGCCTTTTACGTAGGCGTTCGATAACCCTATTTGGATGTTCCGATGGTGGCGCGATCTCTCGGTTTCAAAGAAGCTTTACGGCGTTGTCGGCGTTATGGCTTTGCTGATCGCCAGCGAACTCCTAACTCTTCTGTTTGCCATGGAAATTCTGTCTTCCGTTCGCGCTTTCGTGCATGGCGAGGGGCTGTGGTCTAAAGCGCAGAAAAACGCGGTCCATTCCCTGCACCGTTATGCGGTCACTCGCGACCCGAAATACTTCGAAGAATTTAACGGATTCCTAAAAATTCCCCTCGGCGATCGGGCGGCGCGTCTAGAGCTGGAAAAACCAAACTATGATTTTGAGGTCGTAAAAGCGGGTTTTGTTCAGGGAGAAATCCACCCGGAAGACGTTCCCGGGCTCGTGAATCTCATTCGCCGATTCTATTGGGTCGAGCCGATCGAGAAGGCGCTCGTGATTTGGAAGGAAGCCGACGTCCTAATGGACGAATTGATCGAGGCGGCGAACGAGCTTCACGCTTCCGTTCGCGCCGGCAGTGCGGGGCGCGTAAATCAAGAGCTCGCCGACGTCGATCTGCTCAACGCGCGGCTGACCGAGCTCGAAGTCGAGTTCTCGGACGTGCTTGGCGCGGGATCGCGCTGGCTGGAAAACGTCTTGATGTTGATTCTGGTGCTCGCGGTTCTTACCGTCGAGTCGACGGGTTTAGGCCTCACCATCGTCTTCAGTCGCAACTTGAATCGCAGCCTCAAAGAGCTCGCGTCCACGGCCGAAGCGGTCGGGCAGGGCGACTTCGACGCGAAGGTTCCCGTGCGCTCGCGCGATGAGCTCGGCCAACTCGCGGAGTCGCTGAACAAAATGAGCGCCGATCTCAAGCGCTCGAAGTCGCAAAGGGAGCAAGCTCAAAACGCAAGTCTCGTGAAAACGCAGTTCCTCGCGAACATGAGCCACGAAATCCGCACGCCCCTCAACGTGATTCTCGGGTTGACCGAGATTTTGAAGGACTCTCATCTCTCGTGGAACGATCACCGCAAGTACATCGAAACGATCGAGCGCACCGGGCAGAACCTCACCCGCATCATCAACGACATCCTCGATATTTCAAAGGTCGAAGCGGGCCACTTGGAAATTCAGGCGTCGCGTTTTTTGTTCTCGGACTTTATGAATGAGCTGCACGCGATGCTTAAAGTGAAAGCGGACCAGACGAAAAACAGGTTGACCTTCGAGGCCCAGGGCCGCTTGCCCGAGATGATCACCACGGATCGCACGCGCCTGCGTCAGATTCTCGTGAATCTGGTGAACAACGCGCTGAAGTTCACGCGCGACGGGGAAGTGCGGCTCGCGTATCGCGCCGACGGGCCGGTTCTGAGTTTCGAGGTCGCGGACACCGGGCGCGGCATCGCGTTCGCCGATCGTGAAAAGTTGTTTCACGCGTTCACGCGCGCTTCCGATGGGCCGGGCAAAGAAGAGGGCACGGGCCTCGGGCTGATGCTGTCGAAGAGGCTCGCGAACGCGCTGGGTGGAGACGTCGAGCTGTTGAAGACGGAAGTAGATCGAGGATCGACCTTTCGGGCGACGATTCATTGCGCGCTTGCGGAAAGCGTCCCGGCCGCCGCCGCGACTGCGAAGCACGGTCCAGAAAGGGCTCCGGGCGGAAACCTCCTCGAAGGACGAAAGGTTTTGGTTGTTGAAGACTCCGAGGACAATCAGCTTCTCGTAAAGCTCTTCCTTAGCCGCCAGGGCATGATCGACGTGGACTTCGCGAACAACGGCCAAGAGGGCGTCGATGCGGCTCTGAGCGGCGATTACGATTTCATCCTGATGGACATGCAGATGCCCGTGAAAGACGGCTACCAGGCGACGCAGGAGTTGCGCGATCGAGGCTACGATCGACCGATCATCGCGCTCACCGCTCATGCCATGAAAGAGGACCGCGAGCGCTGCTTGCGCGCGGGCTGCTCGGACTACTTAACTAAGCCTTTGGAATCGAAGGCTCTATACGCCACGCTCACGCGCCACTTAGAAGCATAATCAAGCGTCCAGCGAGAATTCCGTGTGCAGCGCTTGCGCGGCCGCGGGAAGCGCTTCCTTGTCAATGATCGCGCTGATCTTGATTTCGGAGGTAGTCACGAGGTGCACGGCGATGTTTTTGCTCGCGAGCGTCGAGAAGAAGCGCGCGGCGACGCCGGGGTGATTGTGCATGCCCACGCCCACGGTGGAAATCTTGGCGACATTCTCGAGTTTTTCGAGGCCTACGGTAGTCGGCAGGAATTCCTTTAACACTTTGGTGGCGAGCGGCTCATCCTCGGCAGTGACCGAGAACGCGAGGCGGAACCCCTTTTCGAGCTGGCTCTGCGAGATGATGTCGATGCTCACGCCGCGCTCGGCGAGCTGCGAGAACAGCTTGGCCATGAACGAGGTCTCGGCGGGAATCGGTTGAAGTTTAAACACCACGGTCGCGGCATCGTGTGTGACCGCGGACACCACTGGGTTTTCCATAATCTCTCCTTCTGGGACGATCCAGGTTCCTTCGCGCTCTTGAAAGGTGTGCCGGACGTGAATGCGCACTCCGTGCTTCGCGCCAATCTCGACGCTGCGAACTTGCAGCACCTTCGAGCCCAAGGACGCCA
>CAYPFC010000149.1:0-7312 GCA_964409815.1 uncultured Pseudobdellovibrionaceae bacterium
CACGCGGCCGAACAAGCGGGCGCTCGAATCCACGCCGTTTACGTTCTGGCCCCGGCGGCGTTGAACTGGACCGGAGAGTTCTCGGGCCCCTGGAGAAAGAAATATGGACCGATCGCCGGGGCGAAGCTCGACGAAATCTTAAAGAACGAAAGCTGGACCCGCGAGATCATCACGTGCGCGGATCCCTCGCAGCGGAAAGCGGTTCATACGCTTCATCGTCACGCTAAGAAGCTGAAAGCCGATTGCATTCTGATCTCAACGCACGCACGTCGCGGGCTCGAGCGCATGGCGATGGGAAGTTTTGCCGAGACTCTGATCCTAAGCTCTAAGATTCCCGTCATGATCACAAACCCGGAGCGTGAGATTCCGAGCAACGTACGCAAGATTCTGGAGCCCACGGATCTCGGCAAAGACGCCGAGAAGTTCATTTCCTCGATCGCCGATTACGCGAAGAAAATGTCGGCGGAAATCGTGCTGTACTACAAGCAACCCGATCCCCTCGATCCCATCATTCAACAGGGCGTTTACTCGCTCGGCGGCGGATGGGTGAGCGTCCAGAGCTTCGTCGAAGAAGAGTTGGAGCGAAAGTCGAAAGTCATCGAGAAAATCGAAAGCCGATTGCGCAAGCGTCAGATTCCGGTGAGTCACGTTCTCGATTCCTCGCCCGGGGATTTGGTCGACGGCATCGATCGCGCCGCACGCAAAGAGGGCGCCGATATTGTCTCGCTGAGGACCGAGGCCGGACCGTGGACAAGCACGCTCTTGGGCAGCGTCGCGCGCGGGCTCGTTCGCAACGGATCTTTACCTCTCTTAGTGCAACGCTAGTTAAAGGCGGGCGCCCAGGTTTCCAGTACGAAGCTCGTGGCGCCCATCTCGAGCGAGCCGGTTCCGACCGGCTCGTTGGTGTCGAGTGTTCCGTCGCCGTCGGTGTCGACGAATCCGCAGACTTGGTACGTACCGGAGTTCAGCGCATAGACGGCGCCACCCACGCTGTCTTCCCAAGCGTCGAGCGTGGCGGTGAGATAGATTCCGCTCCGACCGGTCGTCGAGGTCGCGCTCGCTTCAAACATTTGGCGCCTTTGGGTCGCGTTCGATCCCGCGAGGAAGTCGTCGCAATCCGCGCCCAACGAAGTTTTTATTCCCACGAAAATCGCGAGCCCGGTTCCCGAGCAGTCGGCCGCTTGCGCGGCGGTGCATTCGACGGGGACGTCGGGAATAAACCCGGTGTCGTCCGCGGTCTCGACCGAGCATCCGCTGAGAAACGTAAGAGTGAGTGCGATGCGGACAAGGGACCCCATACTTCAGCCTAAACCCTCGGGGTCGTGAGTCTCAACCCGGAGGAGGGGGGCGTTTTATTTTGAGACATCGCCCGGCGGAGCGGGTGGAAATTTGCCCCCTTGGAGGACAAGCGTTGAATCCATTCGCTCCCATTCTCGGCACGGCCGATGCTTTTCCCTCTCATCAACAAAGGAGTTCGCCATGAGAGCTGTTCTACTTCTCGTTGCCGCGGTCGGTTTTGCCGGATGTGCCTCCGCGCCCAAGGCCACTTATCCGGAAACGGCAAGTCCCACGCAAGAGATGCAAGCGCTCCAAAGAGATCTGGACCTCGCGATGGCGGACCAGTACGACGTGATAGCGCCAAACGAACTTCGACGCGCGCAAAAGCACCTCGAGGAGGCGAAGGAAGAATACTCCGAACAGGGAAGCCTCGCCGAGTTCTGGGATGAGATGGCCAAGTCGCGGGGCTATCTGAACGTCGCGCGCAACATGTACGAGGCGCGCAGCCCGAAAGCGCGCGATGTGTTAAAGGCGCGCGCGGACGTGCTGCGCTCCGGGGTTCGTCGCCACGAAGAGACGGCCGACGACCTGAAGGACCTGGACGATCGTTTCCGTAAGCTCTCGGGCAAGCTCGAGGATCGCGATCCGCGCACCGACGAATGGGCGAGCTTGGCGCGCGAATACCGCGAGCTCGAGATCGATTCGATTCAAGAATCCCATCTGGGCGAGGTGCGCTCGCTCATCGACGACGCGAAGAAAAACGGCGCGCGCGTGAACGCCCCGCGCTCTCTTGCCGACGCCGAAACGCAGCTGCGCATCGCCGAAAGCGCCGTCGAATCCAATCCGCGTGAACCGCAGGCCTTCGAGCCGGCGGTCTTGCGCGCGGAACGCATGGCACGCTTGCTGGTCGCGATCAACGCCACCGCCCGCAAGGCTTCGGGGCAAACGAACGAATCCGTCGCCCGCGGAATCGTGATGCGCGATCAGGCGATCTCGTCATTGGAGGGCGACCTCATGGCAACTCAAGCGGAAGCGGACGTCACCGCCCGGGCGCTTGCGAGCAAGGATGCGGAGGCTCGCGGTCTTGCGGTCTCCAACACCTCGCTCTTGAGCGAGCGTGAGTGGAACGAAGCGATCGAAGAGGCGCGCGAGGAGTTCACGGAGGACGAGGCCGAAGTCTACCGCCAGGGCGACAAGCTTCTCATCCGCTTGAAGAAAGTACAGTTCCCGAGCGGCAGCGCGGCGGTGCCCGAGCCTTCGAAGGCCGTACTGGGAAAGGTGTCCGAAGTGATCTCGGAGTTAAACGCCTCGATCGTCGAGGTTCAGGGCCACACGGACTCCACCGGTACTCCGGCGGTCAATAAGAAACTCTCGGCCGAGCGCGCGAAAGCCGTCGCGCAGATGATCGAGGGCGAAGTTGATGACGTCGAAGTGAAGGCCGTCGGTTACGGCTACGATCGCCCGATCGTCACCAACAAGACGCGCGAAGGCCGCGCGATCAACCGCCGCGTGGACGTGGTCATCACGCCCGCTCCGTCCAGCGAAGACGACAAAGACTAGGGTTTCTCGGAGAAGAATTTCTAATGCGCCCGACTCGCGAGGGGACGGGCGCTTCCGTTTTTTACCAAATAGGCCATTGCGCTGGGCTCCCGGGGCCGAGTCCCGTAGGGTGGATTTCGTCTAAACAAAGGGGAAGATATGAAAATCGCAGTTCTTGCTTTTATAGGGTTGATGAGCGCGTTCGCCGCATGGGCGGAAGGGCCCGTGGCCGTGCTCGAGGGGAAAAACGTCGGCAGTGGAGAGCCGTGCACCCTGGTCATCGAGTCTTGGGGATTTGAAGAAGGACAGCCTGAGGAATGGTGGGCGGTCCAGGCCAGCGTTCGCTCGAACTATCAGTTTGAAGCGAATCCCGCGATCAGCGTGAAACGCAGCCACACGCCTTGGTCGCTTTATGGCCAGACCAAAGAGAACTACGATCAAATCGCGATCACTCTGGATGCGGGCGTTCCCGCGACCCCGTCCGCGATTCGCAATTACGTTTTTCAAACGTGGGATGAAGACCGCAAGCTCGTTCAGAAGAGCTGCCGGTTTCCTAAATCCTAAATCCGAAATAAAGTTTAAGCGCGTAAAGCGTAGTCGTGATTTCCATGGGGCCGGTGTCGAACGTCGTTCCATCACCGGTCACCGTGGTGCCCGTGTAGAAATTGTCACCGTTCCATCCAATGGATAAAAGCGCATCGACCTTCGCGGCGTGCGACCACTCGGTTCGGTCGAATCCCGCGCCCTTGAGCGACATCCTTTGCGTCCCGCCACCCGCTTGAATCGCGAGCGACCCGAAATACTTTTCCGCGAACACGAGCGTATAGCCGTAGCCCACTTTCGCGGTGAACGAGAGAAAGCGCCCTTCGGTGAGCGTTTGATCGTCGCCGTAGGACACTTGCACCGAGGCTGGAATGATCGCATCGCTATCTTTGAACACCGTCTCGGTGACCGCGGCCCCGAGCAATAGGGAGCCGCCGGATTTTTCTTGGCGCTCCGTCTGGTCCATTGCAGCGATCAGAGAGAAATTCTCCGGAGATACGACCCACGTGAAGTTGGCGCCCGCCGCGCGCGCCGAAAGATCCGGAGCTTGAATGTAGGGTTGCGCGTCCGTCCAGCTGCCGTCGATCTCTTTGGAGTCCTCAATGTAGAACCCGGTGTACTGAGAATAGTAGAGGAAGAGGTGGAATTGGCGAAAGGCGAGATTGATCCGCCAATCCTCGTAGTCGGTGTCGCCGCGTTGGAGCCGTTCTTTCTCGTTCTGGGTGGCGCGGAATCCCCAGTTTACCCCGAGGAAATCTTGAAGGCTAAGTCCCACGCTGTAGAGCGCCTTCACGTTGGGGTTGAACTTGATTTCGCGATTTTCGCCTTTGAAAATCAAATCGTAGCCCGGCATATCGATGCCGAGCTTGGTGTGCAGGGTCTTATTGTTGAATTTGTGCATCCCCGCGTACGCGCGAGTCGCGGACAGAGAGAGAAGAATCATGAGCGCGACCATGCGCATACGACACCTCAGAATTCGTAGTTAAAGCTGATGCTCACCCGGGGCTTCGTTCCGCGATGGGGCGGAACTTCGTGTCTCATCCAACTCTCAAACAAAACGAACTCGCCCGCCTTGGGCTTGAGCTCCAAGTAATTCTGCTCGCGCGCGGGCGCGCTCGATTTCCTTGGCGGCGCGGCCATCAACAGGCCGAGCCGCGGGTCCTCGAGCTTGAGCGGGCTCGACTTCGGCGGGACGCTCACATAGTACACGCCGCTGAGCACGCACATCGGGTGCGTATGCATCGTGTGATGCGTGCCTTGGCCCATCGAGTTCGCCCAACAGGTTGTCATCGCGAGCTTGCGGCCCATGAGATCCCAATTGAGCTGTTTTACAAACTTCTTGATGTGCGGGCGCAGCTTCTTCTCGAGCTCGGCGAAATACGGCGACGTTTGGTGAAGCTGCGTGAGCGATGAATAACTTGAATAACCGCCCTGATAGCGCGTCGAGCTCCACGACCGGCCGTGGCCATCGATTTGCTCGAGCGTCCGAATTTCCTTTTGAAGCTCGCGATTCAGCGCGGCCGCGCCGGCCAGCGAACCCCGGTAGATATAGGTCGGAAAAACGGACTCAACTTTCGAAGGCATACTTCAAATTTCCACGGGCGGGGGCGGAAGTCAAAGCGTGCGCTCGTCCTTCAACGAGAACGGGCGCTGGACCTCGACCTCTCGCGAGCGAAACGGGAAGCGCAATCGGAAGCACTCGAGCGCGATCTCTTCGGAAGAGCGAAAAGGATTCTCTGAGCCGTAAGTTTTATCGCCGAGGATCGGGGCTCCGAGCGCGGCGAACTGCGCGCGGATCTGGTGAGTTTTTCCGGTCAGCAGACGAATCTCGGCGAAGTGGCCGAGCGGGTGGGGATCGCTCTGAAGGACTTCGAGTCGGCAAGGCCACCACTCGATATTCGCTTCGAGGCTGACGCGTTTCGGGACGCGGCTCGCGGGATCCATATAATGCTCGTGCAACCCGCGCGCGACCGGTTTCGAAGTCAACGCGCGGTACACTTTCTCGACCCGCCCTTTCGCGAAGGCTTTATTGAGCGCGGCCTGCGCGCTTTTATTCTTCGCCAAAATCAAGAGCCCTTGAGTCGCGACGTCGAGCCGGTGTGTGACCAGGACGGGCGCGCCCAGCTCCCGGCTCAATCGAAACTGCGCGTTCTCCACGTAGTTGTCCAGAGTCGGATTTATCGAGAACGAGGAATTCGTCCTCGTCGAGTGTGATACGCGTGCTCAAACGGTCCACTCCCGCAACATAATTCTTCCGTCGCGTGTGCAGCCTGAGAACTTGGCCTTCGGTGAGCTCGACGTCCTCGCGAACCCGAAGTCCGTCGACGTAAACGCAGCCGTAATATAGGCACTCCTCCACCCACGCCGGCGTCGGAGTCAGGCTCAGCGGCGCAAGGTCGGCATTCAGCAAGAAGTCTTTCAGATTTTCCTTCTTAAGAACGCGAAAGTGGACGACGCCCGTGTCCTCGCGAACCTGCTTCATCGCGCGATCTGATAACTCACGCTCTGGCCGCGCGTTTCCTCGACGCTGACTTTGAGGTGCGTCCAGTGCGGGAGTGATTTCATGTCCCTTACAAGGCGCTCGGCGGCGAAGCGCGAGAGCTCTTCGGTCGTGATGTTGACGAGCGGAAGAGTGAGCGTGTCTTCCGCGGGAAACGCGTAGCGCTTCTTTCCGAACTGCACGTCCACGCCGGACTTTCCGGATTCGATCTTCAGGTATTCGGACTTTCCCGGAAGGAGAATGCGCTCATCGAGCTCGTCACAGAACGCGCGAATTAAAGGTTTGACCGAGTTAAAGTCGAAAGCGAGACCGAGCTTCGGGTCGATCTCGCGCACTTTGATACTGACGCGGACTTGGTAATTATGGCCGTGCAGACGCTCGGCCTTCGAAGAGCTGAGAATCGTGAAGTGCGAACAGGAAAACTTGAAAGGCTCTTTGGCCAAATTGATCGTGTACATCAGGGCGTCGCCACCGCGAGAAACTCGCCGCGCGTCCTTGCGTCCTCGCGGAAGGCTCCGCGCAGGTCGCTCGTGACGGTTTCCGAGTCGCTGTCCTCTACTCCGCGCTGGATTACGCAGTAGTGTTTGGCGCGGATGCTGACCGCGACGTCCTCGGTTTCCAGAACGTGCGTGAGGCAATCCGCGATCTGCTTCGTCAGGCGTTCCTGCACTTGAGGGCGTCTTGAGAAAAACTTGGCGATCCGGTTCAGCTTCGAGAGCCCGATGACTTTGTCCTTCGGGATGTACGAAATCGTCGCGCGCCCATCGATGGTTACAAAGTGGTGCTCGCAAACCGAGATGATCGAGATGTCTTTCACCGTGACCATCTCGTTGTATCCGAGCTTGTTTTCAATGCTCGTGATCGAGGGAAAATTGCGCGGACTTAAGCCCGAGAACACTTCCCGCACGTACATCTTCGCGACCCGCTGCGGAGTCTGCTGAAGGCTATCGTCCGAGAGATCGAGACCCAGCGTGAGCATGATCTCGCGGAAATGGCTGGCGATCTTGGCGATCTTCTCCTCGTCGGTGAGGCCGTTCGCCACCATGGGCGTCGGCCTCACGTGGGAGAGAATCTCGGCGACTAAGGGATCGATGCACTTCTTCGACACGTCAGTGGCTCGCTTTCACTTCGGGATGGCGTTTCGCGTAGCGGATCGACGAGACCACCGAGAAGACGATGATCACCGCGCCGATCAGCCCCGTGATAACCTCGGGCACGTGCACGAAGAGATCCATCAGCATCATGATCGCAAGGGCGCCGATCGCGTAGAACGCGCCATGCTCGAGGTAGCGGAACTGGCTCAGGGTCTCTTTTTCAACGAGCATGATGGTCATGCTACGAACGAACATGGCTCCTATACCGAGGCCCGCGGCGATGATGAAGAGGTTGTTCGTCAACGCGAAAGCGCCGATGACGCCGTCAAAGCTGAACGAGGCATCCAGAATCTCGAGG
>CAYPFC010000150.1:0-7264 GCA_964409815.1 uncultured Pseudobdellovibrionaceae bacterium
CCACGAGAACCCGCGCTTATTGATCGGATAGTTGTCGACACGCACTTCGCCCGGCGTGCGCTTGTAAGAGAATACGCCGCCCCAGTTGTTACCGCCGATGTAGCCTGCCTCGAGGAACATGCTCGGTCCATGTGTGTTCTTGTACTCCACGTCGGCCGTGTTGTTGACCGTTTGCCGCACGAGGAAGAAATTGAATCCGGTTCCGGCCCACAGCCAGTAGCCCACCTTTTGCCAGGGCTTGTACTTCTCTTCCATCTTGGCG
Organism: uncultured Pseudobdellovibrionaceae bacterium; assembly: GCA_964409815.1. GTDB lineage: Bacteria > Bdellovibrionota > Bdellovibrionia > Bdellovibrionales > UBA1609 > JALHOQ01. The sequence continues at coordinate 263 of CAYPFC010000150.1, forward strand.
ACGGAGGACGCTTCCTCTTTCGCGGCCGGCTTACGCCGCTCTTTCGCTTTTTCGTCGGCCTTCGGCTTCTCGGCGAGCGCGCGCTCGAGCGGCTTGCTCGGGCCACGGAAAGAATGGGACGCCGACCAGGGGGAGATCGCCTTTCCGTAGCGGCCCAGAGCGCGGACGCGATACTGATAACCGCGCTCCTGCGCGAGGGTCAGGCGGTGATTCGCCGTCGAGGTTTTGAATTGAGTCACTACGCCGGCGTCGTCGCGCAGCTCGCCTTCATACTGCTCGGCGAATAAAATCGGAGACCACGCGAGGCGGCCGTCGGATTCGGCGACGAGGGCGTTCGGCGCCTCCATCTCGATGCGCAGACGATGCTCGCGCGGCTCGCTTCGAGCGACTCCGCCCGCGGCGTAATGATGCTCGATCGAGTAGTCGCCGGGATAAATCCATTCCGGCGGAAACTGAGCGGTCTCGAGATTCTGCGGGAGCTCGTCGGTACGACGGCGGCTGACGATCAAGTCATAGCTGGGCGCGAGGTGCCCCGAAAAAAACGTACGGAACGTCGTCGCGTTCTTCAAGAAGCCCTGCACGTCCTCGACGCGCGCGGAGTACAGGCCTTCGGGGTACGCGCGATTTGGAATACGAATGTATCCCGGCAGGCGCTTCGACAGGAATTGCGGCAGGAGCTTCTGCCCCACCCATACGCCGACGGGCTTCGACCAGTCGCTCTGCAGGCCTTTCTGATTGTAAACGGCTTTCACGCGCGCGTAGTACATGCCCGTCGCGAGCTCTTGGCGCGCGCTCGCGTCCTTGAATGTGCGATTCTGAAGCAGATTCTTGAATCCCGGGTCGCTCGCGACTTGGAACCAAAAACGCGAGTCCGCTTGCAGTTCCGAGAACGTGAAATGGACCTCGGCCGCCCCGCCTGGCGAAACCTCGAAGCGCGCGGGATCCACGGGAGTCAGAATCCAGGGCGCGGAGGGACGGCGCACGAGGAGGCGCCTCGACTCGCTGAAGTTTCCGTTCGAATCCTTCACGCGAAAGAAAAGCTCGGACGGCGCCCATACGTTCGAAGTCGTTTGCGACGCGCCAAAGACGTCTTCTTTCAAGGCGAGCTCCGCGAACGTGGAGTCTTTCGCGAACTCGATCGTGAAATGATCGTCGCGAGAAATCGTACGCCCGGAGGAGTAACGCCAACGCATGGGAATCGCCTCGCTGTCGTCGATCGAATAGAAAATATCGCGCAGCGGGGACTCGATGACCAGAGGATCGGATTTCTTCGGAGCTGCGTCCTCGAAAACGACCGAGTCGCGCTTGGTCAGCGTCTGCACTTGCCCTTGCCTGACGATTTTCGCGTCGCCTTCGAGGACTTTCACGGATGTCTTGCCGTTTTGGCGCTCGATCTTCACCTGCGAGGCCTCGCTCGCGTTGAGCTCGAATTTTTCTCCGTTGGCGGTCTCGATCATGATGCGATCGTTTTTGGCGAGCGAGCCGACGAGCGTGCCGTAATCGAGGTTCAGGCTCTTAAAGAGCGAGTCCTTGCGAAGTACGATCATCGTGTTGGCGGATAGCTCGAGCTTGGACTCTCCGAATTTCAATTTCGCTTTCGAATCCGAGCCGGTAAAAACCGCGTCGTTGAACACGAGCTTTTGGGTCTCTCGACCTTTTTGCCAATGCAGCTGCTCGGTGAACTTCACGCGAACGTCGCCGGCGCCGTCGACGAGCTCGGCGATGGCCTGAGACTCGTCCCTCCCCTGGCCCGCGAAATAGCGTTCCACGCCCATGAATAGGCCGAGCGCCAAGAACAGCGCGAGCAGCGCGACTGCGATAAAATAGCGATCCGTGCGAGACAGAAAAATCCCTTTATATAGATGTCCTTCTTTCGTATCGGCTCGAGACAGCGGGCGTTTGACTAGACTTCCGACGATTTATCTCAAACTCGCCGCCTTGGAGTGGCCGTGCAGTCGCGAATGCGACGCGCGTTCATATTTATCCGCGCGGTCCGGACCTCCGCTCCCGCATTAGCTCTCTGGCGTTGCGCGGAATCAGACTTCAAAAATCGTCCGCGACTTTTTCAGCGCCACGACCTTGAACAGTTTTTCGAAAATTCGAGTTTCGTTTCACGATGGGAACCTCGAGTTTTGCTCGACACTTGACGCGCATCACTAGGACCGAAGGCGAGTCCAGTCCAGGGCACGGGTGTTGCGTATGTACCTTGTTGAAAGAAAAGGTGGGCGTTTATGGAATCCTATATGAAACACATCGTGAGAGGACTCGTGCTGAGCACGGCGGTTTGGGCGACCGCCTGTTCAGAAGTCAGCTTCGAACCCGGAGCCGATCAGAGAAGCCTCACGCTTCCCGACGGCTCGCAAAAGGAAGTCTTCACCTTCGACGACGACGGCGCGCAAGCGAAAGTCGACGTCCTCTTCGTGGTGGACAATTCCGCTTCGATGCTGGAAGAACAAGCGCTCCTTGGCGATGCACTCAACAGCTTCATCACGGGCTTGGGACGCATCGATTGGCAGATCGGCGTCACGACGACCGATACCTCGAACGGCACGCACGGAGTAAAAGGCAGTCTCGTTCCGATGAAAGGGACCGGCGGCCAGAAAATCTTAACTAAGAATACTCCGAACTTCGCGAACATTTTCAAAAGTACGGTGAATCGCGACGAAGTCACCGGCTGTAACAACGTTACGGTTATGTGCCCGTCCAGCGACGAGCGTCCCCTCGAGGCGATCTCGATGGCGGTCGCCAAGCGCAACTCGGACAACGCGGGATTCTTCCGCGACGGCGCGGATCTCGCGGTCGTGATCTTGAGCGACGAAGACGAGCGCAGCAACGGAGCCGCCGGCGCACTGACCGCGGTCGCTCTCAATGCCGCTGTTAACCTCGCGTTCGGTGGATCGAAAACCTTCAGCGCGTACGGAATCGTTATTGAACCGAATGACAGCGCGTGCCTCTCGGCGAACGCTTCGGGTCCCGGCTATTATGGACTTCAAGCCGCGGCGCTGGCGCTTCTCACCGGCGGCGTGACAGGCAGCATCTGCGACAGCGATTTCGGACCGGCGCTCGAAAGCATCGGTAACCGCGTGAAGGATCTCGTGAAGAGCGTTTCGCTCCAATACACTCCGGACCCCAGCACGGTTCAGTTGATCATGTCGCCCTTCGACTCGAGCCTTACGTGGACGATCGAAGGCAACCAAATCCGCTTCAACAAGTCCCCGAAGAAAGGGACTCGCATCGAGGTGGTTTACCTTCCCAAGCCGTAGTTACCGACCGAAGAGTCACGCGCCCCTGCGGCGCGTGCTCATCCAGACACTGGCGAGGATCAACACCATTCCCGCCACGGTCGCGAACGGCAACGTCTCCCCGAAAAATAAGACTCCGAATAGAACGGCCCAGAGTACGCCGACGTAATTGAACGCGGCGATACGACTTGCCTGTTCCGCATGGTACGCCTTCGTCAGGTAAAGCTGCGCCACCTGGGTCATCACGCCGATAAATATGATCCGAGGCCAATCCGCGAGCGCGGGCCACACACCTGAGCGCACGGCAAACGGAAACAGAATGATCGAGGCAATTAGGGGGAAATAGAAAATCACCACCCATTCGTGGTCCGTGTGCCTTAAGCCGCGAACCGAGTTGTAAGCAACCGCCGAGGCGATCGCGCTCACCACTCCGATCGCGGCATCGAGCATCGACACGCGCGTGTCGAACCCCTGTATCACCCACACGCCGGCGAATCCGAGGAGCGAGCAGAGCCAGTGCCAAGGCAGCACTTTCTCACCGAAGAACAATCCCGAGAACAAGACGGTGAAAATGGGCGCCAGGTACTGAATCGTGACGGCCGTCGCGAGAGGCATCTCGTGCAGAGTATAGAAAAACAAAGTCAGCGCGACGGTACCGGCCAGACCGCGCAAAATCAGAAGGCGCTTGTTCTCCCCCCAGAGCGACATCCGGTGGTAGCGCAAGTATGCGAACGTGATCGTGAGACTGATAAAGGCCCGCCAGAAAACGACCTGCTCAAAAGGCAGATGCCCCAGCGACTTGACCGCCAAATTGACGAGCTGAAAACAACTGACCGAGATTAAAAGGTATCGGGCTCCGAGGCTCAAGACGCTCGAAGCGGATTACTTCGCGGGCTTGCCGTACTTTTTGCGGAATTTTTCCGCGCGGCCTTCGGTGTCGATCATGCGCTGCTTGCCCGTGTAGAACGGGTGCGAAGCGCTAGAGATATCGACTTTCACCAGCGGATAGTCTTTGCCATCTTTCCACTTGATCGTTTCTTTCGCGTTCACGGTCGACATGGTCAGAAGCTCGTAATCGCAAGATACGTCTTTGAAAACTACGGCACGAAATTCGGGGTGAAGGTCTTTTTTCATATTCTTCTCTCTTCGAAGCTTTAGGGAATTCAATGAGTTATCACTTTGCGCGTCGGGACGCAAATGAAAAATACCGCCCTGATTACGGGTGCTTAGCCTAGCGCTTTTCGAAGAAATGGAACGTCGGCGTCTGATTGATGGCCTCTTTGGCCTCGACGTTGAACAGAGCAATGGCCTCGGTCTTCTTGCCCGGATCGACGTTAAAGACCACGAGATCCGAGTTTTCGACGATCTGGTGGAGGCCGCGACCCGCGCCGCCCTTGCCTTCGCGCTCGTTAAGCTCGGCCGACGTGCCTGCGTAGTTGTGCTCAAGATACTTCAAAAGCGTACTGCCTTTCAGGCTGCCGAACGGGTCTTGAACGGAAATCGCGACAATCATGCCGTCGGTCGCGAAACGAACGAGCGCTTGCTCTTGCGGCTTCAACGTGATCTCGGTCGTACGCGGAAGGTGATTGTAAATATGCTTTCCCGTGGCGTCGACGGGAGCGTCGTACACCGCGTTCATCAGCATCTCTTCCAAAACGGTTTTCATGCGATCACGATTGGAGCGGCGAACGCCGAGCTTCTCGAAGTAGGCATCGACTTTCGCGATAACGTCCGCGCGGTGCGCGCTGCCCACGACCATCTCGCTCTGAATATCCACACCCAGCGCCATATATTTTTCTAAGCCGAAAAGATCGCGGCCTAAGAGCTTGATGACGGTGGTGAGAATATTCTTGATCGTGAACGTACGGTCTTCTTCGTTGCGCGAAACGATGTGGGGAGTCGCCGAGAGCTTACGCAGCTCCGGCAGGTAATTCGGGACGATATCCGACGTCACGAGCACCAGGTGCACGTTCGGATTCTTCTGCGTGGCAAGATTCCCGAGCTCAAGCATCACGGTATCGATCATGACGAGGTCGTAGTGCCCCGCCTCGATCTTCGCTTTGCCTTCTTCAATATTCGAAACGATATCGAGCAATACGCCCGTTCCGCCAAGCGCCATCTTCGCGATGATCTGTTGCTTCTTATTGCTTTCGCACAATAGAACTTTCTTCGACTGGATCGCCTGCTCGCTCGAATACTGATCGGTGAGCGGGCCGAGCATCTGTTGCACTTCGAATACTGTCGCGCGCGCGTCGCTGATGACGGGATCCTCGCTTCCATTCTGACGGAAACCATCTAAGAACGACTTCAACGGCAAAAGGTGATTGTCGTGGAACTCGCTCAATTTCTGAAAAACGAATTTCTTCGAGTTGATCAGGTCTTCGAGCCTGTTCTTACCGGCCATAAGCTCGGCTTTCTGCTGCTCGAGTTTCTGCGTACGGTCTTCGACCTTCTTCTCGAGAGTGCGATTCGCCTCTTCAAGATCCCACTGCAGCGACGTTAGCTTGGCGTTGAGCGCCTCGAAGTGCTTCGCCTTTTGGTTCGTCGCGGCCAGCTTATCAGCCAAGACCATCGCGTAAATGCGGTAGAGAATCGAAGTGTAAAGATCGCGCTGCGGTCCCTTCATATCCAGGAACACGCGCGAGTCCACGCAAACGAGAGTCACATCGGTCTCGGCCGAGATCGTCGCGCCCGCGGGTTTATTGGTGATCACGCTCATTTCGCCGAGCAGATCGCCTTTGTGCTGCATTTTCGAGACGCGCGCGCCATCGACGTAGACGCCGACCTGACCGCTGCTTAAGAAATAAAGCTGATCGTTGAGGTGACCCTGTCCGAGGATCTCGTTGCCCTGCGGAATCTGAGCGATCTTACTCGCGCCGGCAAGCTGATGAATCAGATTTTCGGGAAAGCCTTCGAGCAGAGGAAAACTTTTTAATTCCTCGATGATCTGCTCAAGATCCCAATTTAATTTCTTTGCCGGTGCACCCATGTGCTTCTTTTCGTCCCTCCGCTCGCAAATATTTATATTTAATGAAAGGTCTAGACTAAGGGTGAATTCACACGCGGGACGTACGTCGAGGACTTGTCTTAATCTGAATCTTGCCGATAAATAAAGGAGATGAAACCGCGCACGCTTCTTCTTATTTTGATACTTCTTTCGGCCGCACCGCTGTTCGCGCAAGACACCGGCCGCCCGCCGGGTCCACCGCCGATCGACAACGCCGCGGACTTCGACGACATGGAAGAAGACTTGATGGAAATGGGAGACGAAGGCTTTCGTCCCCCACCCCCGCCTCCTCCCGGAGGCTCGAGCTCACCCGGCGGTCCCGGCACCATGCCCGGGCCCCCACCGCCTACCTTCGGGGGCGGCGGCGGCGCGGTCGGAGGCGGAAATTTCGGCGCGGCGACTTCGGCCGCGAAGATGAAATTCAAGGTCGTCGAAGGCGAGTTTTGGGAAAAAGGCAAAAAGCGCTCGCGCGGCAAGCGCGCGTCAGCTCGTTAAAGCGCGACCGCTCGAATCGCGCAATCTTCGGAAAATAACTGACGCTCGATACGGCTCCAGAATTTCGGGGTGAGCCCGGCATCGACGCTCTTGGGTCCCATGACCATCTTGTCAAACTCGGCGCGCACTTGCGCGATGAGCGCAGGTACGTCGAGCGCGGGAAAAGCGGTTTTAGGCGGCGTCAGGGTCGCGCGCGCGTACCAGTCGTCGATGCGCTCCGCGCTCGCCGAGAACTCATAGACCGGCTTGCTGAGCTCC
>CAYPFC010000151.1:0-7217 GCA_964409815.1 uncultured Pseudobdellovibrionaceae bacterium
CAAGAGCTTCTTCAAGCCGTCGGTGACGAGGACGTTATGCCACGGCGTCGCCCAATTATTCGCGGCCGCGACGAGCTGAATACCGAGCTTGCTCGACGAGGGCAGCTGGGGATGAATCGAAAGACGAAGCGCGCGCGGAAATTCGCTCTCGACCAGACGGCTCCAGGCGTTGCTGCGCCGGATGCACTCGTAAGCCGCGATTTTCGAGCGGGAACGCGCTTTCTCGCGGCTGAGCTCGGGCGTGAGCGCCACTTGGTCTTCGAACAAGAAGCGGTGAATACCGTTGAACATCAGGCGAAGCGCGGGATCCTCAGGTACGCGCGAGCGCAAGGACTCCACGGATTCCGCGTACTCGCGAATCAAACGCGCGCGCATATTCGCAAAGGACAAGGATCCAAAAACGTTCTCGAGGTGAAAAGTCGAAAGCGAGCTCAAGCCGTACCAGGCGATCATACGCTCGATGCCGCGCTTGTAGTTCTCGACGTCGAGGTCGCTGACCTGAACGACGTCGGCGAAGACGCGACCGTCGGAACAAATCCGAATCTCCGCGCCCGGCGAATAGATCGAGCGTATGGAGGCCGTGAGGTTCTGTAAGGTACGAAGACCCTCGAGGTCCGCCAGGTCCGGCAAAGGACCCAAAGTTTTGCGGCGGTTGGGCGATTTTGCTGGATACGCAGGAAGGACGAAATGGATCGGCTCTCCGCGCAGGACGAAACTTTGGACCTTGCGCAGATTTTCCGAGTGGCTGAGGGGCAGGATTTCCGGCGTATAACTGTTGGAATGTGCATAGACGAGAGCGAGTATCCGCTCTTCGAGTGTTGAGCTTTGAACCGCGAGAGTCGTGCATCCCATGTCCCATCCCCCCTTTAATGCGGAGACAGTAACGGTCTTGAGGTATTAATTAAAATTTGAAGTCGATATCCTTGCGATAGGTGGAAGCTATGGAGTGGGTTCGGTTTTAGGTTTCGGTTAACCGTTAACAGTTACGGTTGACGTAAAACCGGATTACTGGAGGCTCCGCCAGTTCATGAAAGTCTTCTTACGCGCGACGACCTTGAGCTCCGCCCAGTCGCTCTCTTCGCCGGTCGGCCTTCCACCAACATCGAGCCCCACGACGCGCGCCTTGTAGTTCCCGGGCTTCAGCCGCACCTTTGCGACTTGAAACGAAGACGGCAAACTTAGCCACTGCCGCAAATCCGCTTGGTCCGCGACGTTCGAAGCAATCCACGCAAGATCCCCGAGCAACTGGTTCTTTTGCCGAATCTGATCGCTCACGACCGCCTTCGTCGCGATTCCCGCAACCCGCATTCCGATAATTCCGGCGTACTGCTCGTCCAGCTGCTTGATCGCAACCTCGGTCACATCGACGATCTCCTGCGCCTTCTCTTTCGGGCCGCCCTCGATCTCCAAACGCGCACCGGTGGTTCGCGAATACGTCGGATACAATTTCGGTACGCGCGGGAAATTCGGGTGCGGTTTCTTCACCGGCCCCCAGCCCTGCTGGAAGATCAACACGAGCTCGCCGTTGTTTTTCAAATCCGCGACCTTTTCGGAAGGCCACATCTTCTTCCACTTCGCGACCTCCTCGTCGCGACGGGCATTCTGGGCCGCGCGAATCAAATCCTCGCGCAAATAGGGAATCGACGGATTCACGTCGTACGCCTTTTTGAAATCGATGTACGCGCTATCCCAGTTGCGCGCGTCCTCCCAATCATGGCTGAGAGATAGAAAGCGAACGGATTCTGTTGGTAATTTTTCTTCGCCTCGAATTTATATTTGTAGAGCTTGTCGTTCAGCTTGCGTGTCTCGACCTGAGCGGCTTCGGGATCGCCCATCATCAGGAAATTGATCGCGAGAAACGCATTAATCAAAACCTTCTCGAAATCGTCGCCCTTGTATTGAACCATGCCCTCGTTCAGAAGCAGCGAACCCGTCACGCGAGACAGTGAATGATAGTCCTTCACTTCCGTAAGGTCTTCCGCCTTTAAGAACGCCGTATTGCTGTCTTTGTAGTTGCGGGCGATTTGCGCGGCCGTACCGTACTCGAACAGATAAACGACTTGGTCGTCACTGTCGGCAAACGCCTTCTCTTTGATCTCGCTCGCGGCTTCCGCGGCTTTACCTTGGCGCAATGAGGTCGTGAACCCGCCCAGCTTCGACTGGTAGGTCGCACAAGCGAATAGGGCTGGTATCACCAGCCCTATCGTCAGAATTCGAATGTTCAGCGACAAACGATTCGGCTGCACGGAACCCCACTACATTCCGACGCGCTTCTTCTTGAACTGCTTACGCAACTGCTTGTGATCCGTCCACTGAATGAGGCCGGTCTTCAAGTTCGTAAGATTCATCGTCAGTTTGTAATAAACAGTTTTGTCTTTTCCGACTTCCTGAACGATCGAGTCAAGGCGACCGTTCATAATGAAATCCGCGCCGACCTGACCGCCTTTTTTCTTCTGCGACTCGCGCTCGACCATGCCCGAGCCCTGGTAGTCGTACTCTTCGGCGATGTCTTCGCGGGCGGCTTTATCCACGAACGTCACTTTGCCGCTTCTCATGAGCTCAACCTGGAACATGTCGGTGATGCTTTGAGTGTCGACGTGCTCGCTCGTCTTGTTCTGCAAGCGAGTAACCATGACGATCGGCGGGCGTTTCGCGGCCGAGATCGCGGGATGGCCGGTCGCGCTCGCGACGAGATCTCTCACTGCCGCTTGCATGTCCGATTCGGACCACTTGTCGTTCAGGAGATTCGTATCTTCGACGTTCTCGTCGTATTGGCCTTTCGTGAACTGTCGCGAACCGCAACCGCTCACCAATCCAACCGCACACACCAATCCAGCAGAAATTAAAATTCTTTTAATCATCATGGTATTTTGCCTCCAAAGCCTCTTCATTCTAGGGGGACCGCCTAGAGCGGGCAATTGGAAAGTGCATTCGTACGGGCCCGCAGCTTGCACCTCTCACCGTATTTGCACCCTGAGCGGTGCGTGAGGGTATGTATGAAAATCACCACACCTAAGACGGCGTTTCGCTTTTTCAAAACCAGACTTTGTTCGGAGGTCGAGGAGTTCTGGGCCGCGGCCCTTAATGCCGACAAAAAAGTGACCGCGGCGGCTTGCCTGTTCCGAGGTACGGTCGACCAGTGTCCGTTTCACCCGCGCGACGTGTTTCGCTTCGCCGTCTTACACAACGCCTCGAGCCTCGTGGTCGCGCACAATCATCCGTCCGGTAGCGTCCGCCCGTCGGCCGAGGACATCGCGCTGACGAAGCGCCTGCTGACCTCGGCGGAGCTCATGCAGATACCGATCGTCGATCATTTGATCTTGGGAAAAGGAAGCCGGTACTTCAGCTTCCTCGAGGAAAGAAAGCTTACCGGCCCTTTTGGGCGAGAGTATCGAGAACCGAGTTGATCGAGACTTTCTGAGTGCGATTGATCTTCTTCACTCCGACGACCACGAGATTCGCGTCGATCTGAACTTCGTAACCGCGCTCGGCCGCCGAGCGGATGAAATTGCGCACGAACTGAACGCGCTCGGCGCGCTCAAGCTCGTTCACCCAGCGACGGTTCGCGAGGCGCGAGTTGATCATATCCTCAGGCAAAGTGCTGGCGTAGCTGCTCGGAGCGTCCTCGTTGAGGTCGGCGTACACGCGCTCGGCGCTGTTCTCCTGGTCGAACTGAACGCCCAGGCCCAAGTGCTCGCTGTCCGTGCCGGCATAAGAGTCGTCGGGCAGTTCGAGATTGCCGCTCTGGATGCTCAGGTTTTCAAGCTCACGGGCGCGAATCATCATCTCGGTTTTCGCCGTAGCCTCTTGGAGGTGACGGTTGACCGAGTCGTAGCTTCGCTCGGGCTGCGCGGCCTTCGCGGCAGGCTTCGCGTGTTGCGACGAGAGCTCGCGCTTATGAGCCGCGGGACCGCCTTCGGTGATTCTCAAATTGGGAAAATACAGGGAAGCGATGAGAAGCAAGCAGGAGGTCGTTCCCACATAGACGATCCAGCGCGGAGGCGCGCTCGTCGCCGCCGGCTTCTGTGCCCTGGCTTCGCCGCCTCTAGGAAGCGTTCTGATTTTAATGCCGCCTTCTTGGCCCATAAATAAACCCCCAATTACAAGATTAAGTAGAGCAAGGCAGAGGCCACGGCGGCCCGCCTAGATTCGAGTTCAGCCGCGAAATTAGGGCCTTTCTCAGTTTGAGACGTAGACTCCTTGGTCACCTGTCGGTGGGCTGACGGCTCGTGAGACATGAGACGAAGAGCGTTCACGCGCTTGTGCACAGTGGCGATCCTCGAATGAAACGAAGATTTCGCATTCACGATTTGCGCAAAAAAAGGGCAACTTTTCGAGAGGAAAATGGATCGTGTTCGATCCATCGATATACTGGGCCGCGCGTCACTCTCCACATTCTGAGACAGACAATTTCAGAATGAGCGAAACGTTTTCAATGGGGGTCGCGATTTTGACTTGAGTGCCCCCGGGGGATTTTATAGCCCTTACATATTTCCACAGGGGGGAATTAATATATGCGTAAATTAGCCGCTATCGCGCTTCTCTTTTCGGCTCAAGCCTATGCTTGTCCGCAGCTCGCCGGCACCTACACTTGCACTTTCTCGGACGGAACGACTGAAGTCGCCACCGTCACTCAAACCGTCGTCGACGGCGTGAACGTGTTCAACTACAACGGCACCGAAATCCGCGCCGACAATGTCGCATACCCGGTCCCGGAAGACGAGACTCTGAAAGAGGGCACGTTCCGCGCTTGGTGCGATGATGCCACCACTCTGAAGGCTCAGATGCTCGGCAAGTACTACAACGGCGGAAGCTACTTCGGCGACCTGACCATGAACCTCGAGTTCTTGAAAGTCGGCACTTCGCTCAAGCAAGTTACGACCGGCAACTTGAAAAACAGCGGCGGCGACTACCCGATCAACGGCGACGTCACCTGCGTCGCGAACTAGTTCGACGAAGCCCGCTCTAACCGGCGGGCTTTTTCATTTCCGCGGGCCCGTGAACGGGCAGAATGATTTTGAATTCGGTGCCTTTGCCCGGTTCCGACGTGACTTGAATGTCTCCGCCGTGCTTTTGAATCACGCCGTATGAAATGCTCAATCCCAAACCGGTTCCACTACCGAGGCCCTTCGTCGTGAAGAAGGGATCGAAGATTTTTTCGAGCGTCGCCTTGTTCATGCCCTTACCCGTATCGCGAATGCTGACTTCGACACGATCGCCGCTCAACTTCGCGGTGGAGATGTGAATCTCGCCTTCGCTTTCGATCGCCTGAGCGGCGTTTGAAAGAACATTCATGAACACTTGATTCAACTGACTCGGATAGCAATTCACCTTCGGGATCTTTCCGAAATGCTTGTGCACTTTGATGCGGTTCTTGAGCTCGCCGGTCAGCAAGTGGAGCGTGTTCTCGAGCCCCTCGTGGAGGTCGACCTGCTTCACCTGCGCTTCTTCCAAACGCGAGAAGTTTCTTAGACCCAAAACGATGTCGCGCGTTCGACGGGCGCCGTCCTCGCACGAAGCGATGAGCTTCGGCAGATCGGTCACAATGTATTCGAGGTCCGCCTTCTTCTTTTCCTTTTCGAGTTTGTCGGGCTCATCCTCGGCGACCTCGATCAGATGGATGAGCTTGTTCGAGTAGTCACGGAGGTGAGTCATGTTCGAGTAAATAAAACCGATCGGGTTGTTCAGCTCATGAGCGACGCCGGCCACGAGTTGACCGAGGCTCGCCATCTTCGCGGTGTGCACGAGCTTCGCTTGCGTATCGCGGATCTCGTTGTTCGCGCTCTCGAGCTCCTGGATCTTGCCCTTCAAGGCTTTTTGCGAATCGTAAGTCCTGCGCGAAAGATCGTTGAACCCTTCGGCGAGAAGCCCGAGCTCGGTTTCGTTCGTCGTGGGCACTTCGAGCAGGCCCTTATCGAAATCCGCTTCTTGAAGCGCATTCAGCACTTCGTAGATCGGTTTGAGCAACACGCGCGAGGCGATCAAGCTCAACACGATCAACAGGAACACGATAAATCCGACGACCGTAAAGAACGCCGTCTTCACGTTTTTCAGAACCTCCGTCGCGGCGCTCTTCGATACGCCGAGGCCCATCACGAAGGTCGCGTCTCCCCATTTCAGCTCGCGCAGCATGAGGCGATACGGGTTCTGGCGAATATTCATCTCGAACGTGCCACCGTCGCGAAGGTGCGGCGCGAAAGTTTCGGTTTTATAGAGCGCAAGGTCCTCGTGGGTCGCGACGATCGTCGGATTGTCGGGCTGGTAGAAGAAGATCTCGGCGCTCAGACGGTTGCGCATGCTCGATAGCATCTGCTCGTCGATCGTGATCGCCTCTTCCATGTAGCCAACGAGTTTTCCGCCGGCGCCATACACCTTCGTAAAGACCGAAAGCTCAAGGTGCGAGTTCTTGTTCTCGCTGGCGAAGTCCACGACGTACATGGAGTCTTTGCCCTTCATCGCGTTCAGCAAAGGCTCGTTGAGCTCGACGACGGACTCGAGGTTCTCGCGCCGCTGCACCTGACCCTTTTCGTCCTTGTAGAGCGCGATTTCGAGCCGCGCGTCGCGATTGAAGACCCAAATGCGGTGGGCGAACGCGCCCTTGAACCAACGCTTCAGGCCTTCGCGCGCCTGATCGATCTTGTTCGACGCCAGGAAGTACACGAGCGCGCGGTCTCCCGCGATTTGTTTGCTTTCGTCGACGAGTCCATTTTGAAATTCACCGAGGATCGTGCTGATCTCGCGCGCGTTGCCGTGCAAGCGCGTGGAGAGCTCTTGATCGATCGCTTGCTCGTACTTCACGAGCGAATATCCGGTAATGAACGCGAGCGGCACCACCGAAAAAATCAGGAGCCAAAGAATCAAAATTGTGCGCAATGATTTACGGGGCCTCTGTCGAACCTTCATCGGGTGCCGCATCCTTCACTGTAAGGATAATGCGGATTTGCCCTTCTGGCATCACTCGGGGGACCTTCTCGATCTCGAACCGGACTGGACCAAAGGTCCCGAGGAACATTTCGAGCTCCGTGAAGTTGGACTCAGGTAGAGAAAAATGGAAGTACGACTGATCCGGGCGGCGCAACCAACCCAGCTCGGAGCTTCCGGAATTCTTTCCGCCCAGCGCGACGATCTTGTCGCGAATCGCCGGCCAGTTATTCGCGAAGTCGGAAACTTCGATCTCCGCGCGGCGGAGCATGCCTTGCGCGACGGGCGGAGCGCTT
>CAYPFC010000152.1:0-7188 GCA_964409815.1 uncultured Pseudobdellovibrionaceae bacterium
CACGCTGGCGTCGACCAATGGAAAGGATACGCCGCAGTCTTTGGGCGAGGGCAACTTCCGCGAGTTCTCGGTCGCGCGCATTCTTTGGGACGCGATCGACAACACCGTCTTGGAAAATATAAATCACACTTCGGCTTCGGGCAGCTTGGACAATATCACGGGTAAGTTCAGCGAGATCTGGGCCTCGTTGACGAAGTCGGCGAACGGCTTCCGCGACACCGACGACGCGTTTCGTAACGTGGGTCATTTGCATCTCGGCCAGGAATTCATGCGCACCAATCCTTTGGGTGGCGACACCACGGCCTCGGACTGGTCGCAGTTGCGGGCGGGGAATCGTCACGATGCCGATACTGAGGAGTATGCTCGGTACGTCGTTTCGAGCGGGACTTGCACTTACGTGATCGATCCCCAGGCCGAAGACACTTCGACCTCGCTTTCGGGCTCGCACCTGTTTCTGAACAACGACTTTTACCATCTGAAAATCGCATCGGCGGGCACGTACACTCTTGAGTTAACGTACGAGGATGCCGATGACTCTGGAACGGAAGCCGATCTGGATCTGTTCTTGTACAACGAGAGCGCCCGGTTCGGAAATTCCTCGGACATGATTGGATATAGCCGTCTCGATCCCGACGGGGATCCGACAGACACCGAAACCGAGTCCATCACCGTGAGTTTGTCGGCTGGCAACTATCTGATCAATGTCAATGCCTACACTGGCGGGGGCTTAACGGCCGCTGGGAATACGAATTACAAAATTAAATTGAATACGGTGGAACAATGTCCGGCAAGCATAGTGCAGTAATGTTTATCTTCGTGATGGCCATCGCCTTCGCCGCGAATCGCGCCGAAGACGCGAAGGTTTCGGCCGCGTCGCAAATGGCGGGACGTGGGCCCGCTTCGCTCGCGGCCGCGAAATCGAAGAAGCCGCCGATTCCCTCTCCTGAAAAAGCTCCCGCACATAAGCACACGCACAAGCTAAGCGGTCCTCTGAACTCGTCGATCGAGCTCGTCGGCACGGCTCCCGCCGCCGGAGATATTTTTGTTTTAAAGGGAGTCGTTGTCAGCGCATCGCCGTCTGAAAACGTGGAATTCAAATGGCTCTTGCCGGAAGGCGTGGAGCTGGTGAATGGCGAGGCTTCGGGAGAGATTGCTTCATTAACTCCGGATAAGCCTTTTGAGGTTCAGGTGACCCTTCGTCACGTTAGCGATTCCAACGAGCGCGTGCACCTTCAGGTGAACGGCGCCGCCGGCACACAGAAGTTCGGCAATACGGCCCAGTACAACACGCTGACCGAGAAGCTGCTCGAGTCCTCGCGCAAAGAGCTGCTCAAGTCGACCGAAGAGCACGCGGCCAAGCACGAGCAGAAGATTCATCACTAGGTTTGGGTGAATCTCCCGCACGTTGGCGTGCGTGTCCGTGTCCGTGTCCGTGTCCGTGATTAGGACCCCCTTTCCCCCGTCCACGTAGCAATTATCTTCCCAGCCGGCATGCGAGTTTGCATTCCCTACCGGCATGTCGGTACGCGAACTGAGCAACGAGCAACTCTTAGCCAAATTGAAATCGTTCAAGAAGGATGAGGATGAACGCCTCGCGGATTTCCTTGAGCACTTATCCGAGGTCGAACGCCGACGTCTTTATATCGGCGAAGGCTTCACGAGTTTGTTCGGCTACCTCACTCAGGGTCTGGGATACTCGGAGAACGAAGCTTACCGCCGCGTTCAATCCTCGCGGTTGATGCACTCGCTTCCGGAAATCAAGGAGGGTGTTCAAAATGGCGATCTGACCCTTTCGACTATGACAGACGTGTCGGTCGCGCTGCGAGCCAAGCAAAAATCTTCGGGAAAGAGAATCACCCGCGATGAAAAGCGCGAGCTCGTTGAGCTCGTTACCGGCTGCTCCCGGCGAGAAGCCCAGAAACTGATTGCAACTTCGATTCCCGAAGCCAACTTTAAATTTGAGGAGACTCGCCAAGCGCGCGCGGACGGCTCCGTCGTCATCACGGTATGTTTACTTCCCGAACAACACCGGCGGCTCGAGGCCGCTAAAGACATTCTCGCGCACAAAGGTCCTCTTCGGGATACCGCCGCGGCCATCGATCAACTCTCGGAGTTCTTTCTCAAACGAAAGGACCTAACGCGAAGCTTCGATCCCGGGATCGAAACTCTGCGTTACGAGAATTCCGTGCCAATCGACCGCATTTCGATTCGGCTTCGGCGCGCCGTCTTTCACCGCGATCGCGGACGCTGCCAGTTTCAGACCGAGAAGGGAAAGATATGCGCAAGCACGTATCAAGTGGAGCTGGATCATATCGTTCCCTTAAGCGCGGGAGGGCGGAGTACGTATGCCAATCTCAGATGTCTCTGCCGCGTCCATAATCAGTGGAAGGGAGACCGATTGATCTCGCAATAACGACCGAATGGGCTTGGCCAAACCTCGACAACGCGTCGTAACCCGGAAAATGGTCCTGGCATCTAAACCGGAATGACGCTCAAGTTCTCGTTGCCGAGCTCGTGGCGCAAGATTCCCTGGATCGCATCGAGCGTTCCCATCATCGCCGACGGACATCCGCCGCAAGCACCTTGATAAATAATCTTGAGCTCGTTGTTCTCTAAGCCTACCACTTCGATGTCACCGCCGTCGGCCTGCAAACCGGGACGGATCGTTCGATCCAAGATCTCTTCGACTTGAATCAGGACCGGGTCCGTATGCTGCGCGGTCGCGGACGTGTACGCGCGCGCGGTCTTGGCGGGCTCGCCGAACTTCGGATTATGAATCGGGTAACGCGTTTTGATCACGCTCGTCGCCTGATCGGAAACTTGATCGTACTCGAGCTCTCCGGAGTGCGTAACGGTGAGCGTGTTTTGGAACAAATGCACCTGCTTCACGCCGGGAATCGCGAACAGATCCTGCACAAGCGGAAGCTCGGCGGCCTCGAGCGGCGAGTTGAACGTCGCCTTGCCTTCCTCTTTGAAGGGCGCATTGATCACGAACTTCAACGCGAACGGATTCGGCGTCGGAAGCGTACGGACCAGAAGATCGTTTTCATCCATCGTTGAATTCATGACAGCAATTCCTTCGCTTTAGCGAGGCCGCGCAAGAAATCGCGCACGTCCTCTTCGGAGTTGTATACGGAGAACGATGCGCGAACCGTACCCGGAATACCAAATCGGCGCATCAACGGCTGGCAACAATGATGACCCGAACGCACCGCCACGCCCTGCTCGTCCAGAATCGCGCCAACATCCGACGGATGATGCTTACCGAGGAGGAACGAAAGCACGTGTCCGCGCTCGGGCGCCGTACCGATTCGGCGAACGCCCTCGATCCCCTCGAGCCCTTCCTCGATCATTCTCATGAGCTCGCGCTCGTGCGCGGCGATTTTATCGAAACCCAAACTCAATACAAAATCCATCGCCGCGCCGAAGCCCATGACCTCCGCAATCGGCGGCGTCCCCGCCTCGAAACGATGGGGCGGAGCCAGAAAATCGACACCGTCCTCGCGAACTTCCGAGATCATCGACCCACCGCCCTGATACGGCGGCATCTTGTGCAGGAGCTCCTCGCGACCGTAAAGAATTCCCACTCCCGTGGGCCCGAACATCTTGTGCGCCGAGAGCGCCAGAAAATCGCAGCCAATCGCCTTCACGTCGAGCCTCGCGACCGAGGCCGATTGCGCGGCATCGAGTACCGTGTACGCCCCGACCGCGCGCGCGGCCTTAAAGAACTTCGCCACCGGATTCAACGTGCCGAGCGCGTTCGACAAATGCACGAGGCTCAGAATCTTCACTCGCGCGGAAAGCTTGCTTAAGAAATCTTCTTCGTCGAGCTGTCCATCGTCCGTCACTCGAATGAACTGAATCCGCGCCTTCCGCTCGCGCGCGATCATCTGCCACGGCACGATATTCGAATGATGTTCCATTTGGCTGAGTATGATTTCGTCGCCCTCGTTCAGGACCACGCTGCCCAGAGAACGCGCGATCAGATTCAAGCTTTCCGTCGTCCCGCGTGTAAAAATAATTTCCGACCGCGAATCCGCCCCGACGAACGCACGCGCCTTCTCGCGAACCGCCTCGAACCGCTCCGTCGCGCGGTCGCTCAGAAAATGCGCGCCCCGGTGAACGTTGGCGACACCCGAGCGCAAATGCTCGTCGATCGCGCGAATCACCGATTCGGGCTTCAACGTCGTGGCCCCGCTATCAAGGTACACGAGCCGCTTGCCGCGAACCTCGGTGCTCAATTGCGGAAACTGATTTCTTACGTCCAAACTCATACGCTCGCTTCCATCTCGCCGGCAAAATCCGGCAGAATTCGCGCGACGCTCGCCTCGGCCAAGGCCCGCGACGCCGCTCCTGGAATCTTCATCAGCACGTCGGCGACGAACGCCTCGGCCAGCATGTGGCGCGCGTCCGCACGCGTGATTCCCCGGCTCATCAAATAAAACACCTTGTCCTCGTCCAGCTTACCCACGCTCGCGCCGTGATTCGCCTTCACGTCGTCCGCGAAGATTTCGAGCTCCGGCTTCGTATCCGCCTCGGCCATCGGCGTGAGCAACAGATTGTGATTCAACTGGCTCGACAGAACTTTCTGCGCGCCTTTGGCGATATAGATCTTTCCGTTCAGCACGCCGCGCGCGCGATCTTTCAATACACCCTTGAAGAGCTGCTGCGAAACGGTGTTCGGCGCCAAGTGCCGAATCTCCACGCGCTGATCGCAGTGCTGCGCGGAGCGCGCGAACGTCAAGCCGCCGATGTGCGCTTCGGCTCCTTCGCCGTGAATCTCCGCACGCAACGTCGAGCGGCTCCAGGCCGCGCCCCCGTTAATCTGCGCCTGAAAGAGCTTCGCGCCCTCGCCTAGCTGACACTGAGTTTCGCTGAAATGGTTCGCGGCCGAGTCCTCATACTGCACGCGCAGCCACTCGAGCCGCGCGCCCGCGCCGAGGTCGGCCACGGTAATCGTGCTTCTAAAATAATCGGCGGACTCGCCCAGGAAGACTTCGGCGATCTCGGCGCTGGCTCCATCGGCGATGAGAACGCGGTGGAGAGACGGCGAAAGCGCGCGCTCCCCGGTCTGAACATGCGCCACCAACAAGGGCCGCTCGAGCTTCACGTTGCGACCCACGCGGAGCTCGAACCCCGGTCGCGCCAGCGCGGCCGAAAGCCCGATCCATCCGTCTTCATACTCGATGCGGTCGCGCGTTGAAAAATTCAAAACCGAAACGCCCTCCGGCGCCATCCCCCGCGGCTCGCCGTTGATCACGATCAGCACCTCAAAGCGCGCCTTCCACTTTGAGATCAGCTCAAGCGCGGAATCGGGAATGTCGAGCGAGGCCGGCGCGAGAGGCCACGCCGAGCGCGTGAGCCCCGCGATCGACGAGTACTTCCACGCCTCGTTCTTGCGATCGGGAAGCCCCAGGCGCGCGAACTGCGCCCACGCGTGCTCGCGGAACGCGCGCTCCTCGGCGCCTTCCGACTTGATCAACGCGTCTTTATATTGTGCCTCGAGGCCTTCGCTAAAATTCATCGCTTCCTTCGTTACTGCTTCACGAGCCAGTCGTATCCTTGTTTTTCCAGCTTCATCGCCAGCGTCTTATCGCCCGACTGAACAATGCGGCCCGCGTGCAACACGTGCACGAAGTCCGGAACGATGTAATCGAGCAAACGCTGGTAGTGCGTGATCATCAAAATCGCGTTGTTCTTCGAGCGCAGCTTGTTCACGCCCTCGGCGACCACGCGCAAAGAATCGATGTCCAGACCCGAGTCGGTCTCGTCCAAAATCGCCAGGCGCGGAGACAAGACCGCCATCTGCAGGATCTCGTTTCGCTTCTTCTCGCCGCCCGAAAATCCTTCGTTCACGGCGCGCTCTAAAAAGGACGGGTTCAAATCGACGAGCTCAGCCTTTTTCGCGACAAACTTGCGGAACTCCTCCTCGCCCATTTCCTCGGCGCCCTGGGCGCGGCAAATCGCATTGAAGGAGGCGCGCAGGAAAACCATATTCGAGACGCCGGGAACCTCCACCGGATATTGGAACGCGAGGAACACGCCCTCGCGCGCGCGCTCGTCCGGCTCCATCGCCAAAAGATCGCGCGGCCGAAAGTTCACTTCGAACTCGACGCCGCCGCCGGTGACTTCGTAATCCGGGTGGCCGGCGATCACTTTTGAAAGCGTCGATTTCCCCGAGCCGTTCGGGCCCATGATCGCGTGCACTTCGCCCGCCTTGATCTCGAGGTTGAGACCCTTCAAGACCTCTTGCCCGTCAATTTTGCATCTCAGATCGTGTACCTTAAGCATACTCATCCAATACTGTTCTCGAGTTTCATCTCGATGAGCTTGACCGCCTCGACGGAAAACTCGAGGGGAAGCTGTTTAAATACGTCCTTACAAAATCCATTCACCAAGAGCGCGATCGCCTCTTCCTGGGAAAGCCCGCGCGACTTCAAATAGAACAACTGGTCTTCACTGATGCGAGAGGTGGACGCCTCGTGCTCCACGACCGCCGAATGATTCTTCACTTCGATGTAAGGGAACGTGTTCGCGCCGCTGCGGTCGCCGACGAGCATCGAGTCGCACTGAGAGAAATTACGCGCGCCCGTCGCCGTCGGCATGATCTTCACCAACCCACGGTACGAGTTCACCGAGTCCCCGGTCGAGATTCCCTTCGACACGATCGTCGAGCGCGTGTTTTTTCCGATGTGGATCATCTTCGTGCCCGTGTCGGCCTGCATTTTGTCGTGGGTCAAAGCGACCGAGTAGAAAGCGCCGACCGAGTTCTCGCCTTGCAAGATGCACGAAGGATATTTCCACGTGATCGCCGAGCCGGCTTCCACTTGCGTCCACGAGATCTTCGAGTTGCGGCCCAAGGCCTTTCCGCGCTTCGTGACGAAGTTGTAAATGCCCCCGCGGCCCTCGCGATCGCCCGTGTACCAGTTCTGAACCGTCGAGTAGCGGATCTCGGCGTCGTTCATCGCGACGAGCTCGACAACCGCCGCGTGCAATTGGTTTTCGTCGCGCTGGGGCGCCGTGCAGCCTTCGAGGTAGTTCACAAACGAGCCTTCGTCGGCGATCAACAAGGTGCGCTCGAACTGTCCGGTCTCCTGCGCGTTGATTCTAAAATACGTCGAAAGATCCAGCGGACAGCGCACACCCTTCGGGATGTAGCAGAAGGAGCCGTCGGAGAAGACCGCGCCG
>CAYPFC010000153.1:0-1203 GCA_964409815.1 uncultured Pseudobdellovibrionaceae bacterium
TTTCATCATCGAGAGCAACACCGCGATCGAGCGATTTTCAATCACCGGCGAGCGGATTCCCGTTTCCGGAAACCCATTTTTAACCGGCGCCCTCGCGCCCTGCGGGGCTCCGGCGAGTTTGCGCGCGCTCGTAGTGAACAACAACGGCGACCTCATCGCCGTTCAATCGGGCACGACGACGGCCCTTCGCTACACGATCGGACCGACGACCGCTTCGGCATGTTCTCCCATCGCGGGACTTCCCTCGAACGCGAACGACATCATCAACCATTCCGACGGAAACCTCTACTGGGTCGGTACGAACAACAATATCTATCGGGCCAGTCAGACTTTGACGGGAAGCACCTCGATTTTCAACAGTCCGGCCACGATCGGGACGCCGACGGCGATGGCCGAATTGCCAAACGGGGATTTACTCATCGCCTCGGATTCGACGGATTCCCTGCAGGTAATCGGAACGGACGGCACTTATCGGGGAGCCTTTCATAAAGGCGTTCACACCCAATTGGTGAACAGTATTCTCGTGGTGCGGGGGCAGTAGTCTTAAGCGGCTTTCTTCTCGCCTTCGATGATGCGCTTTAAGGCGCGGAAGGCTTCGCGGTTAAACGGAATTCCGAGCGTGTGCTCCATGTACATCAGAGCTTCGCGGGGATTCTTCGGCATCGGGCAGTTGATATTCGGCAAAATCAAATCGGCGTACGCATCCGCCAATGCGACGACTTTCGCGAGCGGATGCATTTTCACGTCGCGCATACGCTGCGGATAACCCTGGCCGATGGCGTTCTCGTGATGCTCGTATACGATCGATACGATGTCGTCGGGGACGATGCCCAAGCTCTGCAGCATCTGCATGCCCTTGTACGCGTGAGTCTCATAAACTTGAATTTCGTCGGTCGTCATCGTCGCAAGAGGCTTCTTCAAAAGCTCCGGAGGCAACGCTTTCAGGCCGATGTCATGTAGGAGTCCGCCCATCGCGAGCTTCTCGAGCGTCGTCTTCTTTTCGTATCCCAGGCCGCCGCCGATCAGAACGCTCAAAGACGAAACCGCGACGGCATGCGAGAGCATTTGATCTCCGACCTGCGCGAGCGAAGCGAACAGATCCGTCAGCGTCTTGTGACTCTCCACCAGGCCGACGACGGCTTCGGTGATTTGCTTGGCGTTGTTGTACGAATCGAGATCGAAGCCCAAGTGATCCAATTGGCG
>CAYPFC010000153.1:1213-6480 GCA_964409815.1 uncultured Pseudobdellovibrionaceae bacterium
GGAACATCGAGCGCGCCGCGTGCGTCACCAGCGTCGTCTTCTGCTTTCCGCTCAAGTCCTTTTTCGAAAGCGCAATTCCGGCCATCGAGATATTTTGGTGCGCGAGCTTGTAATATTCTTTCTTGCGCACCCAGAGGTACGAGACTTCTTTGTTCTGGTAGTTTCTAAACTGGTCGACGTTGGACTGCGTGCCGGCTTTACCGACCAACACGAATTTCTCTTCGCCCAAGCGCACGTGCAGGTCCACGGGAATGAGCACGCCGTTGACGAACTCCGAAATGGGAATGGGAACGAACTCGTGGGCCGATAATTCCATCCATTTCTTATCGGATATTTTTTAAAGGAATCGAGTGCTTCAGGCCTTGGCCTGGACCAAAGAAGGGTGTAATTTCCAGGTCCTATGACCCAGAACGTATCACCCGCCCTCAGCGTCGAATCCGTAGTGAAACATTACGGGCCGGTCCAGGCCCTTAAAGGCATCAGCTTCGAAGTGAAAAGGGGAGAAGTCTTCGGGCTCCTCGGACCAAACGGCGCCGGAAAAACCTCGCTCATCTCGATCACGGTCACACTGGAAAAGGCCACATCGGGCTGCGTTAAGGTCTTCGGGCATGACGTCGCCAGCGACGCGCGCGCCGCCAAGATGCAACTCGGATGGTGCCCGCAGGAGATCATCAACCACGGTTACTTCGACGTCGAGGAGATACTTGGTTTCCAAGCGGGCTACTTCGGCATCCGCAATCCGAAAGACCGCATCGGCTACCTGCTTGACGGACTCGGGCTCTTCGAGCACCGGAAGAAAAAGGTCAAACAGCTCAGCGGCGGAATGAAACGCCGGCTCATGATCGCGAAAGCGCTCATCCACTCTCCGGGACTCTTGCTGCTCGACGAGCCCACCGCCGGCGTCGACGTCGATCTGCGCCGCAAACTCTGGGACTTCGTCGAAGAACAAAAACGCTCGGGCGTCAGCATTCTCCTCACCACGCACTACCTCGAGGAAGCCGAACGCCTCTGCGACCGCGTCGCCATCATCAATCGGGGAGAGATCAAGGCTCTAGACCGCACGCGCACGCTGGTCGCCAAGTGGAGCCGAAAGAAAATGCATCTCACCCTGATGAATCCGATCGATGACCTCAAGCACGAAGAGCTCGTCAAGGGCCACGGCAACGACTGGGACTTCCTCGTGCCGATGGAAAAATCGCTCGGACAACTTTTGCAAGAGACGCGCATCTCCGCCGATCAACTGCGTGACGTGCAGGTTTCCGAAGGCTCGCTCGAGGATGTTTTCGTCATACTCACCAAGGACGCCACATGACCCCCACATCAACGCCGAACTTCACCTGGCTCCCGTTCTATACGCTTTTCCGCCGCGAGATCATGCGCTTCATGAAAGTCGTCGCGCAAACCGTGGTCACGCCGATCGTGACCGGCGCGCTCTATCTGATGATCTTCGGCGTGAGCCTCGGCCGCCAGATCCAGCTCGAGGGAGGAATTTCGTACCTCGCGTTCCTCATCCCCGGTCTTGTCATGATGGGTTGCCTGAACAACGCGTTTCAGAACTCCTCGAGCTCGATCATCTCGTCCAAGTTCAGCGGCGACCTCGAGGATCTGAAAGCCGCGCCGTTCAACTCGTCGCAGATCATCGCGGCCTTGAGCCTCGCGGCGCTCGTGCGCGGGCTCATGGTCGGCGCGATCACCTTCGTCGTCGGCACGCTCAGCTACTACTTCGTTTATGGAGAGTTCCTCGGCGTCGCCCACCCACTCCTGTTGATTCTCTTCCTCACGCTCGGGGCGGTGACGTTCTCGAACATCGGGATCTCGGTCGCGTTCTGGGCGCGCTCGTTCGACCAGATGAGCGCGGTGGGGGGCTTCGTGCTCCTCCCGCTGATTTACCTCGGCGGAGTGTTCTTTTCCGTTGAGCATCTACCGGGTTTTTGGAAATCGGTGTCGCTCGGCAATCCTCTGCTTTACATGATCAACGGGGTCCGCTACGGAATACTGGGCGTCAGCGACGTCAGCCCGGGCCGAGCGTTCGTCGTCGCGCTCGCCGCGGTCGTTGTTAGCGGATTGTTCGCGGTGAGAAGCGTCCACAAAGGCAGTTTCTTGAGGTGGTAAGTGTTTGAGAATTTATCCGACAAGCTGACCAACACGCTCCGCAAAGTCCGCGGGCAGGCGAAGATCACCGAGTCGAACATCGACGAGGCGATCAAGGAGATCCGCTTAAGCCTCCTTGAGGCCGACGTGAATTTCAAAGTCGTTAAGTCCTTCCTCGATCAGGTGAAACAAAAGGCGCTCGGCCAAGACGTTCTGCAATCTCTCACCGCCGGCCAACAGTTCGTCAAAATCGTGCACGACGAGCTCGTCAACACGCTCGGGAAAGAAGCTCAGGAGATCGACGTACGCGGAGCCCCCGCGGTCATCTTGCTCGTCGGACTTCAGGGGGTCGGTAAGACGACGACCGCCGCGAAGCTCTCGCTTTTCATTCGCCAAAAGCTTCAGAAAAAACCGGGTCTGGTCCCGGCCGATATCTATCGACCGGCGGCGGTCGAGCAGCTCACCGTGCTCGCGAAATCGAACGGCATACCTGTTTTCCCGACGGCCGTCGGCGAGAAACCCGAGGACATCGTCCGCAAGGCGCAAGCTTGGGCGAAGGACGAAATGATCGACGTCGTAATCGTAGATACCGCCGGTCGCCTGCAAATCGACGAGGCGCTGATGACGGAGTTAAGAAATCTTAAAAATATCTGGCCGCCGAACGAAGTGTTGCTCGTGGCCGACGCAATGCTCGGCCAGCAGTCGGTTCAAGTCGCGGAGGGCTTTCACCAGCAACTCGGACTCACCGGACTTATCCTTACTAAAGTGGACGGGGACGCGCGCGGAGGCGCGGCACTCAGCATTCGTGCGGCGACGGGGGTCGCGATCAAGTTCCTTGGCGTCGGCGAAAAGGTCGGCAACCTCGAGGTTTTCCACCCGGATCGTCTTGCTGGACGCATTCTCGGAATGGGAGACGTCATGTCGCTCGTTGAGAAAGCGACCGAGGTCATCGACGAGAAGACCGCCCGCGAGTCGGCCCGCAAGGTCGCGAAGGGCGCCTTTACGCTCGACGATTTCCTCTCTCAGCTTCAAATGATGAAGAAGATGGGCGGCCTCGAGAGCATTATGAAGATGATCCCGGGTATGGGGAATCTGACCAAACAAATGAAGGACATGGCCCCGCCGGATAAAGAAGTTAAGAAAATTGAAGCGATCATCCGCTCGATGACCCTCGAAGAGCGCGGGAATCCGAAGATCTTAAATGGTTCAAGGAGGTTACGGATCGCCAACGGCTCCGGGACCGAGGTCAAAGACGTCAACAAACTCGTTACGCAATTCACTCAGGCGCAAAAGATGATGTCGCAAATGATGAAGATGGGTATGGGGCGCGGGGGACGTGGCCTTTTCTAAAGCGGGGTCATTTTTCTTGCGCGGGCCGAAAAAGCGTTGTAATTCCTAGTCTCTTTACATGCATACGCGTGTTGAACTGGAACTACGAGAGGTTTGAGTAATGGTCGTGATTCGACTTGCAAGATTCGGAAAAAAGCACAGCCCTAAGTACAGAATCACAGTGGCCGATTCGCGCCGTTGGTTGAACGGAAAGTTCATCGAAGTTTTGGGAAACTACAATCCCACTCCGCAAGGAGATGAAAAAGAATTCACCTGCGACATGGAAAAGGTGAATGCTTGGATCGCCAAGGGTGCTCAACCCTCGGAGCGCATGCGCAGCCTGATTCGCAAATTCCAAGGCGCAAAATAATTTACAATCCGGTTTAAGATAGACTAAACTGTGAGTCTATCTTCAGTCTCAGCATCAGCATAGAGGTGACAAATGGATCCGTCTTCACTCAAAGATCTCGTCGAATTCATGGCAAAGTCGCTCGTCGACAAGCCCGACGAAGTCGAAGTTAACGAAGTTGTGGGTGAACAGACGACTGTCGTGGAATTGAAGGTCGCCAAGGAAGACTTGGGCAAAGTGATCGGTAAACAAGGCCGTACTGCTCGCTCCATGCGTAACTCTTTTTCTCCTCCCGTATTTACCGGCTATTACAACGTCGGCTGGATTAAGTCGGCGCACGGCATCCGCGGAGAATTATTCCTCCGCACGAATGCCGATCGCGCCGACTGGGCGGAGGACGTCGACACGCTGGCGCTCCTCCCCAAGGGCGGAACCTCCCTCGAAGAATTTAAAATCGTAAGCATGTCCCCCCATAAGGACGGCTGGATCGTGAAGCTCTTGGGCGTCACCGATCGCAACCGCGCCGAGGAACTCGCGAAGTCGAGCGTGTACATCGACGAAAACCTCCTCGAAGCCGAGCCCGGCAAATCCGTGTACCTGAAGCAAATCCTGGGGTTCGAAGTGGTCGACAAAAACGGTTTGGTTCTGGGGCGGGTGAGAGGTTTTTCCTCGAATGGTCCGCAAGATTTACTCAATCTCGAGCTCGCGGGCGGGGGCGAGGCCCTCGTTCCCTTGGTCGACGCCTTTCTCGTCTTTATTGATTTTGACAAAAAACAAATCACCATGGATCTTCCACCGGGATTGATAAATCTCGAAGAGGATTAATCGCTATCCGCGCTATCGCGGATTAGCGATGAACGAAGCATGAAATTCACGGTTGTCACACTGTTCCCGCAACTCATCGACGCCTTCATCGGTGCCGGCCTCCTCGGCCAGGCCCGCGAGCGCGGCGGAGTCGAGATCGAGACTTTGAATCCTCGTCAGTTCACCTCCGACGTCCACCAGACGGTCGATGATCGCGCCTTCGGCGGCGGCGACGGCATGGTCATGAAAGTGGAGCCCTTGCAGAAGGCCGTCGAGTCTTTAGGGGACGGCGTGAAGGTCGTTGTGCTGTCGCCTCAGGGCCGCCCGTGGTCGCAAGGCGAAGCCGAAGCTTGGGCTCGAGAGGGCGGTCACCGCGCCTTGGTCTGCGGACGCTACGCGGGAATCGATCAGCGCTTTCGCGTACTGTACGCGCATGACGAAATTTCTTTGGGCGACTTTATTTTGAACGGCGGTGAAGTTGCCGCGCTCGCCGTGATCGAATCCGTCGTGCGCCTGCTGCCGGGAACTTTGGGCAATGAGAAATCCGCGCGCAACGACAGTTTCGGCCGCGAGGGGCGGCTTGAGTGCCCGCAATTCACTCGTCCCCGCGAGGTCGGCGGTCTTCCGGTGCCCGAGCCGCTTTTGAGCGGCCATCACGCGCGCATTGCCGAGTTCGAAAAGGCGGTGAGTGAGG
>CAYPFC010000153.1:6490-7185 GCA_964409815.1 uncultured Pseudobdellovibrionaceae bacterium
CTTGCTTCTCCGGCCGGACCTTTTGCCGGAAAACTTCGACGTCGAGAAATCCTTGAAGATCGTCGGCGCATTGAGCGACCCTGAGCTCATTGCCCTGGGGCTTTCGCGCGCGGATCTCGCGCAGCTGGGAGAGCGCTGAGTATGCCGAGAGCCGAGCTTCACGTCGCCCTCATTCACTGGCCCGTCTTCGATCGCGCGAAGAACATCGTCGTCACCAACGTCACGAACTTCGACATCCACGACATCGCCCGCGCCTCGCGCACCTACGGCGTCGAAAAATATTTCATCGTCAATCGCCTGAAGGAGCAGTTGAGCTTCGTCTCGCGCGTGCTCGAGCATTGGCGCCTCGGGACGGGCGCGGAGTACAACCCCTCCCGCCAAACGGCGCTGGGAATGGTGGAGCTCGCCGAAACTCTGGAGGACGTGATCAAGTCTTTTCCCGTAAAGCCCCTCGTGGTGGCGACCTCCGCCCGGGAGCTCGGCATTCCCCGCGTGAGCTATGCCGACCTTCGGAAAACCATCTGGGAAGGGGATGGCCGACCTGTTTTATTGGTCTTCGGAACCGGCTTCGGACTTCACGAAAGCATCCTCAAACAGGCGGATATGCTATTAGCCCCCCTTAAAGGGGCTTCTAAGGATGATTTCCGCCATCTCTCGGTCCGATCCGCGGTCTCGATCATCCTCGATCGACTCAT
>CAYPFC010000154.1:0-7114 GCA_964409815.1 uncultured Pseudobdellovibrionaceae bacterium
GAGTTTCACACCACGGTTTGAAGCTGTCGGCATTCTTTAAAATCTAGAGCAAACCATCTCTCCGGAGCAAGGCTTCCGGATCGGGTGCGCGTCCACGAAACTGCTCGTAGAGGCGCATGGGATGATCGCTCCCCCCTTTGGAAAGAATAAACTGCTCAAACTGTTCGGCAACGCTTAAATCGAAGATCCCGCGCTCCTTAAACAGCTCGAAGGCGTCGGCGTCGAGAGCCTCGGCCCATTTGTAACTGTAGTAGCCGGAAGCGTAACCGCCACCAAAAATATGCGCGAAAGCCGCGGAAATGTTGGTTCCGGGAACGCGCGGCAAGAGGCGCGTGCGCTCGGTGACTTGAGCCTCGAATTTGTCGAAATCGGCGACCGTGGTCGGTGGATTCGTGTACCAGGCCATATCCAGGAACGCGAAGTTCAACTGGCGGACGGTCGCATAGCCGACCTGGAATTTCTGCGCGCTCTTGAGACGCTCGATCAGCTCCATCGGGATCAACTCGCCGGTCTTATAGTGGACGGCGAAGAGCTTCAGCGACTCTTCCTCCTCGGCCCAATTTTCCAGGATCTGCGAGGGCAACTCGACGAAATCGAGGAAGACGTTCGTGCCGGCCAGAGAGCGGAATTCCACCTGCGAGAGCAAAGAGTGCAAGGCATGGCCGAATTCGTGGAACAACGTCAGCACTTCGTCAAAGCTCAACAGCGACGGCTGCTCGGCGGTGGGCTTCGTGAAATTGCACACGATGCTGACGTGCGGGCGCACCTTTTTACCGCGGAAATATCCCTGTTCGTAGAAATTCGTCATCCACGCGCCTTGTGATTTCGAGGCGCGCGGGAAGAAGTCGGCATAGAACAGGCCGATGAACTCTTTTTCGGGCTTTTCCTTGTAAACCTCGAAGACCTGAACGTCTTCGTGATAAACGGGATACTCGTTCGAAAGTACGAACTTCAGGCCGAAAAGGCGGCGTGCGTGCTCGAAGACGCCGTTCAAGACGTTTTCGAGCTTGAAGTACGGGCGTAGCGTCTCTTCGTCGAAGGAGTATTTCTTTTCTTTGAGTTTTTCAGAGTAATACCAAAAGTCCCAGGCTTCGATTTGGTCGGGGCCGCCCATGGACTTCGCGAACTCCTGTACTTCGCGCACTTCGCGCTCGGCGGCGGGCTTGGCGGCCGCGAGCAGGCGATTCAGGAATGTCATGACCTGCTCGGGAGTCTCGGCCATGCGCAGTTGCAGGGCGTACTCGGCGTAAGTTGAAGCGCCGAGGAGCTGCGCTTTCTCTTTCATCAGAGTGACGATCTCAATCACCACCGCCTGGTTGTCGTACTTTCCGCCGAAGGCGCGCGAGCTGTAAGCTTTCGTGATCTTTTCACGCAGCTCGCGGCGATCCGAGAAACGCACGAACGGGAAGAAGAACGGCATGTGCAGCGTGAACAGCCATTTCTCGGGCTGACCCTTTTCGATCGCGGCCTCCTTCGCCATCGCGCGCGCCGTGGGCGGAAGGCCCGAGAGATCCGATTCCTTATCGATCCACATTTCGAAATCGTTCGTGGCCTTGAGCGTGTTCTCGCGGAACTTCGGGCTCAGCTGCGACAGCTTTTCGTCGATCTCGCGCAGACGCGTCTTTTGCTGCTCGTTCAAACCGGCGCCCGAGCGCTCGAAGTCGCGGTGGATTTTCTCAACGAGCTGAATCTGCTCGGCGTTCAGCGCGAGCTTGTGACGATCGTTGTAAACCGCCTTTACCTGGGCGAAGAGCTCCGGGTCGAGAAGGATATCGTTCGCGAAGGCGGCGACCTTGGGTCCCATCTCGCCCGCGAGCGCTTGCAGCTCGTCGCTCGAGTGCGCGCCGACCAGATTGTTATAAAGCGTGAACACGAATTCCATTTCCTCGGTCGAAGACTCGAGGCCGCGGAACGTATTGTCGAACGACGGCGTCCGCGACTTGATCTGGCGGAGGGCCTCGCGACCGACGGCGATCGAGTGATCCAGAGCCTCGACGAAGTGCTCGGGCTTCAGCTGGTGGAAGGGGACGGCGGCATTCTTAAGCGTGGAAGGCTTGAGGAGAGGATTCATCGTCTGGATGTAACACGTGACGCCCCGTAAATGCAAAACGCCGCCGGCTATAGGCCGCCGTTTCGAGAGCCCGCCGGATATAGGGGGCCGTTTCGAGAGCCTCCCCCAAAATGACAAGAGCCGCCTTTCACAGCGGCTCTTGCGTATCGCGTTGCGTAGCTCTTTAGAACTCAGCTTAGAAGCAGAGTCCTACGTAACCCCACTGGCCACCGAAGTTGATCTGGTTGCCGCAGTTGTTACCGCTGTAGGGCGGGTATGCGTAGTAGTAGTCGTAACCGTAGTTGTAGTAGTACTGGTTCTGCTGTTGACCGTAGAGGAGGTCAAAGCGGACGCACATGTACTGACCGTACTGGTGCATGTAAACCGGTACGTACGGAACGCCATACTGATATTCATACTGGCTGCAACCACCGTACTGATATCCGTTGTTCCACGGATAGTTGTTGTTCGGCGGCGGCAACGTGTTGTTGATCGCCTGACCGGGAGTGCACGTACGTACGATTCCGTATTGGTCCGTGTACTGACCGTTTGCCGGGCACGTCTGTCCAGTCGTATTGTTACACGGAGTGTTCGTTCCCGTGTTCACATACTGGTAGCCGTTCCAGGTGCAAGTGCTTCCGGGAGTCGATGCTGCAGGCGCTGAACTCCCATTCTTCTTTTTACCGCAGGCAGAAAGTCCGATTGCGAGCACCGCAACCATTCCGACCTTTGCCAAAAAGTTAAAGGGTTTCATGCGAAACTCCCTCCCTAATTTAGTTAGTTAAACCATTGAGCCTTGTGGGCTCTCACATAGGGTCTATTCCAAGAGCCATGCCAAGCCGTGTAAAAAATATAGGGCATCCTGAGGGCTAAAAACGCCGTAAATTGGCGTTCGGGGGAGAGGGGGCGGCTCTTCTGGGGGCCATAATTCCTGCTAATTTATTGAATACACTATTAATTTCAAATACTTACATTTAAACTGTTCAATTCCTATGGGCCGCGCGCAAATTGTCCTCTTATCTCCTCCTATATATAGGGGGTGCCCGGCGCCGCTGGCGGGGCTTAGGTCCGGTCCTAGCCGAATCGTTGAACCGACTGACCGGGTTATGCATTCTAATAAACAGGGGGTGTTTTATGGTTCGAATTTTTGGCCTGATGATCGCGCTGTGTTTCGTGAGCGAAGGATGGGCCGCGACCCCCTATAAGAAGACGCTCAATCAAAAGAAGAACTCCTATATGTCGGATGGCGTTTTCGTCGGCGGAAAATCCGGGCAGGGTTCCGCGCTCCTCGGCGTGCGCCGGACGCATTCGAAAAAGGCGCAAATCGAGCGCGTGATTTTAGACCTCGGTGATAAGGACGAGAGATCCAGCCGCGAGATGCCGTTTTACCAGGTCAGCGTGGATAGCGGCTCCAAACGCATCGTTCTCGATCTCGCGCAGCTGAAGTTCTCGCGCGTGACGGAAGCGCAATTGAAGACGCTGTTCTCGAAGAGCCCGTATGTTCAGAGCGTGGCGCTTTCGTTCGACCCCGAGGACAAGGGCGCGACGATGGTTCTCGATCTCAAGCGACCCGTGCGCCTCGAGGTCTTTCAGCTTCTCGATAAAAAGAAGCCCGCCCGCGTGGTCATGGACCTGAAACCCGTGACGTCCGCGCGCGCTCCCGCCCACAGGAAGGGATAATCCCTGTTGCGCTCGACCCTCCTCGCTCTCGCATTGCTGACGGCCTCGACGACGGCTCACGCCCGTATCTTCGATTTTAAAGATACGAGCCTCGCGGCCTACATGCGGGGCATCGGTGGATTGAGCGCCGTCGGGCAAGAGCCGTTCGGAAACTCGAGCGGACAAGACACCTCGGTCGATGGCGAAACGAAATTCAGCTACGGCGGAGAGCTCGGCTTTCAGATCGGCTTCGGCTCGAATTTGAATTTGAGAATGGGCGCGGAAGTGATTCAGCACCGGCCGGTGAAGGACGCGAAGGGCACGAACTCGAGCGGCACGGAGCGCTTCGAGCTCGACTCCAACGTTTTTATTTTTAACCCGAACTTCACCTTCGAGTACGCCTACGCGACTTCGGGCGCGACGAAGATGTACATGGGCGCGGGCATGGGCTACGCCAACATCACCATCGAGAACCGCTACACGATGACCGCGACTGGAACGTCCGAGCTCGGCGGCGTCACCGACTTCAACGAGAAGATCGAAGGCACGAGCACTTCGTTCCACGTCCTGACGGGAATCGAAACGACGTTCGTCGACAACTCCACGCTCTCGCTCGACGTCGGCTACCGCTACTTGAGGACGAAAGAGCTCAAGTACAAGGCGCCGGCGAACAACATCGTTTCACCGGGCGGCGTCGCCGAGGGCGATATCGTGCGCAATCACGACGGCACGGACCGCTCGATGGATCTGGGCGGCCTGTACTTCGGAATGACGCTTAAGTTTTATCTGAATTTTCTCTAAGCCGATATCGGCTTAATACAGACCTTCCAGCACGTCTTTGTAACGCTCGTCGCAGACCCGGCGCTTGATCTTCAGGCTGGGCGTGAGCTCGCCACGCTCGATGGTGAAGTCCTCGGGGAGAATCGCGAAGTTCTTAATCGTTTCGTAAGATGCGAGCTGCGTGTTGACCTGTGCCACGGCCTTGCGGACGTTCTCGCGGATCTCGGGAAGCTGCGAGAGCGCCTTGAGGTCGCGGTACGTCCAGCCGTTCTCTTTCGCGAGCGTCTTCGCGTACGGCTCATTGAGTGTGATCAGCGCGACGACGTACTTGCGGCGATCGCCGTGAATGAGCGCGTGCGAAATGAGCGGCACGGTCTTCAGCAGACCTTCGAGCTTTTGCGGGGCCACGTACTTTCCCCCGCTCGTTTTGATCAAATCCTTTTTGCGATCCGTGATTCTTAAGAATCCATCCTTCGTGAACTCGCCCACGTCACCGGTGTGGAAGTAGCCGTTCTGAATGACTTGCTCGGTGGAGGCTTCGTCTTTGTAGTAGCCCTTCATGACCTTATCGCTCTTCACGAGGATCTCGCCGTCCGCTGCGATCTTGATTTCGACGTCGGTCATCGGGCGGCCGACGGTTCCGAACTGGTAGCTTCCCGGAGTGTTGCACGTGATCGCGGCCGTGGTTTCGGTGAGACCGTAGCCTTCCAGAATCAGCAAGCCCGCCTTATGAAAGAACTCGGCGAGCTTCGGCTCGAGCGCGGCGCCGCCGCTGACCACGAAGCGTAGGCGGCCTCCAAGCCCTTCGCGCAGCTTGCGGAAGAGCAGAACGTCGGCGAGCTGCCGGTTGAAAAGCCCGCCGCCGCCCGAGTTGAGCCACTCGAAGACGCGCTTGCGCCAGGCGTGTCCTTCGATCTGGGTCAAGAGCCCGGCGTAGATTTTCTCGAAGATACGCGGGACGCCGATGATCACGGTGGGCTTGGTTTCCGCGAGGTTGCTTTTCAGGCGATCGATGCTTTCGGCGAAATTGAGCGTGAAGCCCACGTACGTGTGAAGCCAGAGCTCCACGCGGCCGAGTACGTGCGCGAACGGCAAGAAGCAAAGCGTGGAGTCGCGTTGCGAGATCGGAAACGCCTTCAGCGCGTCCTCGACTTCGCTGATGATTTGCGTGTGCGTGAGCATCGCGCCCTTAGGCTCTCCGGTAGTGCCCGAGGTATAAACGATCGACGCGAGGTCCTCGAGCTTGTTCTTGCGGATGCGATTCGCGAATTCCTCGGGTTGGTCCTTGAACTTCTCGATGCCTTTGTTGAGGAAGTCGTCCCACGATTGCACGGTCGGGGGGAGCTCGGTGGGCGGGTGGATGCAGACGACGGTCTCGACCGACTTGCAGCGCTTGGCGATTTGCTCCCACTTGCGCAGCTGCGCTTGGTCCTCGAGAATCAGAACCTTCGCTTCCGAATTGTTGAGAACGAATTCGACTTCTTCGGCGCGATTGCTCTGATAGATCGGAACGGTGACCGCGCCCACTCCCAGAATTCCGAAGTCGCACGCCGCCCACTCCCAGCGCGTGTTCGACAACACGGCCACGCGGTCTCCGGCTTTCACGCCGCTCGCGAGCAGCGCCAATCCTACGGCCTCGCACGAGCGGTAATAATCCGCCCAAGTGAGCTCGAGCCAATTCTTGTGACGCTTATAGCGGATCGCGATCCACGTCGCGGGACGCTGGACGGCATCCAGAAGATAATGGGTAATGGGCGTACGTTCTTGCACGGCCCAGGAACTATCACGGGCTAAAAACGGGGTCTACTGATTTGGGGTGCCGGAGGGAACCCTGGCGTTTTTACGCGGGTTCAGCTTCAGAGTTCTTTTATCTCCGAGCGGAACGAGAATGACGACTTCCTCGGAGGTCTCGCCGTTTTTGCTCTCGGCGCGGACTTTGATCGGACGGTTGGCCGGAATGATGACGTCGCGGGCGATCGTTTTCTGCATGGCCACTTGTTTGCCGTTGATGAAAAGGATCGCTTCCTGGGGCGGGAAGATCTCGACGTCGAGGTAACCGACATACATCTTCTCGAGCACGGCATCCATTTTGTGGCCGAGCGCCTCGCGCGTGACATCGGCGCGGCGGTACTCGTCGAATCCGCGCTTGCGCAGCGTGATCGTGAAGGGCTTGTCGGTCGGTACGTGAATCATCTGCGGCGTCGTCTTACCGGTGTTGGTGCCGTCGAGCCAGATCTCGGCGCCCGATGGATTGCTCGTGACCATCACCGCCGACGGTGAGGCCGCGAACGGATCCGGCGAAGTGGGACGCTGGTCCGCGGTCGCATGGGGCTTCGTCGTCGGAGACTGGCCGCCGAGATTCGCGGGCGTGCGGCCCGGAAGAACGAGATCGTAGTACGCGCCGAGGTACGGCTCGGTTTGCTTGATCGCGGGAGCCATGACTTCGGGATAGAATTTGCAAAGATAGGTGTAAACGCTCAGGCAGAAGAGCGCGAAAACCATCATCGTCGCAAGGCGCGCGGGTCGGGTTCCGTTCGATGCGGTCGCGTACTCGATGCGCGGATTCGGGCGAACGGCGCTGCGACGGCGGAACGACGGCTCGCCGATGTCCTCGGTCTCGAGGGC
>CAYPFC010000155.1:0-7027 GCA_964409815.1 uncultured Pseudobdellovibrionaceae bacterium
TTCGTCGATGTCGGTCGGGATTCTAAAAGTGAATCCCTCCGGCGGCGTCGTGAAGCACGGAATGCGCGGGCCTCTGCTCGGCACGACCGAAACGATCGCGGCCGGGGACGTGGACGAGAGCGGGCGCCTCCTGCTCGCGATGTCGGACGGGTCGCTCGCCGTGGTGAACCTCGAGCAAACTCTGGATCAGGATCAGTGGGTGTATACTTCGTTTGCCACGGGCCTGACCGAGATCAAATGGCTCGCGCCCGTGCGCGGAGACGCGGATAAGGTGATCGTCGTTTCCAAAGATAAGATCTCGCTCCTCCAGATCAGCACGCAATCCGTGATCGACGATCTCGACATCGACAATCGCGACATCGTGAAATACTCGAAGGCGATCGACCCTCACGTTTTGGAAAAAGACGGGAATCTTCTGAAGCTTCACTACGTGGACGGCGCGACGATCGCGACCCGCCAGGTGACGAAACAAGTTCGGTACGTCACGCACTCGCGCCTGGATAAGACGGGGAATAGCTGGACGCTCGTGAACTCGGAACACTACAGCCTCGAGCGCCAGCGCACGGTCAAGCGGTGGAGATTTTCGGATATGCTCGCGCTAAACGAGGAGCCGGTTCGCGACGAAGCGAAGCTCGAGCTCTCGGCGAGCTCGGTGTTCGCGCTCTTTCCGTCGCCGATGGGCTATGCGGTGAATATGGACTTCCTGATCCTGAAGAGCTCGGAGATTAAGAACTTCAACCTGAAACTGATACCTTAAATCGGCGCGGCCAGCGGTCTTGCCGCCATGGCCCTCGCGAACTTCTCAACCTTTAGGTTGAGAAGTTCCAGAGTGCGTTCGCCGACTCTGGAGCCGACTAGTAGTCGTCGCCGCCGCTCGAGCCGCCGCCGCCACCGCTTCCGCGGCGAATCTCGCCGAGGTTCTCTCCCATCGCCTGAACTTCCTTCTCGTACGCCTCGAAGACCGCGTCCTCGATTTCCGCGCGCGTCTCTTGGTTCAGCGGGTGAGCGATGTCCTTGAACTGGCCGTCTTTCCGCTTCTTCGAAGGCATCGCCACGAACAAGCCGTCGTTGCCCTTGATGATCTTCAAGTCGCGAACGACGAAGCAGCCATCTATCGTGATCGTAACGTAAGCCTTCAGTCTTTCCTCATTCACGGGAAAGACCTTCACTTCGGTGATCTTCATTGCCGTAACCTCCACGTAGCCTACACGGGTGCAATACACACGTTCATACAGACTAACGGCAGGGCGAGCCCAGGACTTTAGTTTAAGTTAAGGTGGATTAAGGAGTCCCGGATCGAGACTACTTTTCGTCTTTTCTGAAGATCTTTCGGGCGGCACGTGAGAGGTCGGCTCCGTACATCACCGAGTAGACGTGCTCGATTTTCTGCGCCATCGCTTCCATCGAGAACGTGGCGCTCGTGCCGCCGTCGAAGAGATCGTGCGAGAGCATGTTGCCCATCGAGACGACTTTCGCCATCGGGTAGATGCGATCAAGGCGGAGCTTCGAAGGGAAGCCGGTTCCGTTCGGAATCTCGTGGTGCTCTTGAACGATACGCAGAACTTCGGGAGTCACGGTCGGGATCGCCGAGAGAAGCTTCACGCCCATCATCGGGTGAGTCTCCCAAACCTGGATCTCGTCCGAAGTCATTTCGACTTTGTTCTTGAACCAGAGACTCGGGGAGATTTCCTTAAAGCCGATGTCGTGAAAAAACGCGCCCATAGTTACGGGCTCAAGCAGCTTCGGCGAAGTCCAATCGAGCTGCGCGACGAGAAGATTCGACATCACGACCGCGCCCATCGAATGGCGCGAGAACTCGTCGCCCATTCCCACAAGAACCTTCACGAGCTTCGCGAAGTCGGGTTTCTCTTTCAATGTGGTCGAAATTTCGGAGGAGAGGCGAATCGCGCGTCCGAGCGACTCATCCGTGATCGGCAAACGCAGGAGCTCGGTATAAACGGTCTCGGCGATGTTGAAGAACTTCTGGAGCTTCAGGTCGGACGGCACTTGCGAGAGCTGATTGAGCCCTTCGGCGCCGCGCACGAGGTCGTTCACGATGTTCGAAAAGTCGGTGCGGAAAACGTAGAGGTACTGAACGTTCTTGTCGCCGAAGCGCTGAATGCGATCAACGTCGATCGCGCCGCCTTTGTTCGCGATCTTCACCATGCGGTCGCTCGGAAGACGGATGAATAAATCGGTCACCGCCGTCTTGCGATGAATCAGCGAAGACGTGGGCACCGCAAGGAAGAGAAATTCAGAGAATGTTTGCTCAGCGGCCTGTGACGACATGTAGTATTTATCGGCATTTCCCGTCGGGGGCCTGAGCCATTTATCTCGGAATGAGACACTATTTGAGGTCCAGTTCACGCGTTTTCGAACTGGAGTGGCGTGGCCACGCGGTTTTGTTGCCGTGCGGCCGGACTGTAAATAAGCCTAGTTTGCTCGAATTGAGATGAGGACCATACTGTCGCGCTTCAACACTCTGAGGATGTTGATCGTTCCCTTTTTGAGGTTACGAACCACGTCTCGCGCTTTGGCGACTTCTCGGCGGTTGACGTCCATGATGATGTCGCCGGGGGCGAGGCCCGAGCGCGCGGCCTCCGAATTCGGCTGCACCGAGAAGATCACCGGATGCGGCTGACGCAATTTCGGCAGCGCGAACTCGTCCGCGATCTGCGCGTTGTACTCGACGATCGAGAATCCGAGATTGTACGGCGCCGATTGCAAGCCTTCCGGAGCTTTCGATTTTCCGCCTCCGCGGCGCGAGCCCCGCGGATCGGGACGATCGAGGCTTCCACCCATCGTGAGGGTCAGCGCTTTCGGCTTTCCGTCGCGGATGACCTTGATCGGAACTTTGGAGCCGACGGGAGTGGTCGCGGCGGCTTTGCTCAGGTCGCGCGTCGAGGTGATTTTCTTGCCGTCGAACTCAACGACCAGATCCCAAGGCTGAAGGCCCGCCTTCTCGGCGGCGCGGCCCGGGATCACCTGCATGATCAGCGCGCCTTCCGTGTGCTTCACGCCCGCCGCCGCCGCGCGCTCGGGGTCGATATCGGTCATCTGCACGCCGATGAAGCCGCGCTGGATGGAGCCCGATTTCTCGAGCTCGGGGATGATGCTCTTGACGTTGTCGATCGGAATCACGAAGCCGATCCCTTGCGCGCGGGCATCGATCGCCGTATTCACTCCGATGACGAGGCCTTGCGTGTTCACGAGCGGGCCGCCCGAGTTCCCGGGGTTAATGCTCGCGTCGGTTTGCATGAACGGGAAGAGATTGAGCTCGTCGATCTCGCGATTGACGGCCGAGATAATTCCTTTGGTCATCGTGTGACCGTAGCCGTACGGGTTACCGAACGCCGCGACCCATTCGCCGACTTGGACTTCGGCGCTCGAGCCCATTTTCAAAAACGGAAGCTTGCGTTTCGTTTCGATCTTGATCAGCGCGATGTCGGTGCGCGCGTCCTTTCCGACGAGTCGGGCCTCGAAGCTCTCCTTCGCGCCTTCCTCGAGCTGCACTTTGATTATGTCCGCGCGATCGACGACGTGGTTGTTCGTCACGATCAAGCCGTCCTCGCGGATGATAAATCCCGTTCCGAGGGATTGTTGCGGCTGGCGCATGCCCGGGCCCATGAACTGCTCGAAGAGATCGAAGAACGGATCGCGGTAGGGATCCTGAAGCATGCGCGAGTCCGAGGCGCCGTAGGTCGTGAAGATGTTCACGACCGCGGGATTGACGGCCTTCGCGAGGTTCACGAAGAGGCCGGCCGGCATCGGGTCGCCGTCTTTGAGTTTCGGGAACGTCGGAATCTGTGTCTGCGCGTAGAGGAGCGAACCGACCGTGAAGCTTACGAAAAATGCGAAAATCGATTTCATGTACCGGCCTTCGAGACGCTGACGAATTTCATCTGCAGATCGCTGACGACCATGTCGAGGAAGTCTTGTTCTTCCTTCGTCAGATTGCCTTTGGTTTTGTCTTTCAGGAGCGCGAGCATGTCGATGTTGAAGCGCGCGACGTCGAGATCTTTTTCGAATTGGCCGGTTTGGGGGTTTTTCTCGAGGCCGAGCGAAAGAACGGCGCTCGAGGCCATCGAAAGAATCAACGTTGAGAAACTGCAGGGCAGGGTTTGATCGGTGGACACTTTTTTACCTCCGCGAGGACGCAGGTAAATTTGCCTTCTTGGGCTACGAACTGTCAATTGGTTCGGGTCCGGTTTTAGGTTTACTAAAGCGGATAACGCCCAACGAGCGAACGGATTCGCCCTTTGAGCGGCGGCTGCATGCGAAGCCTCAAGGGACTCACGATGCACATGTGCGCGAAAACCCAAGCGTCGCTCCAAGGCTTCGTGTGAGCGTAAGCTTCCATCTTCCAGAGCGCGCGGGCCAGCGCTTCGGGATGCCCGGTCGCGGCCGCAGTCTCCTTATCCAGCCGCTCGAAATCTCTCCCGCTCAGCATCAGCGCCTGCAGAATCCAGAGCACCGGACGAATGATCCACGCGGCGAGCGGCGGTGACCAGCCGAATATGAAGGCGAATCCTCTCTCCACCGCGCGACCCACGCGGAAGAAAAGGTCCAGGACCGCGCCGACCCAGTAATTGACGACCGTCACCGACCGCGACATCGCCAAAATCTGATAAGTGAGAACGGCCTCGAGCTCGCGCTTCGAGAGCACGTCGAGCGCGCCTTGACTGACGAAGAGCCGGGTTTGACGGCGAGTACGCGCGTAGGCAAAAACCTGCGCCGACGGATGCGGAATCAGGAACACGCGCGGCGACGGCACTTTGAAACGGTCACTCAATTCATGAACGGTCTTTAATATTCCCCACGCATCGTGGCCCGCGAGCGGCTCGCTCGTGATCGAGGTGAAAGAGAGCACCTGGTCGTAGGTCAAAAGAAGGAAATTAATGCTGAGCGCTATCGGTGTGATCCACAGCCATTGCTCGCGCTCGGTCCATGTCCACGCCGCCGCCATCCAAGCGGCGTTCGCCAGGACGAAGAACGTGGCCGCTCGCCATCTAGGATTCACCCAGGATTTCAATAATCTACCCTCGCCTTCGCATTCGTTCTCATATTAAAATAGAAACTCTGAAAAATAACAAGGAGTTCAGCAACCGTGGATTTCAACTTGATGGCTCTGAACGAATCAATCAAAAAAGAGAGCCAATTCGTCGAGCGCATGCTTAAGGAAGTTTCGAAGGTCGTCGTCGGGCAGAAAGAAATGCTCGAGGGGATCATGATGGGCCTGCTCACGGGCGGCCACGTTCTTCTCGAGGGCGTTCCCGGTCTCGCGAAAACTTTGACGATCTCGTCGATATCGAAAGCGATCTCGCTCGGATTTCAGCGCATTCAGTTTACGCCCGACCTGCTGCCGACGGACTTGGTCGGCACGATGATCTTCAATCCCAAGACGGGTGAGTTCGCGCCGAAGCGCGGGCCGATTTTCACCAACATCGTGCTCGCGGACGAGATCAATCGCGCGCCCGCGAAAGTTCAGTCGGCGCTGCTCGAGGCGATGGCCGAAAAACAAGTGACCATCGGCGATACGTCGTACCCTCTGGAAAAGCCCTTCCTCGTTCTGGCCACGCAAAACCCGCTCGAGCAAGAGGGAACCTATCCCTTGCCCGAAGCGCAGATGGACCGTTTCATGTTCAAGATCATGGTGGATTACCCGAAGCGCGCGGAGGAGATGGAGATTCTGAACCGCATGACCACGGACAACCAGCCGCAGATCGAAACCGTGATTTCGAAGGAAGACCTGCTGCGCGCCCGCGAGACCGCCGACAAGATTTACGTCGACGAGAAAATCAAAAACTATATCGTCGAGCTCGTCATGACCACGCGCGAGCCGAAAGAGCACGGGCTCGCTCAAATGGTCCCGATGATTCAGGTGGGCACGAGCCCGCGCGCGACGATCTCGCTCACCCGCGCGGCGAAGGCGCACGCGTTCATCCGCGGACGGGGCTACGTCACCGCCGACGACGTGAAGGGAATCGCTTATCATGTCCTTCGTCATCGCTTGATCCTGACTTACGAAGCGGAAGCAGAAAACGTAACCACCGACACCGTCATTAAGGAAATTTTGAGTCACGTCGAGGTACCGTAGTCCGTGAGCCTGCCCCCAGAGCTACTCAAAAAAGTAAAACTGCTGGAAATCTCCACGCGCCGCCGGGTGAACAACTTGTTCCTCGGCGAATACCATTCGGCGTTCAAGGGGCAGGGGATGACGTTCAGCGAGTTCCGCGAGTACGTGCCCGGCGACGACGTTCGCAACATCGCGTGGTCGCTCATGGCCCGCACCGGAAAGCCGTACATCAAGAAATACGACGAAGAGCGCGAGATGACGGTGATCATCGCCGTGGACATCAGCGGTTCCCAGGATTTCGGCTCGAAGGAATATTTCAAGGGAGAGGTCGCGGCCCACGTCGCCGCGCTGCTGAGTTTCGCCGCCGTCGGCAACAAGGATGCCGTCGGATTGCTCTTGTTCTCCGATCAAGTCGAGCTCTACGTTCCGCCCAAGAAAGGGCGCGGGCAGGTGATGCGGATCCTGCGCGATCTTTATTTCCATAAGCCGGCCTCGCGCGGAACCAATATCGCGGCGGCGCTCGATCACCTGCAGGGCGCGTTGAAGAAAAAAGCGCACATCTTCGTCATCAGCGATTTCATCGGAAAAGGTTTCGAAAGCAGCCTTCGCCGCTTGAGCAAAAAGCACGACACGGCCGCCGTCGTTCTGGAGGACAAACTCGAAGTCGAGATTCCCGCGATGGGCCTCGTCGATTTCGAGGACCCCGAGACCGGCGAAACCGTTTGCGTCGATACGTCGTCGCCGATGTTTCGCCGCGAATACAAGGCGTACGTCGACGCGCTCGTGAGCGAGCGCCAGGCCGAGCTTCGCCGCTCCCAAGTCGACATGATACCCATTCGAACGGACGGAGATTTGGTCACCCCTCTCCTGAACTTCTTTAAGCGCCGGAGCGGCAGATGAGCGCGCTTCCCGTTTGGACCTGCAAATTCGAGCAGGGAAAACTCGAAGGCT
>CAYPFC010000156.1:0-4193 GCA_964409815.1 uncultured Pseudobdellovibrionaceae bacterium
GACGGCACGGTGACCCACAGCGCCTACGCGCTCGGCGTCGACGCCGGCGGCGACGACGGCCTGACCGACGAGCAGCGGGAGCGCCGGGCCGCCCTGGGCGCGGTCGATTACGCGGTTTTATTTAACGAAGATACGCCTCTCGAACTGATCGAAGCCGTTAAGCCGGATGTTCTCTGTAAGGGTGGAGACTGGAAGCCCGAGCAAATCGTCGGCTCCAAGTTCGTGCTCGCGCGCGGAGGCGAAGTGAAGTCGCTCCCGTTTCATCCCGGCCATTCGACGACTTCACTCCTTGAGCGCATCGACAAGCGCTAGTTCCCTTTTTGAATTTGCTCGATACGGCCTTCCGGCAGAATGTGTCCGTCGGCGCGCATGTTGAACACGAAGTAGTTCGGCACGCAAAAACCCACGCCCAAGCTCTGAAGCTTGGCGATGCGGGCGTCGACGAGCTTGCGGGTCTCGCCCTGGTATTGCATGGACACTTCGCGCGGGAGCTGCTGGCAGATGTAATCTTCGCGGCAAGGATCTTGCGCCGAGCACGTATCGAGGAAGGCGCGCGCGATCGTCGCCGCGGCCTGTACAAGGCACTCAGGCGGATTTGAAGACTTCGCGCAGTCGTCGAAGACGTCTCCGCCCTGAATCACGCACATCTCCTTCGGCTTGTCGGCCGCGGTTTTCATCGCGTCGACGATCTTCAAGCGGCCCGCATCCGAGTCGGCCTGACAGCGGCGCGAGATTCGGCCGAGCGGAACGCCTTGCTCGGGCACGGTACATCCGCCTTGGTCGTTGAATGTCTCGCTGGCGTCCATTTTGTCTTTGATGGCGAACAAGTTATAGAGGTCGCCCAATTCGGGGCGGATCGGAGCGCTCGTGATGATGCCGCGACGGCAGACGTTGCCCGCGGTGACGTTCGGGGTTTCCACGCACTCGCCGATGTTCAGGCCGCCGGCTTCGTTCTTCGCGGTGAGTTTACAGGCCGTGCCCGCGGCGCACGCCAGCGTCACGCCGAACTCGGTTTGCGCGCGCGAGAGACACGCCTCACGTTTGCGCGAAGCCCGGTAGGTCGGCAAGCCGCTCGCGTCGCTACCGCTCGCGACCGGGTAAAACGACATCGGGCGGAACGTGTTCGCCGCCTGGCTCTTCGCGAGCGCCTCGATGTAACCCGAGCGGCGCGTGCGCTCGGCGAGGTAGTGCGGCGAGAAGGGGAGAATCACCTGATTGAACGCGGTATTCAGCGCGCCGGCGCGGCCGAGCAGGTGGAAGCCCGCGGTTCCGCCGGTTTGATGGCAGCCCATGCAGCTCGTGTTGTTCAGGCGCTCGACGAGGCCCAGGGTCGACTTCACGAATTTCAGTCCACGGATATCGACGTCTTTCAGTCCTTCGC
Source organism: uncultured Pseudobdellovibrionaceae bacterium (assembly GCA_964409815.1). Classification (GTDB taxonomy): domain Bacteria; phylum Bdellovibrionota; class Bdellovibrionia; order Bdellovibrionales; family UBA1609; genus JALHOQ01. The sequence goes on from CAYPFC010000156.1 coordinate 1,382, forward strand.
CGTTCGCTCCGAACACCGCCGAGAACGGCTTGTTGCCGAGGCGCGCGCGTCCCACGGTCGTGAATGACAGCGCCCGGGTGGCGAGCAGCTCGCCATTCGTGTTTTCGAGGACGAACGTGCCGTTGTCGATCTTCTTGAGGTTCTCGGGATTTTGGATTTGCGCGATGAGCGCGTCACGCAGCGAGCGCGACTGCGAAATCGCGGCGACGTTCAACGTGTTCTCGAGCGGGATCGGTGTCATCTTTTCGCCGAGGTCGCGGAAGATGCGCATGAGGTAAACAGCTTGCCCGCCAAAGTCGTTCTTGAGCTCGGACGGGTAGCGCACGGCCTGCATGTTAAGTTCGATTTGCTTCAGGCGCAGGCGCGACTTCGCGAGCGGTCCCTCTTTCATCGCGCGGATGAGCGCGGCCGCATCGGCGGGCTTCGTGACGGCTTCCGAGGTCCACAGCCGGGCGACGTCGGCGCAGGAAGCGTCGGCGCCGAGTGGGTAATCGAATACCACGTTCAGAAATAGCGGCAGCGTCGATCGGCTTTCGACCTCGATATTCTGTAGGATTTCGGCGCGGTAGTACGAGAGTCGGTAGATCAAACGTACCTCGCCGCATGTGTCGGCGTAAAAGTCGCGCTTATCGATGCGGTTCACGACGGCGACGAGCGGGAAGGCCGCTTGTCCCGACGTTAACCAATAGAAGTCGAAGTGGCGCGGAACTTTTCCGTCTTTGGCCATAGTCTCGGCCTGTTCGGTTGAGTACGCCATCCTCTCACCAGACTTTGCGATTAGCTCTTCGATATCGGAACGAATCAGGTCGGCGATCGGCTTGTACTGAGTTGTGCTGAGGCGGGCGAGCTCGTTCAGTCGCAAGTATTTCAAGCGGCGCATGCCCACTTCGGCGGCGCTTTCGCGCGTGAACTCCCTTTCGGCGTCGGCAAGACCGAGCACCGTCGCGAACGAGTAGTCGCCGGGTTGATCGAGGAGGCTTAAAGTGTCGGGATTTAATAAATCCACGCGGGGCTGAGCGAGGGCGGGAGCGCAGGCGAGAGCTAGAGCGAGGACTGCAAGAACATGTGACATATAAGGTCTCCTGGCGCGCAAAGCCGGCCGCGAATGGGCCTTTGATTGGGCCCAAACCGTTGAATTTGCAAGTTCACCGGTGTGATTTTGCAGATTTGATGCCCGCTTTGGAGGGATTACCTCCGAGCGCGGTTTCGAGTCTACTCCGAGGGTGTTTGGTGCTTTCCTTCCGCAGCGGAAGTACTCGGCTTATATTCGACCTGAGCGCGCGTTTTACGATCTGCGCGTTTTGGCTCGGCGGACTCTTTAGATTTCATGGGGCCTCCCGATCGTCATCGAAGATCTTGCCGGCCTCGTTGGTTCCGCCTTCGATGCGCCCTTCGCGCCAAAGCCGAAATCCGTCCATCCCTGAGAGTGCGTCATTCGTCGCCGTCCGGGCGACGAATCGAACGAATCATGCAAACCTCTGACTTGATCGCGAATCACTTTCGCAGCGGAAGTACCTCAAGTTAATTCGACTTGAGCCGAAGCTGGCCGACCGCTCCCAAACCCAAGCCCTCTCACGGGCGGACGAGACGCGAACCGCGTGCGGAGCAAAATTACAGTACCGAGCACATCACCTGAACGGATTCGATGAGATCATTCGCGGGGTCGAAGGACTTCCACGTGCCGACGAACCCGGTCATGTCTTTGGGCGAGTAGAGCTTCAACTGAAACTGCTCGGTCTGCGGAGTCTTGCCGTCGCGGCCGAGCGCCGCGAACGAAAGCTCGATGCTGGATGCGGATACCGCGAGCGGAACTTTCAGAGCTTCCTTCGTCGAGTAAAAGTAAATTCGATCCTGAAGGGATTTTTCGCCGTTGAGCAAGGTGAAATCGATCGGGAACCAGGTCGGCTCGGTCTCTCCCGACTTGACGATCTTACCGAACGAGGCCCAGAAGGTCTTACCCTCGCGCGATCCACATTTCATGAACTGGAGCGCGTGAAGCTGGAAAGAAAACAAGGCAGCGAGTGCGAGCGTAACGAATTTCATAAGATCCTCCTAGTAATCCGGAGGGTAAACCCGTCACGCGAAGCTCGGCCAGGAAACTCGGGCCGGAGCGGTTTTTTCACGGCGGTCGCACGAACGGGGCGTGCAGAATTTAGCTAGGTTCGCGCAGCCCCCGGACCAACGGTGGGATCAGATCTCGAACCAGTCGATGTTCAAGCAGTTCAGCACTTCCGATTCGGATTTCGCGGCGACGTCGGTCGCGGCGATCACCATTTTCTTCAGTTCATTGTGAATCTCATCCTTTGCGGCTTTGGAAAGCGCCATGGGCGCGGTGAAGAACAGATCGTCTTCGGTCTTAATTCCCATGCGCTCGAAGCCTTTCAACCTCCAGCTGATCTGGCGGGTTTTCAAGAGCGGCGAGTCCGACGGGAGGTGCGTCCGCTGCGGACCCATCGAGTAACCATCGCCTTGCTTGACGCATAAACCGTTTTCGACGAGGAACTCGATGACCTCGCGAACGAGCGCCGGGTCGAGCTTAAGCTTTTCCGCGATCTGCGGAATTTTCGAGTGACCCGGAATTGAAGTGAGCAGGCGCACCCCGCTGTAATGCCAAGTCGAGTGAAAGCGCGCTAGGTCCTCGGGCTTCAGCTCGATTTCGTTTTTCAACTGGGCTTTGAGCGACCGCGCGTGCGCGCGAATCTCCGCAAGCTGCTTCTGGTGAAATGTCTTCAGCGATTTGTTCGCGGCCCGCGCTAAGTAAACCAGGTTTAGGAAGTAGCGCTCCTCCCAGTCCATGTGATTCAGATATTTC
>CAYPFC010000156.1:4203-7015 GCA_964409815.1 uncultured Pseudobdellovibrionaceae bacterium
TCCTTCCCCGGCGAGTGCGACGCGTGCGCTCCCGACGACGTGGTCGCCGAGGGCGCCTGCGACATGGTCATCGGTCGCGTGTGGAACGGCGTCGAGTGCGTGGAGCTGAGCGGCTGCGCTTGCTCGGGCTGAAGATCGCGGTCACCCTGGAAAACCTGGCTGATAAAAACGGTCGACGTTTCGAGGTGCGTGGCGATCTTGCGGAATTGCCCGTAACCGGCTTTGGGTTGCTGGGCGACCCAGTCTTTCACGTACGCCTTATAGTCATCATAGCGGAGGAGGTCGACGGAGGAAGCCATATTCCTTTGATGGTAATGGTTTTCATAGCAGAAATGCTAATTAAAACTGGCACTCAATCTGCACTCTTTCAGGCGCATGTACGCCCTACTGAACTGGACCATTGGATTGCTTATCGCAACCCTCTTAATCACTTCCTGCAGCCAACGCTCGGGAAATGAGACGAGGAACGGCACCGGCGTGCAAATGGGCGGCGTCGATAGCTCGGGAGGCGAAACCCCGCGCAGCTCGCACGCGCAGGTCGAAGAAGCCGTCGCGCGCCAGCTTCCCCGCTTGAGCGTCGCCTTCCATCGCATGAGTGTTTTCCTGAACGAGAAGATCGAGCCGAAGAATACGTCCGCCGAAGAAACCACGCGCGGCTTCGCGGACGAATCGACGTTCGTCGTTTTCAACGATGAGTCCCGCGCGCTGCTCTCGAGGCTTTTTCCGCAGGGCGATCCGGCCGAGCTCTTTAGAAAAATTCGAACGATGAAAGTCGCCTTTCAAGAGCCCGCGTGTCCCGGTGAGTTCACCAAGCCCGGCCAGAACAACGATCCCCGTGATATGAGTATCAAGGCCGACGGCAGCGTGTGCGCCAGCTACGAGCGCCTGCGCGGGCACGCTCCCGAAAACCTGGACTTCCAAATCTTGGCTTTGCTTTCGATGGAGGCGTCGCACTTGATGGGCTTCGACCGCTCGGAGGCGACCAAGGTGCGCGACTGGTTCCGCGCTCATCCCTCCATCGTGCAGCCGACCGATAAAGACATTCTGGAGATTCGCCGCGCGATGCTCGCAATTTTGAATCTGCAATCCGAGATCGGGCTGGTATCGAACAACGGACTCGAAAACTCGCACTGCCGTGACATTGCCCTCGTGCTGGGACAGCGGACCGTCGTACCCGTGTTGGTGCATATCGAGATCGCGAACCTTTGCCGCAGCCGGGACATCGGCCGCCTCGAGGACCGCATGCTTGCCGCGTACAACAGCTTCCTGAGCTACGTCGACCCGGATGAGCCCAAGATCCACCATTCGCGCACGCCCGTCGCCGAGAGATTCTTTACGGGTCGTGAGGCGGCCGATCGCCTGAGCGCGGACGAGCGCGCGAGCTGCGCGGTTTCGCCGGCGCTGGATCCGAAGCTGGGCGAGATCGTGATGACGAGTGAAAACCTCGCGGGACGCGTTGAGGTTCGCGCGCGGTTCAAACCGGCGGGCGAGAGAAAGATCCATCTGCGCTTGAGAGAGACCGAAAACGCCTTTTTGTACAGCGAGCGCGACTTCGGGCGCGGCGGGCAGGTTCAAAACGGCGTAATCGGATTCTTCGACGGGCTCACCCCGATGCAATTAACGGCGGAAATTTCGCTGACCGAGACCGACTTGCTGGGCGGCCAAGCGGGCGAGAGCGAGCTGCAAACTCTTGAGATCCGTTGCGAATTGCACTCCGGTCACGCCGCAAATTGAAAACGTTTATTACCAAAACGTTTAATAACTTCGCTAACAATTAATAAATCAAATCTAGAAGCTTAACGCGTGGCGGTGTAACCTCTCACTCGTATGTTCTGCTTTTTAACCGGCCCGATTACGGGCTGATCCCAAACTCCGTATTCCGAATTTAAGGGGAGCAATCCCCTGGGCCACCTGTCATTAACCATTAGCCTGGGGCGGGTGGCCCGCTTTTAGAAACGTAAGCCGACTTTGAGGCTGTAGACAGCGTCGCGATAGCGATCGACCTGAGCGGCGGCGAAGAGATTTTCGAAGTGCATGCTTAATCCCACCACCGAATGAGTTTCCTGAACGGAGTTCGTGACCGTATTCGACGAACGGTCGACTTCCTCGTCGGTGCCGTCGGTCGTGCAGTCTTCTCCGCACACGCCACCCTCGGACGCGATAAACGTGCCTTGCGCCTCGAGCAGCCCTCCGCCGAAGTACACGGCGAAGTTATCGACGTTAACGCCGACCATGATCTCGGCGCCGAGATTGCGGTTCATGAAGGTGTCGCCGAAATTGAGCTGATTGAAATGCAGGAGCGCCGACACGTTAATGGGAAGAAACTGCGCCTGGTAAAACGACCACCGCGCGGCCGCGCCATAATCGCTCACGTTCACGCCGCCCGCGGGCGGGATGAACGAGAAGAACACGTCGACGTCGCTATAAAGGCCTTTGCCAATCGTCAGACGCGAGTAGCGCCACTCGGTCTCTTCCGAGTAACCCGTGTTCGCGCAACCCGGAGAGCCGGGCGTGCAGCCCAACCGGCGCATATCTCTCACATTCACGAATTCCACCGAGTAACCCACTTCGAAGCCGGAGTATCCGCCGAGCGGGTACGGATTGCTGAGCATCTTCGTCGCCGAGTTCAAGCCGAGAGTGCGCACGACTTCCTTGCGATCGCTCGAGGTCAATCCTTTCGGGATCTCTAACGCATGGGTGGTGAGGCTCGTGCCGAGGAGGAGAAGAAGCCAAAGGCGCATTTCCCCACTCTAAGGGAAAACGCGCCGGTGGTCTATCATTGCTGTGTCGAGGCCTGGGTCGGGGGAAACTC
>CAYPFC010000157.1:0-5610 GCA_964409815.1 uncultured Pseudobdellovibrionaceae bacterium
TCCGCCAGTTCATGTGGTGAGAGGCCGACTGCGGACTCTCGCGCTGCACGTAAATATTCCCGCCGTTGTGAAGAAAACGATCCTTCTCCTTCACGACGACTTTCATCTCCACCAGATCCCGCAACACTCGCGCGATCACCGCGCCCGGCACGTGCAGTTTGGCCGAGATCGCGTCGACGGTTTGAAACTCCTCGATCGAGGTCAGAGTGTGCACGGCCGTGTAGATCCAGCTCGAGTAGTACAGCGTACGCAGCTCTTCGCGAATCTCGCCCGGCTTTTCCTGAGCGTAAATCTTGCGGGTGAGAACCTGCCCGTCCTTCTTCAGGCGGTCGATGCGCTCTTGCCAGGTCTGGCGCGCGGCCGGCTGAGTCGAGCGATCGCGCAGCAGGATGAGAAGGAGATAGCGCGACTCGGTTTCGTCGAGATCCAGCGAGTCACAAAAGCGAATCATGTGATCCGGCGTCAAATCCGCTTTGCCATTCAGGACTTGCGAGAGGTAGGTCCGATCGCAGCCGCAGATGCCAGCGATCTGCGAGATGAGCCCTTTTTGGCGGTTCTCATGAATATAGGAGCGCAGAAAGTCTTTGTAGTTCGCGTAACTGTAAACATCCATGCCCGGTGTTTACGTGATAATTCCTCACGTTTTCAAGTGAATATTTATAACGAATAAATTGTGGGTGACCCTGGGGCGCGGAATGATGAATTCGTTCCAAGGGAGGGACACATGGGAAAAGCGCTACTCGCAGGCCTTCTTCTCTTTTCGGCGCACGCAAGCGCGCTCTTATTCCGCGGCCCGAGCACGGGCGGAGGCGGATTCGTCGTTTGGTGTCCCGATCGTCCCCGTTCTCTTGAAAGCGTTGAGCTCGTCGACTTGTACGAAGCGCGCTCGCTCTTCCGCTACCAACTTGCGCGCCCGAGCGGCGTTTTGGCGCATGACTACGCCGCGGCCGTTAGGCGCATGCACGCCTATCAGGGGTACTCGCGCTCGATCTCGGACGACGTGATTTTGGATCATCTGAGCGCGTTCTTTCGATCGACCCGGTTTATCGAAGACGAGTCGCTCCTGCCCGCGACCGACGATCTCGGCATTCGCCCCTCCACGCCGCTCCACTGCCAGATCCGCCAGATCGCGTACTTCGACGACAAAACTTCGACGATCATGATCGTGAAATCGCTTTGGGACAAAATGGATTCGCTGAACCAGGCGGCGTTGATCCAGCACGAGGTCTCGTATCGTACGTTCCGCGCGCTCTATGATTTCACCTCGCGCTACTCGCGCCGGATGGTGGCGCACGCCTACGCGGTGAGCGGACCCTTGGCGGTCACCGACGGTCTGGACGCCGGGAGCCTGCGCTTTCTGACCGACGGCCCGAACGTGACGGAGTTCTTCGCAACGCCGATGACCGGCAAGCGCGAAATCGTGCGCCTGCAGTTCACGACGCTCGAGGGTCGTCCGATTCTGTCCAAGACATGGGTCGATCTGCCGCACGAGCTGAGGCAGTTCGATAGCCAGTGTCGCGCGAGCCGTCCGGATACGAATCAGGTGTTCAGTCTTCCGATTCAGGGAGCGATGCTGGACGGAGATGTTTTACGTTACACGTACCGCACGGGCGAGACGGTGAAGTTCGAGCTCGTGCGTGGCGGAGAAGTGATCAGTCAGAGCGAAATCAACACACGGTGGGGTTGCAATGGAATTGCTGCTGAGTAGTCCTCCGAAAGTCGAAACTCTGGAGAAGGCGCGCCACGATTGGATGCGCTACTGCGAGATCTTGCAACACGGGATCGAGCTGTTGAGAGCGCGAAACGAGTCGCGCGGCGAGATCATCGACGGCGAGCCGGGCTCACCGTCACTGCAAGATGCGGGATAGGTCCGCACGCTCACTCGAAGCTTCGGTCGCGGTGGCGCGCGTGCTCTGCGCCTCCCGAGGAGGCCGATCTTTCCCGAGCATGGATCTGGAAACCAGAAGAGATTAGAAAATTCCTGAAGATGGAAGTGAGAAATGAAGCCGAGTATTTCCGCAGCGGAAGTGCTCGGCTTATATTTGAGATGAGTCCCTCAGGACTATTCGCCGAGCGCCTATTCGAAGCCGCGGACGTCGCGCAAGCGCGATCTCGTCTATCTCAAATCACCCTTAAGACATCTCGTTGATCGGAGTCGGATAGTCGCCGTCGAAGCAAGCCGCGCAGAACTCTTTGCGGTTCCCGCGCACGGCTTTCATCATGCCTTCGACCGACAAGTACGCCAAAGAATCGGCGTCGATGAATTCACGAATCTCTTCCAAGGTGTGTTGCGCGGCGATCAGCTGCGATTTTCCCGGAGTGTCCACGCCGTAATAGCAAGGTCCCGTCGTGGGAGGCGACGCGATCCGGAAGTGAACTTCCTTCGCGCCCGCCTGGCGCACCAGACGGATGATCTTCTGCGACGTCGTCCCGCGCACCAAGGAGTCGTCGACCACGACCACGCGCTTGCCTTTCAGCACTTCGGTCTGCGGATTCAGCTTGATTTTCACCCCGAACGAGCGAATCGACTGCGACGGTTGAATGAACGTACGGCCGATGTAGTGGTTGCGAATGATCCCGAGCTCGAACGGAATCCCGCTCGCGCGCGAGTACCCTAAAGCCGCCGGCACACCGCTATCGGGAACCGGTACGACCACGTCGGCCTCGACGACGTTTTCGCTCGCTAGCATCTCGCCCATGCGCTTACGCGACTCGTACACGCTCAAGCCGAACACTTGCGAATCAGGCCTCGCGAAATACACGTGCTCGAACACGCACTTGGCCATGCGCTTGGTCTCGACTGGAATGCGGTCCTTGTGCTCGCCGGTCTCGTCGAACCAGACGATCTCGCCCGGCTCGATCTCGCGCACGAGCTTCGCGCCGATCAGATCGAACGCGCAGGTCTCCGAAGCGACCACCCACGAAAATCGACCGTCGCCCAACGGACGACGTCCCAAAACCAACGGCCTAAAACCGTAAGGATCGCGCATCGCCACCAAGCGATCGTGAGTCATCAGGACGATCGAGTAGGCGCCTTCGACCTTCGCCAATGCATCTTTCAAACACGTGATGATATCGTTCGACTTATTCCGCGCGAGCATGTGAAGCAGGCACTCGGTGTCGTTCGTGCCTTGAAAGATCGAGCCCTGCGCCTTCAGCTCCTCGCGAAGCTGATCCGCGTTCACGATGTTCCCGTTGTGCGCCAGAGCCACCGGTCCGCTCATCAAGTGCGCACTCAACGGCTGCACGTTGTACTGGAGCGAAGCGCCAGTCGTCGAATAGCGATTGTGACCGATAGCCGCGTTTCCACTCAGGCGAATGAGATCGGATTCTTGAAAGACGTCTCCGACCAGACCCATGCCCTTGTGCACGATGTGCTTGCCCTCATCGAGCGAGACGATTCCGGAAGACTCTTGTCCCCGGTGTTGCTGTGCATAGAGGCCCAAATAGGTCATGCGGCTGGCTTCGGGGTCTCCCCACGCGCCGAAGACCGCGCATTCTTCACGCCAAGAGTGCAAAGTGCTTCCTCCAACCTTGTGAATAGGTTTCCGCGACCTGCTTCAAAGTTCGCGACTGACCATCAATCGAGAGCGAGCCTCGCGTGACACGACCGAGCGTCCATATCCTCGAGCCGGTCCGCTTAGCGCTCTCTTCGAGCTTCGATTGCAGCGCGGAATCTCCGGCGAGAATGATCTCATACATATGCTCGTCGCTCCACGGGGCTGGAGTGACGGCCCAATCCCCTTTGCTGACGTCGGCCCCCAGAGTCTCGGTGCACATGCGCGCGAGCGCGTAGCCCAGACCGAACTTGCCCACGGCACGCGTCGAGCGGGCTTGCGACGACAGCGTACGAACCTCGTCGAGCCAGCGCGCGGTCTGTTCTTCGTTCAGATCGCCGCTAAATTGCGCCTCTCGTCCCAACTGGTCGCCTGTGAAGGCCACCATGGGGAGACGCCACAAGAATAGAGTGTCGCCTTCCTTCACGAACTCGGAGCGCGGAATCCCTTGAATCGAGTCGCGGATCCCGACCATGCCGGTCGCGGGCGTCGACGTGATATTGCGATTCAACGTTTCGTTATAGAAGCTCACGTTTCCGGAAATCACCGGCGCGTCCAAAATCTTCGAAGCCGCGGCCATCGCTTCCACCGAAGCCACGAACTCGGTCATGATCTCGGGTTTTTCGGGATTGCCGAAGTTGAGGCAATCCGTCAGCGCGAGAGGCGTAAAGCCTTTGATCGAGAGCTCCAGCGCCGGATAGAACGCGGAATCGTAACCGCCGAGGCGCGCGTCCATCCGCATGACGTACGGGCGACATCCCAGCACCAAACCCAAGCCACGCTTCGAATCCGGTAAGCGCACGACCGAGACGCTGTCCTCGCAATCGCGCACGGTCTTCGCGCCCACGCGCTGATCGTATTGCTGGAAGATCCAGCGGCGGGTCGTGCCTTCGATGGATTCGAGGGACTCGTTCAAATCCGCGGGCTGCGCGACCAGTTTTTCGGCCTTCTTCTTCGGCGTCCAGGCACTGTAGGGACGCTCGTACACGGGCGCGTTCTCGACCAGGAGGCGCGGATCGATTTTGCAGATCAGATCCTTCTTCCAGTAGAGCTCGACTTCGGGTCCGCGCGTGACCTCACCCAAGACCGAGGCGTCAAGGCCCCAACGGTGGAACACGGCTTTCACGCCCTCGAAGTTCTCGGGCTTGCAGACGAGGAGCATACGCTCTTGCGATTCGCTCAATAAGATTTCCTCGGGACCGACGGAAGAATCCCGCAGCGGAACTTGATCCAAATTAATCTTGAACCCGACGCCACCCTTCGCGGCCATTTCGAAACTGGAAGACGTAAGACCTGCGGCGCCCATATCCTGAATCGCTTCGACGAGGCCGGCTTGCATGACTTCGATGCAGCTCTCGATCAGAAGCTTCTCGAGGAACGGATCGCCGATTTGAATCGTCGGCCGCTTCGAAGCGCTGTCCGACGAGAAGGACTCGCTCGCCATCGAGGCGCCGTGAACGCCATCGCGTCCCGTCTTCGCGCCGACATAGACGACCCAGTTGCCCACGGTGCGCGGTTGCGAAGTAACGACGGGCTCGCCTTCGCGGAAGAGACCGACGGCCAACGCGTTGACCAGAACGTTATTGTTGTACGAGGAGTGGAACTCGGTTTGCCCCGTTATGGTGGGAACGCCGACGCAGTTTCCGTAACCGGCGATTCCCGCGACGACGCCTTCGACGATCGCTTGCATGCGCTCGGCACGCGGCTCTCCGAAACATAGATAGTTCGCCAGCGCGATCGGACGCGCGCCCATCGTGAAGATGTCACGCAAAATCCCGCCGACACCCGTGGCCGCCCCTTGGTAGGGCTCGATGAAGCTCGGATGATTGTGGGACTCCATTTTAAACGCGATCTTCTCTCCGTGACCCAGGTCGATCACTCCGGCGTTCTCTCCCATCGCCTGCAAGACGCGGGGAGATTTAAACGCGAACTTGCGCAAGTGAACCTTCGAGCTCTTGTACGAGCAGTGCTCGCTCCACAGGGCCGAGAACAACGCGTACTCGACGCCTTGAGGCTCGCGGCCTAAAAGACCCTTGATGCGGTCGAACTCGCC
>CAYPFC010000157.1:5620-6899 GCA_964409815.1 uncultured Pseudobdellovibrionaceae bacterium
TCGCCGCGCGAGAGACGGTACTTCGAAAGCTTTGCCGTTAATTCTTGCTCGGTCATTACGCCCTCACCATCGCGCCTAAGATCGCGCGGCCATCTTCGCCACCCATCCAGTCATACATCGCACGCTCCGGATGCGGCATCAGCGCGGCCACGTTGCCGGCTTCGTTCGCGACGCCCGCAATATCCCAGACGGCGCCCTGCGGGCTTCCGCCTTCGTACGTCAGCCACACCTGCTTTTTATCGAATAATTTTTTGGCTTCATCGTCCTCGACATAGAAGCGACCTTCACCGTGCGCGATCGGAAGGCGCATCGGTTTGTCCGAGCCCGGCCCCGACCACTTCGTCGGATTTTTCTGAACGAGGGTGACCCACTTGTCGATGAACTTGCGCTTCTCATTGCGCACCAGAACGCCCGGCAGCAGTCGCGTTTCGCACAAAATCTGAAAGCCGTTGCAAATTCCTAAAACAGGCATGCCCTTCGACGCCGCTTCGTGGAGCGACTTCATCACCGGCGCCTTCGCGGCCAAAGCCCCGCAGCGCAAGTAATCACCGTAGCTAAAACCGCCCGGAACGACGAACGCCGAGTAATCCGCCGGCGTGAACTGATCCTCGAACCAGAGCCAGCGCGGCTCGAGATCGAGGGCCTCAACCGCCTGCCACACGTCGCGGTCGCAGTTCGTGCCCAAAAATCTGACGATGCCTACGGGCTTCTTCACCGCTTCACCACTTCCAATTCAAACGTTTCGATCAACGGATTGTACAAGACGAACTCGGCGATCTCTTTGGCCTTCGCCAGAGCTTTGCCCTCGTCGGTCTCGCCGATTTCGAGCTGCACGTACTTGCCGACGCGGCACTGGTCGACGCTACGGCCGTGGGCTTTAAGCGTGCCTTCGACGGCGCGGCCTTGAGTATCGAGCACTTCGTTTTTCGGCAGGATCTTTACTCCGATTTTCATACACTTCCCTTTTGCAAGCGTTCCAAAACTTCTTTGTACGATTCTTCCACGCGGCCGAGGTCACGGCGGAAGCGATCTTTATCAAACTTTTCACCCGTTTTGACATCCCACAGACGACACGTATCGGGGCTCACCTCGTCGGCAAGGACGATCTCGCCCTTGGCGTTGCGCCCGAACTCCAATTTAAAATCGATCAATTCGAGCCCCGCGCGCTTGAACTCGGCCTGTAGTACCTTATTGATTTCCAACGCACGCGCTTTCAAGGTTTCGAGGTCGATGCTGTAGGCGGCGCTGATGAGGCCCAGGTGGGTGAAGGCCTGGGGGA
>CAYPFC010000158.1:0-3839 GCA_964409815.1 uncultured Pseudobdellovibrionaceae bacterium
GCCAAAGCCATCGCCTCCGCCTCATCCTTCGCTTCGATAACCGCCGCGACCGGACCGAAGGTCTCTTCGTCGAATGCCGTGTGCCCCGGCTTCACTTCGGTCAACAAGCTCGGTGAGTAAAAATACCCTTTGCCCGACGGCAGCTCTCCGCCCAAAAGCTTGCGGGCGCCGCCCTTCACGCTGTTCTCGACTTGACGATGCAGTTCCTCGCGCAAATCTTTCCGCGCCATCGGACCCAAAGCCGTATTCGCGTCGAGCGGATTTCCCGGCTGAACGTTCTTCAGGTTCGCCAGCATTTTTTCGGTGAACTCATCCACGTTCTTCTTCGTCACGATAAATCGCTTCGCGGAGACGCAGCTCTGTCCCGCATTCAAAAGGCGCGACTGCGCCGAAACCCTCGCGGCCTCGCTCACGTCCGCGTCGTCGAGCACGACATAGGCATCGCTGCCCCCCAGCTCGAGCACGCACTTCTTCAGGTTCTCGCCCGCCTGACGCCCGACCTCGACGCCCGCCCTTCGCGATCCCGTCAGCGAGACTCCGCGAATGCGCGAATCCGCGATCAGCTTTCCGATCGCCGCCACGTCGACGCGCAGATTCTGAAAGCACGCGTCCGGAAACGCGCGCCGAAAAACATCCGTCATGAACTCCGCCGATCCCCAAGTATTCGGCGCATGCTTCAACAAAATCGAGTTGCCGCCAAGCAATGCGGGAATCGCGAAACGCACGACCTGCCAGAGCGGAAAATTCCACGGCATGATCCCCAGGATCGGACCCATCGGCGCGAGCCTCACGCGGTACCCGCCGCCGGCGTCGTATTCGTGATGCGCGAGCCACTCCGGATAGCGCTCGCGCAACGTCTGGCAGCTCACGATGCACTTATCGATTTCCGCGTGCGAATCCTTGATGGGTTTTCCCATTTCCTTCGTCATGAGCTCGCCGAGCTCCACGCGCGCGCTCTTAAGCGCCTCGGCAAAAACGCGCACGCACTCAGAGCGCGTCGCGAACGGAACTTTCCGCCAATGCCCGAAGGCCTCGGCGCTCGCCGCAACACTGCTTTCAACTTCATTTGGGGACTGAAACTCGAATTCCTGGAGAACTTCTTCGGTCGCGGGATTGATCGTGGTGACCCTTTGGCTCATACGTTCTCCAGTTGTTTGTCCTTTCCGGGAATCCAGGCAGTGATGATCGAGCGCATCGCCTGCTCGACGCTCATATTCGTCGGCGTGATCCACGCGCGCGGAATAAAGAGCGTGCACCCGCCGAACTGATAACTCATCGGAAAATAAACGGCGACCTTACCTTCTTTGGTCACGCCTTCGGGAAGGTCGCGAAGCGACTCTCGCGTGAGCAGACCGATCATCTCTATCTGCGAGTCCGGGAACTTTACGAGGACGACTTGATTCGTGCGCTTTTCCTTGGAGGGCTTAAGGAACTCCGTGAAATCCTTGATCGCGACGTAGACTGTCTTGATGACCGGCAATTCCACGAAAAGACCCTCAATCACGTTCAAGAGCCAGCGCGTGGAGCGGCGATCGACGATCGTTCCGAAGGCGTAAATCAGAATGAAAACGAGCGCGACTCCCATTCCGGGGATGTACAAAAATTCCGGATAGAACACGAGTAGCGCCGAGCGCGAGCCGCGCTCGACCACGCTCAAAAACCAGATGAACACGTAAATCGAGAGCAGCAGCGGCAGCAGCGTGAACAGGCCCTTAAAAAAAGTGGTCGTTACATGCTTCATGAGATCTCCAACTGGCCGTTCAAATACGTCCACTCTTCCGGCAGCGGGCTTTGATTGTACGTGTTCGCCATGACCGCGCCGTACGCTCCGGCGTCGAAGAACGCGACCCAGTCATCGCTCTTCACTTCAGGAATCTTGCGATCCTCGGCGAACTTATCGGTCGACTCGCAAATGGGGCCCACGATCGTGTACGTGTCCTCGCCTCCACGCGGGCGTACCGGCAAAATGCGGTGGAAGGCATCGTAGAGCGCCGGGCGCATCAGGTGATTCATACCGGCGTTCAGGATCAAGAATTTACGATCCAAAGTTTTCTTCACATAGATCACGCGCGCGAGCAGAACGCCCATGCGCGCCACCAGAAAGCGGCCGGGCTCCAGAAAAATCCGGGCGTCGCTCTTGTGCCCGCCCAGCACGGCCTTTAGATACTCGTCCAAGCGACCCATATCCTCTTCGCCATTCGTACGGTAGTCGATGCCGAGCCCGCCGCCCAAATCCAGGCGCGCGAGCGGAAAACCGTCGGCTTTCACTTGCGCGTAGAGCTTGCCCATCGCCTCGCTCATTTGAGCGAACACGGAAGCTTCCATGATCTGCGAGCCGATGTGCACGGTCAGCGCTTTCAGTTGCACGCGGCGCGGGCTCTTGAGCCACTGTAACACTTCCGGCAACTGGCGCATGTCGAGCCCGAACTTTGAGTCTGGGGTCGAGGTTTGAATATTCTTGTGTGTGGGCGCCGTGAGATGAATATTGAGCCTAAGGGCGATATCCACCGAGCGCCGCTGCTTTTGACAAATGCTCTCTAGCAGCGACAGCTCCTCGAAACTCTCGACGTTGATTTGAAGAATTTTCTGATTGAGCGCGGCCTCGAGATCCTCGCGATCCTTACCGACGCCCGAGAAAATAATCTTCGAAGGCGCGAACCCCGACTTGAGCGCGAGTTGCATTTCTCCGACGGAAACCACGTCCGCGCCGATCCCGAGCTGCGCCAAGCTTTTCAAGAGCCGCGGATGCGCGTTGGCCTTCATCGCGTAATGAATATCGGCTCCGCTCTTGGCGAACGCCGCCGCCCTCTTGAGGGCGTCATCGAGGTCGTAAACGTAAAACGGCTTAGAGCGGGAACGCGCGATCTCCTCCAAAGGGAAGACCTGGCCGCCGTTTTTCAGTTTCCATTCACCGCCTTCAAACAGGTACGCCACGCTCTCGAGCCTCCAGGACCTTGACCTTCCCTCTAAGATAATCAAAACTCAAGGCCCATGAAGAGTTTTTTTCTCGACGGCACCGCTACCGGCCTTTCCATTCCCGTCTACGAATTCGGGTTATCCGGACCTCAAGTTTTGATCTTGGGCGGCGTGCACGGCGACGAGCGCGAGGGCGTGGAGGCCGCCTACGGCCTGGTGGCAAAGTGGAGCCGCGCCTACCCGTTTAAACTGCGCATGACCGTCATGCCGGCCTTCAACTTGGATGGCGTCATCCGCTCCACCCGCGGTAACGCCCGCGGCGTCGATCTCAACCGCAATATGGCGACGAAGGATTGGACTTCGCATGTCGCCACCCCCAGATACAATCCGGGACCACGCGCGGATAGCGAGCCGGAAACGCGCATGCTCGTGAAGTGGCTCGGCGAAAATGAACCCGTTTTTATTTTGTCGCTGCACTCGTGGAAACCCATGCTCAACGTGAACGGGGCGTGCCGACCGGAAGCCGAGGCGATCTCCGCGCTCACCGGCTACATCATCGAAGAGTCGATCGGCTATCCGACGCCGGGCTGTTTGGGCACCTACACGGGGCTCGAGCGCGGAATCCCCACGCTCACCTATGAGATCGAGCGCGGACTCGCCACGGAAGAGATTTTGCGCGTTCATATTCCCGCGATTGAAGAGGCTCTTAAGGTCACCGAACTAACAAGGCAGAAACGCTTATGATTACGATCAGCACCCGCCATCCGGACGTTTTAAAACCGATCATCGAAGAAGCTTACGCGATGGTCGCGCGCGGAGAGCGCGCCGTCCCCCATCCCGAGACGTTCGACCAGGACCGCCACCGGCAACGCGTCGGATGCGCCCGAGGTCAGGCTGAACAGGAACGCAGCCGCGAGACCGAT
>CAYPFC010000158.1:3849-6885 GCA_964409815.1 uncultured Pseudobdellovibrionaceae bacterium
GTCGAGGAAACCGTGGGCCTCGTCGATCGCGGCAAGCTTCGCGTCGCGCAGCCCGAGGGCGGCAAATGGGTTACCAACGCGTGGTTGAAGCAAGCCATCCTGCTTTACTTCCGCATGCAATTCGTCGAGGAGATCCAGTGCGTCCCCTTTCAATGGACCGATAAGATCCCGATCAAGAAATGGAACACCGATATGGGCGTCCGCGTGGTCCCGCCGGCGACGGTTCGCTTCGGCGCTTACGTGGCCAAGGGCGCGGTTCTTATGCCGAGCTACGTGAACATCGGCGCTTACGTCGGCGAAAACTCCATGGTCGATACCTGGGCAACCGTCGGCTCTTGCGCGCAGATCGGCGCGAATGTGCATCTTTCGGGCGGCGTCGGTATCGGCGGAGTACTTGAGCCGCCACAGGCGCAACCCGTGATCATCGAGGATGATTGCTTCGTCGGCAGCCGCTGCATCGTCGTGGAAGGCGTGGTCGTCAAACGCGGAGCCGTACTCGGCGCCGGAGTCGTGCTCACTCAAAGCACGCCGATCGTCGACGCCACCTCGCCCGGCGCGCCGATCACGAAGGGGGCCGTCCCAGAAAACTGCGTGGTCATTCCGGGTACGATGCCGAAGAAATTCCCGGGCGGAGAGTTCGGAACTCCGTGCGCGCTGATTATCGGTAAGCGCAGCGCCTCGACCGACCGCAAGACGTCGCTCAACCAGGTTTTAAGGGAATTCGAAGTTCCGGTTTAAGCTTTCGCGCCGACCGCTTTGCGAAGCGATTCGGCCGGACTCGGGCTCACGTATCTCCAAACCGGAAGCCAAGCACCGAGGACCGCGATGAAGCTCGACGAGAGCAGAACGAAGAGGAAAATTCTCGGCGTAAGCTTCGCCGGCAATGTCGAGTCCGTGTAGATGTCCGGCAAGAGCTCCATCGGATACCGATCTAGAAAGATGCAGACCGCGCCGCCGATGATCAGCCCGCTCAGGATGCCCAAGTAACTCAAAAGCAATCCCACCTGCAGGAAAACCGCGCGCGTGCGCTTCAAAGAAAGCCCGAGCGCCATGAACATTCCGATATCGCGTCGCTTTTGGCTCATGAGAAGAACCATGACGGTGACGATCGAGAAACTCGTGATCAGGACGGCCAGCAGAAGGAAGAGCGCCATCGCCATGCTTTCGAGCTTGAGCGCGAAGAAGAGCGAGGTGTCGCGTTCCCCCCACGTCTGCGAGTCGATTCCTTTTTCGGCCAATCCCCTTTTCACGCGATCGGCCTCGTAAGGATCATTGAGCCTAACCTCGAAACCCTGCTCGCGACTGAGTGAGCGCATCCGCTCGGGCAAGCGGTCCAGATTGTAAAACATGAGCTTCGAGTCGAACTCGGGCATCTGTGTATTGATCAGCGACTTCACCTTGAACTTTTGGAACTTCGGCGCCTCGCCTTTCGGAGCGAGCAGCGCCTCGGGAGGCACCAGGATGACTTCATCGCCCTCGAAAATCCCGAGCCCGCGCGCCAAATCCACGCCGAGGATGATCTCGGTATCATCGAGGTCCGAGGTTTCCTTGGCCGGCGGAACGGTGTTCCTCTTGAGCGTAGCCCACACGCGATCGAGCATGTCCCGCAAAGCGGGCGTATCGTAACCCCGCCCCACGACGCCGCCAAAAACGCCGTCGACGCTCCGAACGATGAGGTCTTGAGTCTCAAAGCGGTCGACCGCCGCGACACCTTTGCGACTCACGCTCGCCACGAGTTTATGAATTTCTTCAAGGCGCTTCGGCGTGGGATGTTTCTTTTCGACGATCACGAGATGCGGGTCCACGCTGAGCATGCGGCTGCGAATCGTGAGGTTGAATCCGTTCATCACGCTCAACACAATGACGAGCGCGCCGACTCCCATTCCGATGCCGATTACACAATGCCAAGCGATAATTCGAACGAGCGCGCCCGAGCGGCGGGAAAGCAAATAATTGCGAAAGATAAGCCACGGCAGCACGACTCGATCGTTTCAAGAGATGCGGATTTTGTCACTTGAAAAAGCGCTTGAGGCGCGCCCAGAATCCCGTTTTTTGCGCGCTCGGGCGCTGCGCGAGAAAAGCACCGAAACGGTCAACGAACTCCTGGGGATCAATCGCCGTTACCCGACCAATGCCGGTAAAATTGGTGACAAGCGAATTGCGTTCATCGTCTTTCAGCGAGCCGATGAATTTCAAGAGCGCGCGAGCCTGCTCGAGCGGCGCCTTCTGGGGAGTCTGGTCGAATTGAACGATCTCGGAAGATTTGATATTCGACGGGGTCTCGTCTTCGACGATGAGCCCGGTCTTTACGCCCTCGATGACATTCCATTCGACGACTTGGCCGAAGAACGTAAGCTGTTGCTTGATGATGTTTTGGTGGTTATCGAGCCAAATGAAAAGGTCGGCGTCCTTCGAGCTATGAAACCAGCGGCTGATGACCTTTTGGTTTCCGCTCGTCGCGATGACGTCGGTCGCGACCTCTTTAAGGCTCTTCCCCAGCTCTTCGGCGTTGAAGAACCGCGGGAAACTCTGGCTTTCGCGAGGTCCTCCGGACACCTTAGGGCTCCGAGGTATTGGCGGGACGACGGCCTTCTTCCTCGCGAACGTCCTGGACGTTACCGCGCAGGAGGAACGACTTCTGAAGCGCCTTAAGAACGACGACGGTCTCATCCAAAGCTTCGATCGCGCGACGCGAAGTGCGCGGAAGCTCGGGCGCGATCGCCGAGATTGCGGGCGTTAGCTTTTGGAACTCGGTCGTCAGAATATTGAGATTCTTCACGATCTGCCCGAGCTGCGAGCCCATGTCGGGAACCTCTTTGTTAAATGAAGGCAGAGCTTTCTCGAGCTCCACGCTCACGGCGGCCAGATTGGAGATCAGGAGCTCCGCGCGCTGCTTTTTGTTCGCGGCGACCCCGATCTTCGCGAACTCCGCGGACATCGTGTTCAGGTTATTTACCAGCGGCGCCAGCTTATCGAGGATCCCGACGAGCGCCTGCGTGCGCTCGGGATTCGCGAACGCTTCACCCGCGATTTTGA
>CAYPFC010000159.1:0-6874 GCA_964409815.1 uncultured Pseudobdellovibrionaceae bacterium
ATTTTCTCGGCCAGCGTGCCTTGCGGGGTGAACTCCACTTCGAGCTCGCCGGTGAGGTACAGGCGCTCGAAGAGCTCGTTCTCGCCGACATACGAGGAAATCATTTTCTTGATCTGGCGGTTTTCCAAAAGAAGCCCGAGCCCGAAGCCGTCGACGCCGGCGTTGTTCGAAACGCAGGTGAGGTTCCTCACGCCTTTTTCGCGAAGGGCCGCGATCGAGTTCTCGGGAATTCCGCACAGGCCGAAGCCCCCGAAGAGCAGGAGCATTCCGTCCTTTACGCCTTCGAGCGCCGCGCGCGCGTCCGGGTAAACTTTATTCATATTACATTCTCTCCACGATCATCGCGACGCCTTCGCCACCGCCCACGCACAACGTGGCAAGGCCGAACTGCTTCTTGCGCTGGCCCAGAGCGTGGATCAGCGTGGTCAGCAAACGCGTGCCGCTCGCGCCGATCGGGTGACCCAGCGCCACCGCGCCGCCGTTGACATTCACTTTGTCGTGGCCGATCGCGAGCTCTTTCATGGCGAGCATGGTGACGACGCTGAACGCTTCGTTGATTTCGTAAAGGTCGATATCCGAGGGCTTCATCTTCGCAAGTCCCAGAGCGCGCTGGATCGCGGTCACCGGCGCGGTCGTGAACCATTTCGGGTCGTGCGCGAAGCTCGCGTACGAGACCACGCGCGCGATCGGCTTCAAGCCTTTGTCTTTGATGGCCGTTTCGCCGGCGAGCACGACGGCGGCGGCGCCGTCGTTGATCTTCGAGGCGTTGGCGGCGGTGATCGTTCCGTCTTTATCGAAGGCGGCGCGAAGCTCGGGGATTTTGTCGAAGCGCGCCTTGCCGGGCTCTTCGTCGGCGTCGAAGGATTGCGAGGCGCCTTTAGTCGCGACCTCCACGGCGGTGATTTCGGCCTTAAATAGGCCGTCTTTGATCGCGCCCTGCGCGCGCTTATAGCTTTCGATCGCGAATTCATCTTGCGCCTGGCGCGTGTATTTGAACTCTTTCACGGCGAGCTCGGCGGCATTGCCCATATGGAAATTTGAGTACGGATCCCAGAGCCCGTCTTTGATCATCGAGTCGGTCGCCGACACGTGTCCCATACGGTAACCCGAGCGCGAGTTTTCGAAGAGGTGCGGGGCGAGTGTCATGTTTTCTTGTCCGCCGGCGACAACCAAGTTCGCCTGACCCAGGCGGATCGCGTCCGCGCCGAGCATGACCGACTTCAAGCCGGATCCACAAACTTTATTTACTGTCATGCACGGAACCGAAACCGGAAGGCCCGCATAGATTGCGGCCTGGCGCGCCGGCGCTTGCCCGACGCCGGCCGTGAGCACTTCTCCCATGATGCACTCTTCAATGTCCTCGGGCTTTACGCGCGCGTCGGCCAGCGCGGCCTTGATGGCGGTCGCCCCGAGTCTCGGTGCGGGCACGGAGGAGAACGCTCCTTGAAAAGTTCCTATCGGTGTACGGCGGGCGCTAAGAATGAAAGCGGATGACATATGGGGCCTGGTTTCTGAATGAGGGCCCGATTTTTAAAATGCCCTCAAAAGATGTCAACGCAGCAATGTGTCATTGCCCTTGGGCGCGGGACCCTCCACAATCGAAGCATGACTCTGATTGCGCTCTTCATCGCGGGTTTGGCCTCCCTCGCTCCCGCTGCCCAAAAAACAAGCTATCCAGCCCACCGTATGAGCGCCGAGGGGATTAAAGAAATCCGGGTCAGTGGCGTAAAAGGGAAGCTTGTCCTGAAGGCCCGCGAGGCGAAGCTCTATACGATCAAGGTGAACCACACGAAGGGCAAAAAGGGCGAGGACTGGCATCTCTCGGTCGAGCGACAGCGCGACGCGCTCGTGATCGAGGTGTTCAGCACCGAATACGGCCGCGAGTGGCGCAATCAGGTTCGCCGCGAGAGCTGGCCCGAGTTCGACATCGAGCTCGAGGGCCCGTCGCAGCCCGCGACTCTCGCGTGGCGCGAAGGCGCGATCGAAGTCGCGAATTGGAAGTCCGCGCTCGAGGTTTCGTTTCTGAAGGGTCCGTTCACGGCGGCGGGAATGCGCGCGGCGCTCAAGGTGCAAGCGGTCGACAGCGACGTGCGCGTGCGCGACCACCGGGGCGCGCTCGACATCAAGGGTGAGAACGGATCGGTGGAGATCCGTGGAGTTGAAGGAGCCACGAAGTTCCACTGGGTTCAGGGGCGCGTGCTGTTCGACCGAACGAGCGGCGAGATCGAGATCGATCAGACCGGCGGGGATTTGCGCGTGCGCGGCGGAAGCGGCGTCTTGAACGCGAAGATGGCGAGTGGAAAAGCGGAGGTCGAGAGCTTCAAGGGAAAGATCAAGGCCGAAGGCGACAGCCGTTGGAGTTTGACGGCGGCGGCTCCGAGCGAGGTCGAAGTCCTGGGAAAGACGAACGACGTCACGATGAAGTGGCGCAGCGGCGGCGTGAAGTTGTTTTTATCGACCGCGAAAGGAAAGATCGAGGCTCCGGCTTCGATGCCCGTCGAAGTTCGAGGCGGGATTCGGGTGGTTGAAGTCGATATCGAGCCGAAACCGAAGGGTCAGGTTTTTCTGCGCACCGATACCGGCAAGATCGTTTGGCGCCGTTAGTAATTCCCTTGACCGGGCCGGCAAAATCCATCAACTTCGGCCATCATGGCAAAGAAAAATGGCAAAAATTCCAAGGACAAAGCGAAGAAAAAGCCTTTAAAAAAGGCCGCGCCCAAAAAGGTCGCGAAACCCGCTAAAAAGGCGGTCGCGAAGAAGGCGGCGGCGAAGCCCGCTCCCGCCAAAAAGGCCGCCGCTCCGAAGAAAGCGGCGCCCGCCGCGAAGGCTCAAGCGAAGCCCGCACCCGGTAAAAAAGGTGCCGCGCCCGCCGCGAAAGCGGAAAAGCCGGCGAAAGTCCTTAAAGGAAAGCCTCAGCCCGCGGGCAAGGCCGAGAAGCCCGAAAAGGCCGCGAAGGCCCCTAAAGGCGCCCCGCCGCCGGAAGCTCCGGAGCTCGAAGCTGCCGAAGAGATCGAGGACGAAGAGGTTGTCCTCACCGATGCCGAAGGTCGCCGCTATTGCCGCGTAAAAGACTGCGACCAGTTGTCGGCGGTCGATACGTATTGCCGGTATCACTACCTGCTGTATTGGAAGAAGATCCAGATTCGTAAAAAAATTCTGTCGGAGGGCAAGCTCGAGCGCTACGTCGAGGAGCTGACCGCCCGCTATCCCGATAAATTTCTGGATATGCTACGCAAGGATTTGCGTAGCGAGAAAGAATTCTTGGCCGCCATCCAGGAGCTCGAGATCGACGAGTCGGCGGTGGACAATGAGTTCGAGGACGAAGCGCAGGCTTACGTCGACGAAGTCCGCGGTATGGGCGAGCCCGCGCCGCGCGAAGAAGAAGATTTCTAGAGTTGAATCATCTGCTTGTGAATATTGACGTACCCGACATCGCGCGCGGTGAGGCGTTTTATACGCGTGCGTTCGGGCTTCGCGTGGGTCGTCGCTTCGAGGGTTTCCTCGAGCTGCTCGGCCTCGAAGCGCCGCTGTATCTACTCGAGAAAAAAGAAGGCAGCGAGCCGTTTAAAGGCGCGAACGCGAAGCGATCCTACGTGCGTCACTGGAGTCCGGTGCACATCGATATCCGCGTGCCCGATATTCGAGCGGCTGTCGCTCACGCGCGCGATGCGGGCGCCACCTTCGAGACGGAAATCGCAGATGTGTCCTACGGCAAAATCGCGATGGGCGCCGATCCGTTCGGACACGGCTTCTGTTTGCTCGAGTTCAATGTCCTCGGATACGACGCCATGCCCTTAGTGGATAAATAGATCCTCGCGGAAAAATCTAGCGCAAAAGTCGCTCGACGATCTCGCCGATCGCGTACGGCACCGAGTACGGGCGTCGCGATGTCGCGTCCGAATCGTGGCTGAATCCGATTTTGTGAAGCCATTCGTGCATCAAATTGCGGGCGATCTGCGCCGAAGTGTAGCGATCATAGAACTTGCGGTTCACGTAGATCGTGCGCGAGTTGGTGAACGTGCGGCCGACGACGTCGTTGTCGTCGTAGTAGGCTTCGAGTTCCAAGTTCATGAGGCGATCGATCACGCCGCTTAAAACTTCTTTACCGAGCTGGATGCGGTCGTAAATCTCCGAATTGCTGAGGCCTTCGCTCTGCACGAACGTTTTCCGGCCTCCATATTGATGGTTGAGAACCGCGGTGCGGAACTCGCCGCTTGCTAAAATGCGATCGAGTTTGGCTTTGGTGGCGAGAATCTTCGTCCTTAAGTTACCCGAGATTTTGGATAGTCGGTCGTAGCGCACCTTCAGCGGCGCGGGGTCGTACAAATTCGGAGGAGCGGGATCCTCGACGTGAGCGGGCTCGTTCGGGTCGTAGCCCTCGATGTGTTCCATGTGCGCGTCATCACTGGCAACGGACATTTGGGTTGCGGTCTCCGCCCAAGCGCCGAATGAAAATAGAGCGCTTACGGCGGAAGCAACGATCCACGTGCGGATCATTCATGCCTCCGGCGAAAGAGAGAATTGAAATTTTTGTTGGAAAAATCCTAAGCAACGAATCGCGCGAGTGACGAACAGAAAATTTCAAAACTAGACTGAATGCATGGGAGAGCTACCGAAAAACGGGGAGTTTTTCCGTAACGCAACGTTTCGATCCCGGGATCGAAACGTTGCGTCGGCTGGAGCGCGCAGTGGTCAGTGCTCAGTGCCGCCCTCATCGTCGTCATCGATGCCCAGTTTTCTTTTGATCTCATCGGGCGTGATCTCTTCGTCTTCGTCGTCCCACTCGCCGCCCGTCAAGCCTTCGTCTTTCGATTCGCCAAGTAACTTATCGGCGGCGGCGTCGAGCTCGGTGTTGTTCGTCGTGTACTGCACGAAAATCTCACGTCCCTCAAAATCCACGCGCTGCCAGAGACGCGGAAAATCGGCGTCGTCATCCGCTTCGAAGAGCTGCTCGAAGAGCGCGCCCATCGCGTCCATTCCCAGATTCAATAGCTTAAGAACGTCGTCTTTCCCCTTGCGGTAGGGGATCGAGATCATGAAGTTGCTCTGTTTGAGGGCAGAGTCGGTCTTAAAACCGACACTTAGAAGAAGCTCCTCCGGGTAAATTCTCCCGTCCGCCTCTATTTTTGCGCTGCCCAATTGAGTCTTGAAAGTCGATTTAAACGCGGTTTTAACCTGACCCAGGAACTCTTTGGGCAGTGCGGTCCACTTCTTCGATGTTTTGAGCCTTGGTTCCATCAAATTCCTCTTTAAAATTTGACCTTTTAACGCCCTTCGCAATATATAGATGTAACCGCATTCCATCAGTATCCGTCAAGCAAGCAGGAGTTCATGCAAAGCGAGAGTTTATCCACTTCCTTCTCCTTAACCCAAATCGGGCAGGGAGATGGTGTGTACATCTCTACCTACGGATGTCAGATGAACGAGAACGACTCCGAGCGCATGATGTCGCTTCTCGAGATGATGAACTTCCGGCCCGTAACTTCGCCTGAACAGGCCAGCTTGATCATTATCAACTCGTGCTCGATTCGCGAAAAGCCCGTTCATAAGGTGTGGTCTGAAGTCGGCCGCTACCGCAAGTTGAAGACCGCGAATCCAAAATTGAAAATCGGCGTCACCGGCTGTGTCGCCCAACAAGAAAAAGAAAATCTGAAACTCGATATTCCGCTCATCGACTTCGTCGTCGGCACGGACGCGATCGATCACCTGCCCGAAGTCGTGGCGAAGGTGAGAGAGGGCCAGCCGGTCATCCGCGCGCGCTTCGAGCATCAGCAGCCGTATCACATCGAAACTTTGATCCGAAATCCCGGCGTCTCGACGTTCGTGAACATCACCAAGGGCTGCGACAACTTCTGCACGTTCTGCGTGGTGCCCTTCACGCGCGGCCGCGAACGATCGCGCCCGCTCAAGCACTTGATCGACGACGTGAACAAGCTCGTTGGCCGCGGGGTGAAGGAAGTCACGCCGACTGCGGGACCAACTTCGCGCAGCTCCTCAAGACGATCGCCACGCAAACGGATATCGAGCGCATTCGCTATACGACGTCGCATCCGAAGGATTTCACGAGCGAGCTCATTCAGGTGATGGCCGACCACCGGGACAAAATCATGGATTACATTCACCTTCCGGTTCAGTGCGGAAACTCCGAAGTGCTCGAGCGCATGAATCGCGGGTACACGCGCGAGGATTACCTCGCGAAGGTAAAAGAGATCTTCGCGACCATTCCGGGCGTAACCTTGAGCACCGATTTGATCGTTGGTTTCCCCGGTGAAAAGGACGCGCAGTTTGAAGACACGATGACGTTGCTTGAGGAAGTGCCGTACGAGAACATTTTCGCGTTCGCGTACAGCCCTCGGCCCATGACGAAGGCCGCGCGCTTCCCGGATCAGATTCCCGACGAAGTGAAGAGCGAGCGCCTCACGCGCGTTCTCGCCCGTCATCGTGAGATCGCCTTCGACCTTGCCAAGAAGTACGAAGGCCGCACATTAAAGGTTCTCGCCGAGAGATACGACTCCGGGACCGGCCGCCTCATGGGCCGCTCGACGCAGAATAAGTCGGTCTACTTCGCGGGAGATAAGGCGCTGATCGGAAAGACGCTCGACGTGAGAATTCGCGAGTCGTTCCCGCTCGTGCTCAATGGAGATTTGGTGCAATGAAGAAAGTGGTCGGCGCAAATTTGAAATCCAAGACGGGCGAGATCGAACTCGAGGCGTTCGGTCTCACCACCGGTATGGACGGCGCACGCCCCGTGATGCTCTTTAAAGAAAAAGGCGGGGAGTCAGTACTGCCCGTGTGGCTCTCGCCGCTCGACGCTGGAATCGCGTTGAGCCAGCATCAGCCGCAGACGTTCATGCTCTCGCCTCACGAGCTCACG
>CAYPFC010000160.1:0-2119 GCA_964409815.1 uncultured Pseudobdellovibrionaceae bacterium
ACCTCAATGACGAGGAAGGCGTGGGTTACGACAAATCTCACCCCGAGCTGTGGATTCAATTCGCGGAAGGCATGGGCTGCACCCGTGGCGACGTTCTCGGAACCAAACCGCGCGCGGCGATCACCCGCGTGAAAAACACGTTCATGGCTTACGCGCGCTCTTCCTTCGCGGAAGGCCTCGGCGCCCTGTACGCGTACGAGTCTCAGGTTCCCGAGATCGCGAAGTCGAAGATCGAAGGCTTGGTCGCCAACTACGGCATCACCGACGAATCGACGCTTCAGTTTTTCAAAGTTCACCAGACCGCCGACGTCGGCCACCGCGAAGTCGTTTTGAAAATGATCGAGTCGCTAAGCCCCGCCGATCAGGAAAAAGCTCACGAGGCCGCGCGTGAAGCCGCCGAAACCCTGTGGGACTTCCTGAGCGAAGTTTACGAGAGAGAGACGCGTGTATCATAGTCTGTCGATTGAAGACCTGACCCTCCAGGTGCGCCTCGGGTGCACCGCGGAGGAGCGCTGGCGGCCGCAGGAAGTGCGGCTGTCGGTGGAGTTTCGCTTCGAGGGCGCGCCGGGCGGATTCACGAGCGACCGCCTGGACGAGACCGTTTGCTACGCGCGAGTTTCCGACGCGCTGAAGGCGCACATCGAGTCGCGCGAGTACCACCTGATCGAGAAGATCGCGGCCGACGCGTACCGGATCTCGAAAGAAATCGCCGGCCGAGAGACCGGCGTCGCGTTGGTCGCGCACAAAGTCCGCCCTCCCGTCACGGGATTGAGCGGCGGCACCAAATACCGCTGCGGAGATTTCCCCGGGTGAATTGCTACGTCGGCCTCGGCTCCAATCAGGGCGACCGACTTGCGCACCTCGAGAGCGCCGCCGTAAAACTCCGCGCGCTTTCGCGCGACGGCTTCCTGCGCGTCGCTCCCGTTTTCGAGAATCCACCGCTTTTGCCGCCGGGAGCTCCTGCCGAGTGGCGAAAGAACTTTTTAAATTCCGTAGCCCATATCCGGTGGAACGGCTCGCCCGAGGAGCTGTTGCGGGCCCTGCAGCAGATCGAGCGCGAGCTGGGGCGCGTGCGCGAGGCGCGCTGGTCACCGCGCACGATCGATCTCGACCTACTCGAGGTCAGCGGAGTGACCGTCGACACGCGCGACCTGAAAATTCCGCACCCCGAGATGTCAAAACGCCAATTCGTGCAGGCGCCGCTCAAACACTTGGGCGCCACGGGCGCGCTCGCGCGAAGCCGCGCGCTCAAGGACCAGATGCCGGTGTGGATGGGGATTTTGAATCTGACGCCGGACTCGTTTTCCGACGGGGGCGAGCTCGCTTCTATAGAGAGTTTCGAAGAGCGCGTTTCCGCGTGGGAGCGCGAGGGCGTTCATATTTTTGACCTTGGCGCGGAGTCCACCCGCCCCGGGGCCGTAGCGCTCACCGCCGACGCCGAGTGGTCGCGGTTGAAACCGGCGCTCGAGCATTTGCGCGCGCGCGGGCACGGCCGTGTTTTCCGCTCCTTGGTGAGCGTCGACACGTATCACGCCGAAACCGCTGAGCGCGCCGTCGAGCTTGGCGCCGACATTTTGAACGACGTCAGCGGATTGCGCGACGAGCGCATGCTCGAGATCCTGAAACATTCGCAGTGCCAGTACGTGATGATGCACTCGAAAACCGTACCCGCGGCGGCCGGAGACCGCTGGGACGTCGCCGACCCGATCGCATCGTTGAAAGACTGGGCGCTCGAGCGTCTGGAGCGTATCGAGCGCGCCGGCGTGAATTTGAGCCGCGTGATCTTCGATCCGGGCATCGGCTTCGGCAAAGCTCCGCTGCAATCGCTGGAGATTCTGCAGAGGATGGAAGAGCTGCTCGACTTGCCCGTGCGCGTTCTGATAGGACACTCGCGTAAGTCGTTCATGGGAATTTGGGGCCAGCGCCCGTTCGGGGAGCGAGATCCGGAAACCTTGGCGTTGTCGCTCAAGTTGGCGGCGCGAGGAGCGGATATATTGAGAGTCCACCGGCCCGACGCGCACGCGCGCGCTTGGCGCGCCTACCAGGAGATTTGAGAATGAGACCGATCACCGTTTACCCGATTAAGACTCGCGTGTTCAACGCGGGCGAGAATCTCGCC
>CAYPFC010000160.1:2130-6722 GCA_964409815.1 uncultured Pseudobdellovibrionaceae bacterium
TGCATGAGCGCATGGTGGTCGCGATCACGTCGAAGATCGTGAGCCTCGCCGAGAATCGCTTAGTCGCGCGGGAGTCGGTAAGTAAAGCGGACCTCGTTCGCCGAGAGTCCGATCGCTTTTACGGAGAGATCGGCCACGGCTGTTTTTTGACCGTGAAGCACGGACTATTGATCGCGTCGGCGGGAATCGACGAGTCGAACTCCGCCGGTGGCGAGTATATTTTGTACCCCGAAGATCCTTATCGCTCTGCCCGCGAGCTGTGGACGCAATTGCGAGAAATCTGGAACGTAAACGAGCTGGCGGTCGTGCTGACGGACTCGCGCACGATGCCTCTTCGTCGCGGGGTCACGGGGATAAGTTTGTCGTATTGGGGGTTTCGCGCCTTGCGGAATTTGGTTGGTCAGCCCGACATTTTCGGTCGCGAAATGCGCATGACCCAAATGAATCTGGCCGACGGAATCGCGGGCGCCGCCGTGATGATGATGGGCGAAGCCGCCGAGCAGACGCCGATCGCTTTGATTGAAGGCATGGACCTCGAGTTTACGCCTTCGATTCCTCCCGACGAGATAGGAATTCCGTACGAGGAGGACCTATATTACCCCGTACTCAAAGCGTGCGAGGATCGCTCTTAGGACTTTTTGAAATACGCGTGAACTTTGTCGAGTACGCTTTTCCAATGGGCGCGTAACTCATCACGGTCGCGGGCTTTCAGGATTTTCTCGTGCGCGAATACCAAGGTTGTTTTCCCGTTTTTCTGTGGGACGACGTAAATCTGTAAGATCGAAGGCTTTTCCCCCTCGCCGTCATGCCAGGCGATGCGCGCCCTTAGAGGTGACTTTACCGTGCGCACTTTGCCGTATACGCCGCCGAGGCGTTCGAACTCTTGATCCTTCTTAAGCTTAAATTCCGACATCGGCTGAAGCCAGATCTCCAGCCCCTTCTCAGAGTTGAGAAATCTCCAAACTTCTTTTTGCGTGACATGAAGATTCTTTGTCGCGGTGAGCGCGTGCTCGCCCTTTTCGTTCCGCCCCTCGACTCGGCGGCCGATGTGAATCTCGTATCCCAGGGTCACGCTCTGCTGCCACCACGGCTTGATTTTATACTTCTTCTTGAGGAACGCGACGATCTCTTGATGGGTCCATCCGCGCGCGCCGGCTTTCTCGAGCAGCGCCACCCATTGGCTCTAATCCTTGCCCGTGGCCTTCTTGACCGAAGGGCTCGTGATCCTATTGTACTCCAAGAACCGCATACAGCTCGGATTCCTCCATCACGCGAATCCAAGGATATTGGCTTAAAACGCGAACCCAAGCCAAGAGATTTTCGCAGCCTGGATTCCCCAGCGCGAGTTTGTTCACGAGGATCACCCGCCAGCGCCCCGCGAGCAGATGCGCGCGAAGCGCCTGCGGATCGCTCACGATTCCATGGCCGGAAAATCCGAACCGGTGCCCCGTACAGTTCATTTGATTGAGAAGAGGATCGCGCGACATGGGCTCCAAAGTTTTCGGAGTGTAAGAGACGTATGAAAGATAACCGGCCGAAATCGGTTTACGGTGAAAGAGCTGCAGAAAGTTTTGCGTCGGGTCGCCACTAAAGAAAGTCGGTACGTTGAGAACCTGCGTGTCGTCATCGCGCGCGCCGATCTCTTCGAGCGCTTTCATCGGAAAAAACTTCCGGTAGTCGGCGTACGGGAGAACGAAGCGCTGATTCAAGACCGGGCCCGTGACGACGAGCCAAGCGATTAACGCCGGTCCCACCCATTTCGGGAAACGCAAGTCTCTCGCGGCCGCGAACGTCAGGAACGTCAAGCTTAGGTACGTCATCGTCGCGAACCGCGCGGGCGTTCTAGAAATCGAAAGCGGCGGGAGCACGGACCAGAGCGCAACGAGGGGATTCGCAAACAGGTCGTGATACGCGAATCGAACGACGGGCCCGAGTGAATAGATCCAGCTCAACACGGCTATCCATAGAAGCGGCCGGAGCATCGGGAGGTCGCGCATTCTGCCCTTTACGGCGAAGATCACGAACGCCGCGACGACAAGAAGATCGAATGAGTTGTAGCGCTCCAAGCTCCCGTGCGGAGCGATTCCTAGCCAGTCGTAGGCACGGTGAAACGCCCAGGGAATCAACGGTCCAAGCAGATCCAACCCGTATTTCGCGCGATCCTCGGGTACGCGCACCAGCTCGCCCGCGAAGTACGCACCGATCGACGGCCCGAAGAAGAATAAAAAGACGCCAAGGCAGGCGAGTGCCCCGAGACCGGCATTTACGAGCGCTATGCGATCGCCCCCGCCCCCGCGCCCGCGTAGCGAGAATGCGAGTAAGATAAGAAACGGAACGCTGAGCATGGCGACATTGTGAATCGTTCCCGAGAAGACGAGTCCCATGAGCGCGCCATACGCGATCACGCGCGCCCGCCGCCGCCAATCGACGGTCAAGAACATCCAGAGCATCAGTTGAAAACCCCAAATGCCGGCGAGGAGCGTGTAATGCTGATGGATGCGCACGACGTAAAATCCCGACCACCAGACGAAGCCGCAGTACGCGAGCTGCCATATCCACGACGAGGGAAAAAGAACGCGCGCCACCAGCCAAGCGCTTAAGAGCAACAGCAAGATCTGTAAGCCTGCGAAAATGTGAAACTGCGAGTGCCCCCCGAGGGGCCGGAACGCGCATGTCAGTATCATCGGAAATGGACTGTCGTAATTGTTCGCGAGGCTCACGCCCGTAGGCGCGAAGAAGCGCGTGTCGTGAAAGTCCCAACGTAAAATTTTATCGCAGTAGTATTCGGGGATGGAGACCTGGGCGGCGGTATCTTCGATCCCGCCCACCAGATTTCGGTCGGTGTTCCACAAGGGCAATGTGTGCAGAACACCCAGTACAAGAAGTATAAGGGCCGATTTCACACTCGCGCGGATTAGTTGCACTCACCTAGGCGGACGGTTTTCTCGACGGCGCCGCGGCGGGTGCACGTCAGTTTGCCCTGTCCGTCGCGACGAACTTCGATTCGCGCGCGTACTCCGCGGGCGCACCGTGCTTCAATCACGTGAGTCCAACCTTCACGCCATTCGCGATTTTCACAATCGCGGCGCTGATTCATACGGTGTCCACATACGCTGTCGCGGTCGACAAGCGCTTCGTCGCGATTTGTCACGCAGAACTGAAATCCGGGAACACCGGTGCAATCCTCGCGGCCCGTTTGAACGTTCATCAGCGGCCACACATTGATCAATGCGAAATGAGTGCGGTTCGCTGAAACTCTGCGAGCGCATTCGAGATCCGCAGCCTGAGCTTGGCTCAAAAACGTGGCGAAAATAAGAAGTCCGATTAGACGCATGGAGCTCTCCCCTCTTGATGTTGACCATTTGAGTCTACGGACGAAAGAAGGTTTCGTCTCCCGGCACTTGGTCTAGTTTTCCGGACCAAGTGCGACGGGATTCGATCTTATTAAAAATTTGCGTAACGAAAAAAAGTTCCGCGCTCGCACGGAAATCCGCACCGCGAAATTTTCGCGTTCGAATGGAAACAATTCCCCGCTGTCATACGTGATGACGGGGCATAGTTGAGCGTTCACGCTCGAATCCACGCGAAAATCGTAATGCGACCAAAGGGCCGGCACTGCCACCATGAATGATCCCCATCGCGATGCCGACGACAACGAAGAGCGTCTGATACTCAACGGGCATAAATAACGTGGGTATAAAGAAGATCAATCCGAAGACGAGAGCTCCTAAAATAGCTCCGAAAAAGGCGCCCATGATCGCCAATCTCTTTTCTTTCTTCGGCTGTGCGGGTCCAGTTTCTACAGTGTTCGTATTCATAATGGCGAATCAAAAGCATACGGCGTGCCATTCTCAGGACCTTGACTGAGTGTCACACGGTGTCCAGAATTGAGGTTACACCGAGAAAGAGCATGCATGAAAGTTCAACGCAATAAAGATCAAGTCCATGTCGCCTTGGAAGGCGCGATCGGCGAGACGACTCCGCTCTTCATCCTTCCCACACACGACATCAAAGAGATGATCGTCGACATGACGTCGGTGACCTACATTAATTCCATCGGCGTTAAGCATTGGATCATGTGGACCATGAAGATGCCGAAGCAGATGAGCGTGAAGCTCGTGAATTGCCCCTTCGTGATCGTCAACCAAGCAAGCATCGTCGTCGGTTTTATCCCGAAAAATATGACCATTGAGTCGTTCCGCATGCCGTACGTCTGCGAAGGCTGCGGACACGAAGAGCTCTTGATGGCCAATCGCGGAAGCGAGTTCGATTATGCGACGGCCGAAAAGCCTAAGTTCATCAAGATTCAGGAGGATATGCCTTGCCCGAAGTGCAAGGACGGCAAGCTCGAGCCGGATTTCTTCCGCGAAAAAACTTTTAAATTTTTAGATTAAGGCGTGAACTGAACGCCCGTATGAACGAAGACGGACTCCATGTCGTCCGTCGGGCCGTAGTCGACACGCGTGAGCGCGCCACTCACCCAAAATTGAACTCTCGGCCAATTGAACATCGCCCCAAAGGCCGCCGCCCGGCCGTCCCCGTCTTGCGCGCTTGAATAGGTCCCACCGGGATCGCCCCCGCCACTCGTGGGA
>CAYPFC010000161.1:0-3740 GCA_964409815.1 uncultured Pseudobdellovibrionaceae bacterium
TCCCGCGAAGGGGTCGACGGCAATGACCCAAGTTTTCGAGATTCGGTTGGGACGATTTGTCCCCGAATTGCGTGCTTTTTGCCCCATATGGCCTCCTAAAGTCGATTGCCGATATTAGAAAGCACAAAAAGTGCCACGCGCGCTAAGAGCTCGCGGAAGCATATCGCTTCAGAGCCGCTTCCCAGGCGAAATTCGAAAGAAATAATAAGCCGATCGCGAGCAAGGGCGAGACAACGGCGAGGGTCGGGTCCACGCCTTCGATAAGGACCCGGGCGGGCACGCTGGCGAGAAATGCGACGGGAAAGACAGTAAGCACGACGTTTCTTAAGAAGCTTGGATAGAGTCGGTCCGGCCGGGTGGCGAGGCGGAACAGCTGGTACCAAATAAATTGTATATTACCCGCCTCCTGCAAAACGACCGTGAGCGTGGCGAACATAAAGCGCATCGAATAATAAATCACGACCCCGCTCACCACGAGAATCGGGAACACCGCGAGCTGGGCCGCGCTCACCGGCCGAGAAAGATTTGAAACCGCCCAGACCAGGTAGCCGCCCACCAAAATCAGATTCGTGATGTAGCTCACGGAGACTTTCCGAGTTGAGATCATAAACTGGGAGTTCACGGGCTTCACGAGATACAGGTCGAGATCGCCCTTGCGAACCATCGACCACATCGCTTCCATGTTCTCGTGCGCGAAGATCATGTACAAAACGTCGACGACGAACAGCGTTCCCATGAACACCCGCATGTCGTTCACGTCCCAGCCGGCGATCGTGTTGGTGTGCGTGTACAAAACTTCGAACACGCTCAACTGCAAGACGTACCAAAAGAACTCGCCGATAATCCGCATCACGATATTCACGCGATACTCAAGATCGGCCATCCAACTCACCTTCAGAAAGCTCAGCCAGAGCCTTAAATATCGCATCAGGCCCCCGTTCCCGCGTAGTTGCGAACGCCGTTTTTCCAAAGCGCATAGGCGATCGCGCTCACGACGAGCATTCCACCGGCGACCGCGACGAAGCCGTTAAGCATCGCGTCCGTGCCCACCCTCCCCGTCAGGTATCCCACGGGCAAGTACACGCCGGCGGCAAACGGCGAGTTCATCAGCATCGTCCGCAGCGGCTCGGGATAAAGGTCCAAAGGCACGAGCTCTCCCGCCAGCACCCAGATCGCGAGGTTCTTCATTCCCGTCAGCGAATGCGCCCGGTTCATGTAAAATGCCATACACGCCACGCAGAACGACAGAGTGTGCGTGAAAACAAGGTAGCAAACGACGAGCGCGAGTACGAGCGGCAGCCGCTCCGGCGAGAACGGGGCACTCATCAAAATGCACGCGAGCGAGGGGATCCACAAAGAGATCACCGCGACCGTAAGTTTATAGCCAAGGAACTGCGAGAGGTAGAACTCGTAAAAGGAGATAGGGCGCATGAGGAGCGCGTTCACGCGGCCCGTGTCGATTTCGTCGAGCATCGTGAACTCGTACATCCAGTTGATCGAGATTCGCCCCATGAAATTCGCCCAGAGCGCGTACGCCAGGTAGTACTCGCGCCCGAAGCCGCCGAGCTGCTGCCCGGCCATGCCCGAAAGAATCGCCATCCACAAGGTCACTTCGATCGCCGAGGTCAGAATCGGCTGGATAACGGCGTCGACGGTGAAATTGATGCGATATTCAAGTTGAGAGAGGATCGCGAGGCGCGCGGCCGCGAGATTCTTTCTCAAAAAACTTGTGAATGACTTCTTCAAAGTCGGTGTCCTCGCTCTTCAAATCCAAATTCAGGTGGCGCTCGGCGTGGCCGACGAAGTTTTCGACCGTTCCGTCGTACATGATCGACCCCTGGCTGATCAGGAGCAGGCGGTTTGCGAGCCGCGAGATATCG
Source organism: uncultured Pseudobdellovibrionaceae bacterium (assembly GCA_964409815.1). Classification (GTDB taxonomy): domain Bacteria; phylum Bdellovibrionota; class Bdellovibrionia; order Bdellovibrionales; family UBA1609; genus JALHOQ01. The sequence continues at coordinate 1,881 of CAYPFC010000161.1, forward strand.
TCCATGTAGTGGCTCGTCAAAATAATCGTCGGCTGGTGCTCGGCCACATACTCGGTCAGGAAATTGCGGATCGTGTGCTGCGCCAGTACGTCGAGGCCGATCGTCGGCTCGTCCAGGTATAGGATCTTGGGCCGGTGAAGCAGACTGCCGATGATCTCCATTTTCATCCGCTCGCCCAGCGAAAGTCGGCGCAGCTGAACGTAAAGTTGATCCGTGCAATGCAAGCGCGCGGCGAGCTCGAGCCAAAGCTCCCGCGTTTTGCGCGCGTCGAGGCCGTAAATGTTCGTGAGCAAATTGAAGCTCTCGGCCGCCGGCAGGTCCCACCAGAGCTGCGCCTTCTGCCCGAGCAGAATCGAGATCTGTCGCAAAAAGTCCGACTTGCGCTCGAAGGGCTTGAAGCCGAGCACCGAGACCTCACCTTCGCTCGGATAGATCAGCCCCGATAAAATCTTGAGGAGGGTTGTCTTGCCCGCGCCGTTCGCGCCGACCAGTCCGACCACTTGCCCTTGGGGAATCGACAGGGTGGTCGGTTTCAAGGCGACCTTCACCTCGGATTGCCGATTGAAGAAACCCTTAATCGCGTTCCACCCACCCTCGCCACGGCGATACGTTTTGTACACTCGAGAAAGATCGCGGGTTTCGATGACGATGGACATGCAATAGGTTCTAGATTCCGAGCTCTCGCTTGTCCACCCGCGCGTCAAACTTCGAGCCATCTTGACACATCCGGCAAGACGGCCTATCCACCGGGTTCAACCGGGAGTGGTGACCATGCGAATTTCATTCTTTTTTCTGTCTCTTCTACTGACTCAAACCGCGTTTGCACAAACGCCCCCCGCTCAGGAAAAAGTCCTCGGCTGGAAAAAGACGGCGAACCTCGGCGTGAACCTCTCGTTTTCGTCGAGCCAGGACGTCGTCGGTCAAACGGATGGCAACAGCGAAACATACGGCTTGAATCTGAAGAGCTCGGCGATTCGCACGCGCGAGCGCAACGAGTGGCGCACCGAAGGTACCCTGGCCGAAACGACGACGCGCACCCCGAACGTCCCGCGCTTCGTGAAGTCGGCGGACGAGCTCAAGCTCGGAACCGCGTTTCTGCACTTCTGGGACGGCAACCCGAACTTCGGCCCTTACGCGCGCGCCGAAGCGGCCGCCCCGCTCTTCCGCGGTGAGAACGTGCAGAGCGAGAGCAAGACTTACCGCATTCGTCATCGTAACCAGCCTGAGGAAGTCGTCACCGGCACGAGCATCCGACTGACCGACGGGCTCAAGCCTCTCACCACGAAAGAATCGATCGGCGTGTTCTGGCGCCCGCGCAACGAAGACCGCCTCAAGATCGAAACGCGTCTGGGTATCGCGGCCCTGCAAATCTCGGCGAGCGGCCAATATGCCGTAAAAGGCACGAACACGGCGGGAGAGATCGAAGTCGACGAGCTCACCGACGTGAACCAGGCCGGTATCGAAGCCGGCATCGCGGTGAAGGGCAAGATCGACGACAAGTCGGCATACGAGCTCGGGCTCGAGACCATGACCCCGTTCGTGAACAACCAGAGCTCGGGGGACGACCGCGATGCTCTTCGTCTGACCAACGTCGACGGCTTCGCGAAACTCACGTCGAACATCACCAGCTGGGCCTCCTTCGGGTACGACTATAAAGTGAAGATCCAGCCACAGCTCGTCGATCGTGCCCAACAAATTCACATGCTTGTGCTGAACGTCAGCTACAACCTGCTCTAGAAAGGCCGCTTCGAATGTCTATGGTGGAAGAGTTTAAGAAGTTCGCGCTGAAGGGAAACGTCGTCGACCTCGCGGTCGGCGTGATCATCGGCGCGGCGTTCGGAAAAATCGTCTCGTCGCTCG
>CAYPFC010000161.1:3779-6657 GCA_964409815.1 uncultured Pseudobdellovibrionaceae bacterium
TGGACTGATTATCGGCGGCGTTGACTTTTCGCAGCTCAAACTGGTTCTGGAGCACGCTCGCGAGGGTCAACCCGAGGTCGCGATCGGGTACGGTGTCTTCATCCAGCAATGCTTTAATTTCTTAATTGTCGCTTGGGCGCTATTCTTTCTGATTAAGACCATGAATCGGATTCAGTTTCGTAAAGAAACGGCACCTGCGCCGCCGGCGCCTCCGCCGGAAGATGTATTGCTTCTGCGAGAAATTCGCGATTCACTGAGAAAGTAACAGGAGTACTTCAATGAAGAAAGTCGTGGTGAAAAACCCCGTCGTTGAGCTCGACGGCGATGAAATGACCCGGATCATTTGGACCTTTATTCGCGAGAAGCTCATTCTCCCTTACCTCGAAGTCGATTTGAAGTATTACGACCTCGGCGTCGAATATCGCGATAAAACCGAGGACAAAGTCACGATCGAGGCCGCGGAAGCGATCAAGAAGTACGGCGTCGGCGTGAAGTGCGCGACGATCACGCCCGACGAAGAGCGCGTGAAAGAGTTCAAGCTCAAGCAGATGTGGAAGTCGCCGAACGGCACGATCCGCAACATCCTGGACGGAACCGTGTTCCGCGAGCCGATCATCTGCAAAAACATTCCCCGCCTCGTGACCACGTGGACGAAGCCGATTTGTATCGGCCGTCACGCGTTCGGAGATCAGTACCGCGCTACGGACTTCGTCACGAAAGGTAAAGGCAAGCTGACGATCACGTTCACGCCCGAAAACGGTCAGCCGCAGTCGATGGAAGTTCATAATTTCAAGGGCGACGGCGTGGCGATGGGCATGTTCAACACCGATGAGTCGATCCAAGGGTTCGCGCGCTCGTGCATGAACATGGCGCTCATGAAAAAGTGGCCGCTCTATCTTTCCACGAAGAACACAATCCTGAAGAAGTACGACGGCCGCTTCAAAGATATTTTCCAAGACATTTTCGAAAAAGAGTACAAAGACAAATTCAAGGACGCCGGCATCACGTACGAGCACCGTCTGATCGACGACATGGTCGCTTCGGCGATGAAGTGGAATGGCGCGTTTGTGTGGGCATGCAAGAACTACGACGGCGACGTTCAATCGGACTCGGTCGCGCAAGGCTTCGGCTCGCTCGGCTTGATGACGTCGGTGTTGATCACTCCCGACGGAAAGACGATGGAGTCCGAGGCCGCGCACGGCACGGTCACCCGACACTACCGCCTGCACCAGCAAGGAAAGAAAACTTCGACGAATCCCATCGCTTCGATCTTCGCGTGGACGCGCGGTCTTGCCTTCCGCGGCAAGCTCGATGGCAACCAGGATCTGATCAAGTTCGCGGACACGTTAGAGCGCGTGTGCGTGGAAACGGTCGAGAGCGGCAAGATGACCAAAGATTTGGCGATGCTCGCGTTCGGCAACGACGTGAAGGAGAGCCAGTATCTCTTCACCGAAGACTTCCTCGACGTTTTGGATCGCAATCTGAAAGAAAAGTGGTCGTACTAACGACCGCTTCGAGCCGCGGCGCCCGTGGCGTCGCCACTTCCGCAGCGGAAGTACTCGCGTTTAATTAGGTCTGATTTCTAGTTACCGTTTCACCGAGAGTTCGCGGACTGTAGCCGCGATGATGTCTACTTTGGAATAATCGGTTCGAGAACGGTGAGCTAGGTCACTATCCGCGGTAAACTCTTTGCTACGTTTGTTTTGTCTATTTCGGCATATTTGAAATCCGTGCTTTGAAATCCGAATTGCGAAATCTGAATGATGAAATCCGAAATATTATCCGAATCATGAATCCTGATCTGCGAAATCCGAATTATGCTGAAATAGACAAAACAGCCGAGAGGCTCAATGAAATTTCTCGTGAGCTCCAACTTGTTCTTTCTCGAGCGAAATATTCCGAAATGGACATCCTTGTGGGTTTAGGCCACGCCAGCTCCGAATCCACCCAAGCGGTCCGCTTCCGCAGCGGAAGTCCTCGCGTTTAATGTGATCTGGCATTCTATCCGCGCCGACTTACGGTTTCTGAGAAGCCTGCTTTGATTTTGCGGATTTCAGTTCATCCACAACTTGCAGCAAGAAGATCTCGTCGCCACTCGCGTGCGCCAGCTCCGCCGCGCGATTCAAGTGATTCACGGCCGACGTGAGCTTGTTCCAACGCGAATACAATTTGCCCAATTGAAATTGAAAGAACGGCTCGTAGCGAGAAGGCGCCGCAGACAGCGCGCCCATCAAAACTTCTTCGGCCCCGTCGAAATCGCCATCCTCGACAAGGCCGTTAACCTCTTCGATTATCCCTGAAGGAGAGAACGCAGCATCCACGCGGTTTTCTCATGCACCTGAATGCGCTGGGTGAGGAGATCCAGGGTCGCTTCGTCTCCGCCTTTTTCGGCAGACGGAATCACCGAGCGGGCCGTACGTGCGACGGCCTCGTGGCCCTCGAGCAACTGCTTGATCATATCTTGCGCGCCCGGAACACCTTTCGCTTCCTGAATGGAAGAAAGTTTTCCGAACTCCGTATAACTCCCCGGCGCAAACTCACCCAACGCGCGAATGCGTTCGGCGATATCGTCGATCGAGTTCCACAGCTCCGTGTACTGCTCCATAAACATCGCGTGGAGCGACGTGAACATCGGGCCCGTCACGTTCCAGTGAAAGTTGTGAGTCTTCAGGTAAAGCGTGTAGCTGTCCGCGAGCAGGCGCGAAACACCCTGCGCGATCTCTTTGCGCTGAGCTTCCGGAATTCCGATATGAATCTGACTGTCCATAAGACACTCCTTCGTAATGGCGCCCAGAATGCACCAATAGGCCCAAAGAATTCAAATCGATTGTGAGATTAGTTATTGATTAAAGGAGACGGCGCCGCGTCCGAGCTGCTG
>CAYPFC010000162.1:0-4870 GCA_964409815.1 uncultured Pseudobdellovibrionaceae bacterium
ACCCCCGCCATGGCTTCCGCGAACGGCCTGAACGCCTTGCTTGCGGATCTCGTTCGTGATTCGGAAGGCGACGACAACGCGGAGTACAGCTCCGACGCTTCTTATTTGCAGTCGTACGTTCCGGCCGATTCAAAACTCGCGGGTCTCGCCGCTGCGGGTGGCGCGGAATTTAAATCGGAGCTCGCCGCTCTCAACGCGAACAATCAGCCCGTGGCGATTCCCGAGCTGGTCGACCGCGCCCAACTCATGGTGCACGGTGGAGGCGGGGAGATGAAGGTTACGCTCAGTCCGGACGGCCTCGGTGAAGTCGCTATGCGCGTCGCCGTGAACGACGGTAAGGTCACCGTTCAGATGATCACCGAGAGCGACGAGGCGAAGAAACTTATCGAGCGTCAGCTTCACGAGCTGAAAACGGGCCTCGGCAACAATCATTTGCAGGTCGACACGATTAAGATCGATACCGCCACGAACTTGGGCAAGCAGCTCGAGCAGCAGTATCAGGACGCTCAAAGACAACAAGCGCAGCAAACGCTCGAACAGTTCCGTCAGGACCACCAGGGCTGGCGTCGAAGCTTCTTCGAAGTTCCGAGCGCTCGTGGATACAAAGGCCAGGGCGAAGCCCCGAGCGACGTTCGCGCTCCGGGTGGATCGAACGCTCGCAGAAACAATTCCCGCCGCTTGGATTTAGTGGCGTAAGGACGATGAATGATCGGCGTTAAAGGTGGAACAAAAACTTGGTCGGATGCCCAGCAGAGAACCGACTTCAAGTCCGACAACACGAGCAACGTGAGCGCGGCCGATAAGGAAAAATTCTTTGGCGGCGAGGACATCGGCGACACCCTGAATAAGGTCGCGGATCCCAACTTCGTCAACGAATCGAAAAAAATGCGCACGCACGGGAACAATCAACTCGGCAAAGACGCGTTCATGACCTTGCTTCTGACCCAAATGAAGAACCAAGATCCGACGAACCCCTTAAAGTCGCACGAGATGGCCGCGCAGCTCGCGCAGTTCACGTCGCTCGAAAAGCTGCAAGGGATTAACGACGGTATCGAAGGTTTGCGCAAAGACGCGCAACCGAACCAGAATTTCGACGCCCTCGCGTTCATCGGAAAGGCCGTTACGACCGACAACTCGAAGATCGCCCGCGTGGAAGCGGACGCGCGCCACGATATCGGTTTCACGTTGCCGTCGGACGCGCAGAAATTCTCGATGCAGATCAAAGATGCCGCCGGCAACGTGATTCGCACTCTGGAATCCAAAGCTATCAAGGCGGGTAAGCAAGAGATGAACTGGAACGGTCTGACGGACGAAGGCTCGCCCGCTCCGATCGGCGATTACACCGTTTCGTTCGAGGCCGTCGCGTCGAACGGACGTAAACTCCACGTCGAGACGAAAACGGAAGGGATCATCAGCGGCGTGAACTTCACGCCCAAAGGTCCTCAGCTGATGGTTGGAAAACAAGTGATCAGCATGTCGGACGTGAAAACGATTTCGGATCCGAGCGCGCAACAGCCGAACATGAACACTCCGAAAATGCCGATCGATCAACTTCTGCCGCAATTCGAAGGTCCGAAAAAAGTAGAGGTCAAACCTCAGACGCAAACGGACGGCGCAAAGCGTGCTAGATTAAGTCAAGGCTCGTTAGAAGGCGCGGCGATGGAGCAAGGGCTCATCAATAAGCTGAACAAAGAAGGCGCCAAAGCCGGTGGGATGGGATAGTGAAGGAAATTAGCGCAAACCTCAGTCGCTTGGGCAACGTGGGATCGGTTGATACCGCTCGCACGCCGTCTCAGCGCCCGGGAATTGCGACCGACAACGGTTTCCGCGATCAGCTGGAAGCGTTGAAGAACACGCTGCCCGCGGCCCCGCAAACGAAAACCGTCGGCGGAGTTTCCGCTCTGAAGTTTTCGAATCACGCGGTGGAGCGTATGCAAGCTCGCGGAATTCGTTTTTCGCCCGAGGATATGGCGAAGATCGAATCGGCCGTGGGCAAAGCCGAGGCGAAGGGAGCGAAGAACACGCTTCTTCTCACCGACGTCGCGGCCATGATTGTGAGTATAAAAGATAAAGCTGTAGTGACGGTGATGGATAAGGCGAACTTGAAAGAGAACGTCTTTACCAACATCGACTCTACGGTAATGGTTTAAAAAGTTTCTTAAGGGCTGGTCCTCCTTGAGGGGGCCCTTCAGATGTTTAACCTCGAACGTTAGGATGACGTTCGGGAACATAAGACATGGAGGTCTTATATGGGAGTTCTCTCTTCTCTCTACACCGGTGTATCCGGTTTAGCCGCACAAGGTGAAGCGTTAGGGGTTATCGGTGATAACATCGCCAACGCCAACACCACTGGATTCAAGGCGTCGCGCGCCGAATTCCAAGACATCGTCGCCAAATCCCTAAAAGGGATTCTTGGCGGTAACCAGATCGGTCGCGGGGTCAAGATCGGCGCCGTCAACCCGATTCTGATTCAAGGTAACGTCGACGCCACGGAGAAAGTGACCGACCTCGCGATCGCGGGAGACGGATATTTCACTCTCAAAGGCTCGGACGGTGAGTCGTTCACGCGTGACGGCTCGTTCAAGTTCGACAAGGAAGGCTACCTGGTAACGAACGATTACCAGCGCGTACAAGGCTTCCAGACGGACGACAAAGGCAATATCGTGAACAAGCTCGGCGACATCAAGTTCCCGCGCGCGCTCGTTCCCGCGAAAGCCACGAAGGAAATGAAGATCGACCTGAACCTCGATAGCCGCGTTCAGAACGTAAAGGTTTTCGACGCTAAGGACCCCTACAATTCCTCACACTACTCCACGGGCCTCGAGATGTACGACTCTCAAGGTAACAAGCACCTCGTGAACATGTTCTTCACGAAGACCGCGGATCGCACCTGGTCGTTCAACGGCTTGGTGGACGGAAAAGAGATCACGGGAGCCAAAGAAGATGAAATGGCACAGGTCGTAAGCGGTCAGTTGACGTTCACGACGGACGGTAAGCTCGATACCGAGACCGTCACGCAGTCTGCGTTCAACTTCAAAGGCGGCGCGCTCCAGGGCCAACAGATTAAGATCGATTTCGGTGACTCGATCACCACCGATAAGGGCCTCGGCATGAACGGCACGAAGCAATACGGTAAAGAGTCGGATTTGATCTCGTGGCAGCAAGACGGTAGCGCCGCGGGTACGATCAACAACCTTTCGTTCAACGACGAAGGCGTGTTGACGGCGCTCTACTCGAACGGTGAAACCCAAGACATCGCCCAGATCGCTCTGGCGAAGTTCGAAAACCCCGAGGCGATGTTCAAGGTCGGTAACAACCGCTTGAAAGAAGCTCGCGATTCCGGCTCGCCCGCGCTCGGCGGCCCCGGTCGCGCCGGTCGCGGTAAGATCTTCGCGAAGAGCTTAGAGCGCTCGACGGTGGATCTGGCGCTCGAGTTCGTGAACCTGATTCAGAACCAACGCGGGTTCCAGGCGAACGCGAAGACGATCACCACGACCGACGAGCTCCTCGGCGAAGTGATCAACCTCAAGCGCTAATAGTGCAGCATTTATATAAGCTAACGGGTCTTGCATCCACAGGACCCTGATTTTAGGTACTCCCATCGGGGGCCATTGGAGAGAGTGGCTCCCGGTTTTTGGGCGAAATCTCTCTAACGGATAAGGATCGCGATCCACATCGCGACGAGGCAGAGCCAACCGAGCAGGAACGCGAACATGCGTTGCAGGACATGGTTCGAGCCGAGATGCACGTACGAGTGAGCCACACGCGAGACGACGAAAGTCCACGCGGCCGCTTGCGCGAGCGCGCTTTCCACGTTCAATGCTAAGGCGATCGCAATGGTCGCGAAGTAGAGCAGCGGCAACTGCATCAAATTGTCATAGTGACGTCCCACGCGAACGAGGTACTCCGGAGCGTCGTAAGCCTTCGCATCCATGGTCTTGAAGTAGCCGAGCCGAACTTTTCCGCTACGCGCGTAACGAACCCGCACGCTGACCGCGTAGAGACCGACCAGGAATATGAGCGCGAACATCGCCGCCGCGGGAAAGACGAGCGACATCTAGTACGACCGACGCAATCTAAGAAAGCCGCAGGGCTCGCCGCCCGAAGCGAAGGCGCGCACGCTTCCCGCTGAGAACGCCTGAACGCTCGCGCCCACGCAGAACGACTGCGCGACGGCTTCGCGAATCTGAAGTTCGAGCTCCGAACGCGAAATCTCGCGCAGAAACTCAGAGCGCGTCACCGGGTTAATGCTCAGATTCTTGTAGTTCGTCTCGCACATCGAAAAGTCGTCGCTCGACGGGCAAGTCACCGAGCCGTGAGCGCCGGTCATGACCAAAGGCGCGCCAGCTGCGGGAGCTGGGCCTTCGAACTCCAAGTAATTGGGATCGCCGGTGAGCTCGAGGGGCAGCGAGTACTGAATTTTCACGCGGCCCTCGAATTTTTTAACTTCCACCGACTCAACGCTAAAGACCGCGTAACGGGACATCTGTCGTTCGCTCACGGGGACCCAATAAACGCCCGAGCCTTCGATTCTCTCTTCGGCCTTCTCCGCGTACGCCAGCGGCGCCGCGAGCAACATCAACATGGCGATCAGGTGCTTCATCCTCTTACCCCCTTTGGTGTGCGCGCGTAGCGGGTGGCGCGAGCCTTGCCCAGTCGGCGCAGAAATCCTTCATCGGTCAGAGCGCTCAAGTCCCGAGTGGCGGTCGCGCGCGAGACCTCGAAGTCCCGCATGACGTCGTCCACCGCGACGACTTGCTTTCTATCGTTATCAAACTCGGCCAGGATTCTCAACTGGCGGAAGCTCAGTCGCGAGTTCGCGGGAATCGGCATTATATTGCTCCGCGACTTTTCCTCAACGGAGGCCGTC
>CAYPFC010000162.1:4880-6611 GCA_964409815.1 uncultured Pseudobdellovibrionaceae bacterium
AGGCGCACGCCGGAGCGCAGACGGTAGCCTTTCTCGTCGGTCTCAATCCAATCTCCCGCGTCCCCGAGCAACTGGCGAATCTTCGAAATCGACGTGTACACCAAGGGATCATGGCGAGAGGCATCGTACCTGTAGCCCCACACGTTTTCGACGAGCTCGGACTTCGATTGGTGACTCACGGCCAACGCCTCGAGAATTCTTCGCAACACGCGCGACATTCCGCGCTCGATCACCTTAACGTTGCCGTGATCCAACACCAGCAGCCCGCGCGGGATCAGATCAAAGATCAGAGCGCGCTGTTGCAGACTCAGGTTAAAATAAGGGTGCAGAAAATAATAAAGCCCGTGATCGAGAATCGTACGCAGCGCCTGGGGATCTTTCTGCAAGACCAAGTCGTATAAATCGCCGACGCGGTCTTCTCCGACGGGCATTTCGCTTCGGGGAATCGCGCCCCTCCGTTTCAGCACGCGCGTATGGATTCCGATGCCAAGCTCGCGCGAGCTGTCGAGCTCCTGAGCTTTGCCGGTCAGTTGATTGCGCAGCCCGCGCATCTTCACCAGTAAGGAAAAGTCGACTTCACGGTGGAGCTGTTGTTCCGCGGATTTCAGTAAATGAAGCGCTTCGTCCTGGCCGCCGCGAATCCAAGTCAGGTAGGCCAGGCGAAAATTGAGAGTCGCGATTTGCCGGCGGTTCTGGCTCGCGTACACCGAGTCGCACGCCTCATCCAAGACTTGATACGCCTTGCGCGTTTGACCGCGTAAGGTCCATTGATTGGCGAGCTCGAGCTTCAAGGCATTGCGCGAGTACGTATCGTTCGGGTGAAGTTTCGCGAGCGCGCGCTCGAGGGAGGGCAGACTGTCCCACTCCACGCCGAAGCGGGCTTCGTTCAAGAGCAGATTCAAGCGAAACGACTTGCGACAGGACCGATGGTCGAGCTGGCGCGCTTGATTTAAAGAATGGCGCATGTGGTGGAGACCGCGGCGCACTTGATTCGACTCGAGCAAGGCGTGCGCGAGCAATTCTTCGGCGAGCATCATGCCGAAGCGGAACTTGCTCTGTGAGGCGTACTCCAGAGCGCGCTGGGCATAGCGCGCCGAGCGCGTGTAGTTCGCGGTGAAGAAACGGTAAAACGCGAGCCCCTGCCATAAGAAGAAACGCGCGGCCGGATGCCCCTCGCGGTAGCGTCGATTGCGCGCGAACTGATCTCGGGCTTGCGCGTACTCCGACACGCGCGTGTAGGCCACGCCCAGCGCGAAGTGAATCGCGGCCCAACTCTCGCCCGGGAGCTTCACCTTGTTCTCTTTAATCCAGCGGTAGTGCCAGAGCGCCTTCTGCAGGTCGCCCTGTAAAGAATGAGCCCAGATCGCGAGATCGAGCGCATTCGAAGAATGAGCCTCCGCCGACGTTAAACCGGTTAGCTCTTTCAGATCCCCATGCTCGAATTCCGCCCGGAGGCGCCCCCGCGTATCCACGACCAAAGACGTAACACGAAATCGCCTCAAATCGCCTCAGAATCTTTAGAATCCTCCGCTATTGGTAAATGTACATCCGGGGTTAAAACCGGAATCAGGGAGGTGATGTATGTTTCACCCGATTCGAATGGTTCTGCTCACGATGATCCTCGCCGGTTGCGGCGCGTACCATGAGTCCTATGTGGATAAGCCGACCCAGCCGACGCCGCTCACGGGACCGCAGACGCTCGGCTTCGAGGTCGTTCTGTCGATTTTCGCG
>CAYPFC010000163.1:0-6603 GCA_964409815.1 uncultured Pseudobdellovibrionaceae bacterium
GTCGTCCGAAACCTCGCGGCTCATCGTGCGGAAAAACCACGGTTTCGCGAAGTACTCGCCGCGCTTGATGATGTACTCGACCGGCTTCGTGTCGTCGTTCTTCTGCAACGGCATGAACTTTCCGTCCATACGGTGGCTCTCGAAGAACGACTTCTCGACCTTGGCGTTCGTGATCGCGAGCTGCCAATCGATACGGCCCCAGCTCGAGATCAGATTGTCGAACTTCTTCGCGATGTTCTCGAGATTTACGAACATCGATGACGTCGTGTCCAGAATGAACAGCACGTCCGCTTTACCGGCCGTGTCCGTAACGGTCACCGACTCGTTGCGCTCGACAATGTCGGTCGGGCAATTGTTCAAGTACCCGAGGAACGCGCCGTCGCGGACCGACCCGGTCAACGCGATCGCGCCGTCCTCGCAGCGAACTTGCTCTTCACGCGCCTTCACGCAGCGGCGCGAAGATCCATCGATACAAACCTCGCAGTCGTAAGGAGCGCCCTGTCCGTTCACGCGCCATTCGCTCTGGCCGTGGCCGAGAGATCCGCAGTTTTTCACCTGACGGGGGCATTGCCCGATCGTCTGCAGCAATCGTCCGCGACGCGAGAACGCGGTATTCTGAACGCGACCGTCGTTGCAGGTCCTCTGACCTTCCAAAGCGTACTCGCACTCGAGCGACGAGCCATCCCAGCAGGTCTCGCACGCCGCGCGCTCTTTATCGACTTCTTCCCACCAAAAGTCGCCGTGCGCGCGATCGCCGCACGCCTTCGGAGGTGGCGGCAAACATTCGTTCTCAAAGCCGAGGAAGCGGCCATCGCGCGACAGACCCGTCACCGACTCCACTCCGTTCGAACATGTCTTTTGAATTTCGACCGCCTTTTGGCAACGGTGATCGCTGCCGTCCGAGCAGACTTCGCAAACGCGCGAGACCTGACCGGACTCTACCCACCACTGCGAGCCGTTCGCATGGCTGCCGCAATCCTTCGGCATGACCGGGCACTCGCGAACGGGAATCGGATCCCCCACGGTTCTGGTCGCGCCGGTTTCGTTGGCGTAGCCTTCGATGCAGCGGATTTCTTTTTCCATCAATTGATTGCATTGACGGGTGCTCCCGTCAGGACATAGCTCAGGACAGGGGCCGAACACGGCGTTCGCCCAAACCCACACGCTATGCGGAGGCTGGTTCGGGTCCCCACAGACCGGATCCGGCTCCAGCGTACGATGACTTTCATTCCCACCTTGCGCGGCGATTTCAGCGGCCGGACCGAATCCGACCTTCTGTTCACACGCGACTAAGAATAGGACACTGACCCACAGAGAAACTATTCTTAAGCCCATAACCGGGCCTCGTATGCGAAACGCTCGCCACGAAGCACGTGCATCAAGAACGCGAGAAGACTCGCGCGCCCCCGGGCGAATCCGCGCCGATCCGTCTAATGGTCGCGTCCTGTACAAATGCTTGCCAGTTTCCGAGAGATTCAGGCACTCTCATCCACTCATGAAAACCCTGACGAAATCCCTGACCTACTCCGGCCGCTCCATACTCAGCTTCGTCAGCTTCAACCTTGGCTGGTGGGCGTGCGCGTTCGGACCGAAGTGGGAGATGGATTGGCTCGCGCCGCTCAGCCTCGTCTTTTTCGTCGGACTGCACTTGTACTTCTCTCCTACGCGCTTCGGAGAGCTCTTCTTTTTCATCGGCCTTGCGATCTTCGGATTCGCGTTCGATTCGCTCATGCTATTCGCCGGCGTATTTAAGATTATTCCCGATCAAATGTTCGCCCCGCTTTGGCTCGTGTGCATGTGGGTGCTGCTCGGCCTGACGTTCGAAAGCATGCTGGTCATGCGACGCAGCCGGTGGCTGACGTGCGCGGCGGGAATCATGAGCGGACCGCTTTCTTATTTGTTCGCCCAGGCCGTGGACATTTTGGCGTACCGCGAGCCCGATTGGCTCGCAATGATCGTTCACGGATTGATTTGGGCGGCGCTCATGCCGTTCTTGTTCGCGATGCGCGACTCAATGATTCGATTGGGGCTGAGAACCGGCGGCGGGAGCGGCTGATTCGGGAGTCGACTCGGGAGACTGCGGTACCGCCGAAATCGGCTTACCCGGGCACTCTCTGAGCTCGTCGAGTCGCGCATTGAAGTACGTGTTCGCCCGCTTTAAATCCCAGGGCGGATATCGATAAAGTAAAGCCTCAACGCAGTAGCCGGGCTTCGCGACCTGCCACTGGCGGTCTTCGGTGCTTGCGGTGTAGAGCTTTCCATCCTCACCTTTGATCAGTACCGAATAGGAATGCATCTGCGATTCGCTCACTCGAGAGCTAAGAATCGCGGTCGGCTCGGTGACCCGCTCGACGGCGATGATCTCGCCTTTCACGCGTTTCGAAAAAACCCAAGACCAGTTCGAGACCATAAAAAATCCGCCCGCGGTGAGAATCGCGACCAGAATCAAAATTTTAACTGCGGACATCATCTGCTTCATGCCGCGACCTTATTTTCGGGGCCCTTGGATGTCAAAGGTATCGGTCAAAAATACCCTTGTAATGCAATTGCACGGACTGCAAATCGACGCGGTTAAAGAAACTCGAGAAGCTCATCCATACGGCGAGTCCGTTGAGGTCACGGAACTGCGGCGGGAGGTAGCGCGGCGCTTCGATCAACCCCTCAAGGTGCTTCGCGTAGAGAAGAGCGATGTCCTCGACGTGGAGCTTTCCCGCGAACAAAAACGGAATCAATCCCGGCTTCGAGACCCGGATGCTCGAGCGCAGGAAGTTGTAGTTTTCGACGAAACCCTTGCAGTACGAGATATCCTTCGTGAACGGAGAGCCGCCCTCGAGCGGGCCTCCGCGAAAGACGCGAAACGCGTTCGTCATGCATTCCTGCTCGCTGTAGCCCTCGGTGCGCAAGTACTCGATGACGTCCAAGAGGTTCGCGCCGTCCTCGGCTTTCTCGATGCAGATGATGCGGTCGTTGATTTGCTTCGCGCGCTGGATGAAGCTGCGGAACGTGAAGATCTCCATGATGACCGCGAGCCCCTCTTGCGTGGACGCGCACCTTGGAGGACCGATGCTCAGGAACTCGGCGACGTGCTGGGCGCGCCCGTTGAGCGTCGTCCCGACGTGCACCCAGCCTTCATGCACCTCGTACAAGTCGACATCGCGCACGGAGAACATCGCGCCCTGGCGGATCTTCACTTTGTCCCCGCCGGCCGCGGCGTCGGCCACGATCCCGTCGCTGAGTTTGCACACGACGGTGTCGTTACCGAAGTAATCGTTGAAGCGATGATTGAGGGTCTCGACCACTTTGGCCGCGGGAATGTCGTCCGGATATTTCACTTCCGGCAGAGACGGCGCGATCCCGCTCAAGATTCCGTACAGGAGATGCGACATGTCCGAGATCGTATTCGTGTCTTGCGCGAAGCGATCCTTGGGGCTGCCGTAGAGCTCCCGCGAATATTTATGGAATTCCTTCGTCCCGCGGGCTTTCAGAAGCTCGACGACGAGCAAATACTGATCGCAAATCTTCTGCAGATGCTGACCGAGCTCGTCGGTTTCGCCCAGCTGCTTCGAAATTTCCGACTTCAGATTCTTAAGCTCCTCGATTTTCGCCGCGGGATCGAGGCCGATGTTGATCGACTCGTAGTGTGTTTTCGCGTCGATCGACTTCGGAAGCTCCTTGAAGCCCGAGTCTCTCAATTCGTCTTCCCACGCGTCGGGAACGCGGATGCTGTTAAGAATCCGAATCGGGCGCTGCGCCTCGACCAGCTTGTGCGAGACGCTCTTGAGTTTTTCCTTATACGTTACGAACGACATAAGCCCGCTTTAAAAATAGAACGAGAGCTTCCCCGTGTAGCGATCGGTATCGAACAGGCGCGCGTACTCAATGCCGAGCTTGAGCACGACGAGCTTGAACTCGCTGCCCGCGATGAATACCGAGCTCGAAACTTTCTCGGACGCCGAAGCGGACGCCGTATACGACGGATCGAAGACGGCCGCGCCATTCGCGGTCAGGTCGCCCTCGGCATTGACCATTCCCAACCCCACGTAAGGGGCGGCGACGCCGAAGTCTTTGCTCACCAATCCCGTGACTCCCATGAGCTTGTTTTCAAATTCGTACTTCGTATTCGTGCTGCTGACCACGGATTCGAACTCCACGTTTACGGTCGTCATCTGCGCCTTCACCGCGAGGTCGACGGGCAACTCGAAAAATAACGCCGACGGCGTCCACTTGGCCGCGAGGCTCAAATTGCTGTATTTGAACTCGTCGGTGCCCACCTTCGGGACGAAGCCGGCCTCCACGGTGATCGCGAAAGGCACGGTCAGAATCCCGATCAGCTCCGCGTGCGGAATTCGCTCGGCATCGTTGTTGGACGAGACCTCGCGCGCCAATTTGTCGATCTGGGGCGTGTTGGTGAGACCGGCGATCAGGCCGAGCTCAAACCCGAAAATATCGCCGAGCGTCCCGGCCCCCGAAACGGAAGTGTGCAGTGAATTCGCCGAAAAGTCGGAAACGATGTCTTTGAAGTCGGTTTCGTCGATGTTCTGCAGCCCGATATCCTGGGCGTGGGCGGACAAACTGATCAGAAGCGATACGAATAGACCGGCGAGAATTCGGATTGGCATAGGTCCTCCAATTAGAAATATTTTAGCCAGCGATTAGATCGCGATGTAGTGAATTGGGGTGGTTAACGCGGATCGTCCTGTAATTAGTATTTCCCACCGTAAATCACTCAAAAACTTTTACAGACTTCACTCAAGCACATATTTTGGGCCGGGGTTCAATTTTAGGAGGGGTGAGATGGCATCGATGCGCATCTTGGCTGGGGCTCTTTTTTTCATCGCGACAGCCGTGGGCTGCACGGACTCGAAACCGGTTTCAGAAAAGCCGGGCGAGAGCGCGGATATCATTTCGACCCGCCCGATCGCGGACGTTCCCGATCTCTACTTCATCACGCTCAGGCAACCGCCGTTAATGAAGACCGCGGTGAAGACTCCGGCGGGTTGGGTGATCGACGAGCACACAAAGCAATCCTTGCTCCGGGAGCAGGCGGAGTTCATTCGCGAGCTGAAAGCGCTTTCTCCGGCGGCGGAAGTGATCTTTCAATACCACCTCGTCGTGAACGCGGTTTCGGTATTCGCGCCGGGCGCATCGATTCCGGAAGTTCAACGCCTGCCGCAGGTGAAGTCCGTCTCCAACGTACGTCGTATGGCTCGCCCGCAGGAAATTCCCCCGATGATCGCGCGCGACCCCGCCAAGGCGAAGGCCGTGAACTCGGCGAATTTCATCGGCAGCGATGAGGCCGCCGCGCGCGGATTCACCGGCGCCGGCCGACGGGTCGGAGTCATCGACACCGGCATCGATTACACGCACGCGATGCTCGGCGGAAGCGGCGACGCGGCCGAATACGCGGCGATCGACCCCGCTCTCCCCACTCCGCTTTTTCCCAACGCGAAAGTCATCGGAGGAACGGACTTGGTCGGAACCGAGTTCGACGCCTCGAGCCCGGTCTCGTCCAAGCTGCGCCCCGTGCCCGACGCGAATCCGATCGATGAAGCCGGCCACGGCTCGCACGTCGCCGGCTCGATCGCGGGTATCGGCGACGGCGTGAACAGTTACGACGGCGTCGCCCGTGATGCCACGCTCTTCGCGATCAAGGTCTTCGGCAAGGACGGCGCCACGCTCGATGCGGTCGTGATTCGCGGGTTCGAATTCGCGCTCGACCCGAACGGCGATCTGAATCCCGACGATCAACTCGACATTGTCAATCTCTCTCTCGGCGGAGGCTACGGCCCGCCGCAAGTTCTCTACACGGAAGCCGTTCGCAATATGACCGAGGCCGGCACGGTCGTCGTCGCGTCCGCCGGAAACTCCGGCCCCGACGACTACATCGTCGGATCGCCCTCGACGTCCGACGACGCCGTCTCGGTCGCGGCCAGCATCGACGGATCCGAGCACAACTGGAAATTTCCCGCGGTGATTTTCTCGACGCCGACGAATCCCGATATGCTCGTGAAGGCCGTGGAAGGCGCGATCACGAAACCGCTCGCCGAGATCGGGCCGACCGAAGGCAAGCTCGTCGACCTCGGCTTCGCCGACGTGGATCTCACCCAAGAGCAAAAGGACGCCGTGATCGGAAACGTCGCCTTCATCTCGCGCGGAAAAGTCTCCTTCGCCGAGAAAATTCAGCGCGCGGTGGACGCCGGCGCCATTGGCGTCGTGACGTACAACAACGCCCCTGGCAACCCGATCATTATGGGAGGCGAGGGCGAGTTCCCGATTCCCGGCGTGATGATCACGCAGGAGCTCGGGATTCAGTTCCAGCAAGAAATCGCGGCCGGCGCCGAGATCCGCATTCAATTCAAGACGGAACGCGTGATCGAGGAGCCCGAGCGAATCGATACGATCACGGGATTCTCCTCGAAAGGCCCGCGCTCCGAAGACAATTTGATCAAGCCCGAGATCTCGGCTCCCGGTCAGGCGATCATCTCGGCCGCCGTCGGAGAAGGCACGGCCACCACCGAAATGGGCGGCACGAGCATGGCCGCTCCCCACATCGCGGGCGCGATGGCGATCGTGAAGCAAGCGCATCCGGATCTCAGCCCGCGC
>CAYPFC010000164.1:0-6442 GCA_964409815.1 uncultured Pseudobdellovibrionaceae bacterium
CCGAACGCGACGAGGGCGAAATAGACGAGCAATGAGATGAACAATCCGGCGAATACCGCACGCCAATGAACCGAAAGAGTCTCGCGAGACGCCTCTTCCACGTCCATGTAGCTTACGGTGTCGTCCCGCTTAGTGATGTCTGAATCTGCCATGAATACTCCTTTGCAAACGTTTGCGCGCGCATGCGGAGCAAAGGGCGTACCTCATCCTTCGAGAATTTTCTTAAGCTCGGCTTTCTGCCCGTCATTCATGACGAGCATTTCGGGCGGAAGATTTTCAACAACAAATTTCCATGCGTTGCGCAGCATGGGCTTTGCTAACGGTTTTCCGTGAAGATCCTTGAGAAGATTGAGCTCGCGCAGCAGGACCGCGCGGGTCGGGAGGAAGAAGCCTTCCTTGTCTTTGCCTTGGTTGGTGACTGCGTCCGACGCTTCCACTTTGGCGATGAGATCTGAAAAGTACTGAGCTAAGGACATACGTGTAACGCTCTACCGCGCGTGAGCAGCTCGGTCAATTTTTCCCAGCGCCGGTCGTCGGATTGAATCGCGGCCCTGAGCGCCGGGGGCTCGGCGATAACGAAGACGTGCTCTTTTCCGCGAGTAATCGCCGTGTAGATCAAATGGCGTTGAAGCGCGGGAAGGTGTTCCGATCCGATCAGTACGATCACCCCGCGATACTCGGACCCCTCGGATTTATGAATCGAGATCGCATAGGCGAGAGAGGAAATTTTGGCTACGTAGCCTGGTACACGGCGGGGCATTTTAGAACCCGGACGCCTAAGGGGCGGCATTCAACCACGTATGCGTTGGCTTGGAATTTGCCCCTACGCTCGGCATGAGCACTCGATTTCGAGCAAAAAAATTTCAACGATTCGCGCTCTACTTCGGAGCGGGACTCCTGGCTCTGTTGGTACTCATCCGCGTGATCGCTCCTCCGATCATACATAAGCGTCTTAACGATTACCTCGCGGAGTTCTCGCCGCTTTACTCGATTCACATAGGTGACTTGGATCTGGCGATCTGGAGAATGGCGTACGGCCTTGAGGACATCGAGCTGAAAGAGCGAAAGACGGGACAGGTGTTTCTCTTCGTTCAAGACGTCGACGTGTCGCTCTCGTGGCGCGAGCTGATTCGCGGGCGCGTGCTCACCGACATAGACGTTACGGGCGCGCGTTTCGACGTTGACCGGGGGATCGTGCTGCTCGCCAAGGGCAATCCCGAAACTTCGAAGAAAGACGCGAAGGACGCGCAGGAAGCTCTCTTTCCGGTCTCCGTCGAGCGTGTGCGCGTGACAAGCTCGGAGGCGCTGTTTCGCCCCCCGGGAACCAAGTCGGACACCAAAGCCTGGCGCCTGAGCGAGATCGAATCGGTCGTCTCGAATCTTACCCCGAAGACCGAAAATGAAAAAACCCTGTTCACCGCATCGGGCACGCTGCTCGGGAGCTCGAAAGTCAAAGTCGCCGGAGAGGCGCGGTTGAAGAAGGAACCGATCGAGTGGTCCGTGGATACTCAAATGAACGGCTTCGATCTTCGCGAGGCCAATCCGATTCTGATGGAGATCGCGCCCTTAAGTTTCGTGAAGGGACAGCTCGACGTTTACTCGGAGGTTCGCTCGAAGGCGGGCACGATGCTCGGTTACGTGCGTCCCGTGGCGAAGAACGTGGACGTCATGGGCGACAGGCGGGACTTCAAGGAAGGCCCGCGGCAATTTTTGATCGAGCTCGTCGCGCAGTTCGCGCAGTTTGTTCTTAAGGACAACGACACGAGCACCGTGGCCACGCAAATCGACTTCGGCACCGCCGGTGGAGAGCTTAAGGTCAACACCGCGAAAGCCATTCAAATGGCCATTCAGCACGGCTTCGGCGAAAACGTGGAGCCAAAGATCGACAATCGCCTCGAGTTACCAAACAAGAACAAGGAGAAATAAGAATGAAAAAATCTTTGTTGATCGGCGCGCTCTCGCTCGTCATCGTGAATTGCGGAAGTCGCGAGAAGGCGCCGGAAGTTACCGAGTCCGTCGCTCCCCCCGGCGCGAGCATCGAGGCGAAACAAGTGGCGGCGCAGTCGGGCTCGTCGTTCGTGACCGAGTTTGCCTTCCCGACGAAGTCGAAGGCTCTCAGCGCGGACGCGAAGCGAAAGCTGACGAAAGTGCTTGCCGATTCGCAAGCGGACCCGAAGACCGAAGTCGATACGGTAAAATTGATCGTGTGGGCCGACCAAGAGTACCCTTCCGTGCATACGAAGGAGCTCCCCGAAGCTCAGGTCAAGCTAGCTCAGGAGCGCGGCGATACGGTCGCGAAATGGCTCAATAACAATAACGTGGGCGATATCGAAGTCGTGAATATGGCGAAGAGACCGGGCATGCTGAGCGACCTGTTCGGCTCGGAGGATCATCGAATCAAAAAGGCTCTCGAAGTCGCGGGTATTCCGAACACGGATACGAGCGTGAAAGCGCCTCCCAAAAAGGGACACGCGATCGTAATTGTCCTCACCCGCTAGCCTGAAAATAAAACGCCCGGCTCGCAAGGGCCGGGCGTCTTATCCTCGGCAAAGACCTATCGGCCCTCTTGCGTGTTTGTCGTGGAACCCGCGCCTGAGCTTGTATCGGTGTTCGCTCCGGACCCCGTATTCGTGCCCTGTCCCATGCCTTCATTGGTATTGGCATTGGGATTCGTCGTGTTGCGATTTGAGCGAGCTCTGCGACGACGCTCACGATCGTTCTCGTTCATCGTGCCGGTGTCCGATCCCATCGTAGTTCCGGTGGTTCCACTCGTAGCGGTACCCGAGCCGCTGTCCGCAGTTCCCGAATTTTGAGAAAATGCGGGCAACGCAAAAGTCAGAGTCGCGGCCAGCGCGATCAGTTTTTTAGTGAATGTCATTCATCACCTCCATGGGGGCCCGCGGAGCAGGGAGCGTGCCAGGTTCTTCGCGAAACTGGACCTCTGTAACAGAATTTGAAATCCATAGTGGGGGTGAATATACTCGGTGTTATAAACACGGGAGGAATACCCAATGGCGAAGAGTAAACTGAAGAAATATATGCAGCCGCTCACTCAGCCGGGCATCGCGTCAGTAGGATTGATGGTTCTGAGAATTGTCGCCGGCGCGGCCTTCATGTTCCACGGCTGGGGAAAAATCCAAAACCCGATGGGTTGGGCGGGTCCCGAGTCGGGAATCCCCGGATTTTTCCAGCTGCTCGCCGCGCTTTCGGAGTTCGGAGGCGGGTTGGCTTGGGTTCTCGGTCTCCTCACGCCGCTCGCGTCCCTGGGAATCGCGTGTACGATGCTCGTCGCCACTCACATGCATATGATCACTCGCGGTGATCCCTTCGTCAGTATGTCCGGCGGCCCTTCGTACGAGCTTGCGATGCTTTTCTTAAGCATGGCGATACTTTTTCTGACCGCGGGTCCCGGAAAGTTTTCCGTCGATGCGAAAATTTTCGGTGAGAGGCGTTAACCTCTTCTAAAAGCCGAGCCGGAACCATAGACTGAGGGCCTTCGCACGGAGGTCCTCATGAAAACCACGATGGTTTTGGCTTTCGCCCTCGTCACGTCTTTGGGCGCGTACGCTCTCGAGCCCGCACGCATTCTCGATTTTCACGGAATATCCAATTTGGTCGACGGTCAATCGGGCCGTACCGGAACGCTAGTGAAATATCCGGCGTACACCGAAATAGAGTCGAAGCTCCGGCGCGCGGCCGAGCGCCACCCGGGAAGCGCGACGCTCGCGCGCTACGGGCAGTCGGTGGGTGGTTTGAGTCTGAATGTCTTAAGGATCGCGCGCGCGAACGTCCGAGTGGACGCGCGCCCGGCGGTGCAAATCTCGGGCGTCATTCACGGAAACGAGTACCTCGGGATCGAAGACGCCTTGGCCGAGCACTTTCTCGATAGTCAGAGCTCGATGCCCGGCCTCGACGCGTTTCTCGCGAAGGGCGGAGTTGTTTACTTCATTCCGATCGTCAATCCCGACGGGTTCGCGCGAAAGCGCCGGTTGAACGACAACGGCGCGGATCTGAACCGCGACTTCGATCTGCTTCCGATGAACGACATGCGCTTTTCCCAACCCGAAACGCGCGCGCTCGCGGATTACCTTGAGCGTGACATGGCCGCGAGCGGCGCTTCGCTCAAGCTTTCGCTCGATTATCACTGCTGCGTTCCCGCGCTGATCACTCCTTGGACCTACATCGATGCGCAGCCGGAAACAAAAGATCAGTCCACGTTCCACGCGATCGGCGCGCAAAGCCGGTCGATCCTCGGTTACGCGTACGGAAACGCCATGGAAACCGTTAACTATCTCGCGGAAGGCTCATCGATCGATTACTTCTACGCGAAGTACGGAACGCTCGCGCTCGCGATCGAGGGAAATTGGTGGGGAGAAGAGCGGGCGTTCAGCAAGCACGTCGAGTTTTGGGATAAAATGTTTCAAGCCGTCGCCGATCAGAGTTATACTCAATCACCGTACATCGTGAATAGAAGGAGCCGGTGATGTTGAAAAAGATCCTGATTGGGATTGGCGGACTGATCGCGGTGATTTTGGTCCTCGGCGCGCTCGCGCCGAAAGAGATGGAGCTCGAGCGGGCCATAGTGATCGCCAAGCCGAAGGCGGAAGTATTCGAGTATCTGAGGTACTTGAAAAACACCGACAACTGGAGCCCCTGGGCCAAGCTCGATCCGAACATGGTCAAGGAGCTTCGCGGATCCCAGGACGGAAGAATCGGTGCGATATACAGCTGGAAGGGGAACAAGGACGTCGGCTCGGGCGAGCAGGAGATCACGGGGATGATCGAAGGGGAACGCATCGATTTGGAGCTGCGCTTTTTCGAGCCTTTCAAAAATACCGCGCGCTCGTATTACACGATCACGCCGGAAGGCGAAGGCTCAACGAAGGTGGTATGGGGATACATGGGAAAGGTCTCTTTTCCGCTCAACGTGATTTGCTTTTTGTTCAATATGAAATCGATGCTGGGCAGTGACTTCGAAAAGGGCCTCACGGCTCTGAAGTCGACCCTCGAATCCCCGGCTCCGACGGCGGCAAACTAGCCGCCGTGTACGTAGCGGCGGACCTCAAAGCGTAAGATGGACGAAGGATCGAGAAACGCGATGCCGAACCATCTGTGACCGGGTTCGGGCTCTCGCGCGTAGATCACGCGCCCGCGCGCGGAAACAAACGCTCCGCCGGGCATGCAGAAACTCAGCTCAAGCTCGTCGCCGATACCGAGGTTCGACTCGGAATGCAGAAGCATACCGCCTTCCCCGATCTCGACCGCGCGCTCCAGATGAAATGTCCCCGGGCTTGAAACCCCAACCTTTATCGACAGCCCACGCCGTTTAAAGGCCCTCGTTGTCGGATAGCTGACGTCACCCACCATTCTCATCTTATCGGCAGTTCTAGGGTCTGGCCTTTAGCCGTGTAAGTGATGTATCACTTTGAGAATTGCCGGCACGCCTTTTCCACTCTCATTTTGAAACTCATTCGGAGGATTCATAAATGGAAGTTCAAGACAAGATGAGCACGAAATTCGGATCGCTCTACCTCACGGCTTCGGAGAACGGCCTTACCGGGATTTATTGGCGCAAGCGCCGGGTGCCGATGGGCCGCTCGAAGTGGCTGATCCAGGCGAAGAAAGAATTGGGCGAGTACTTCGAGGGGCGCCGGCGCAAGTTCGACGTCGCGCTCGATTTGAGAGGAACCGCATTTCAATTGAAGGTGTGGCGCGAGCTCGCCCGGATTCCGTACGGAAAAACGCTTTCGTATACGGATCTTGCGTTGAAGATCGGTCGCGAGGGGGCGGTAAGAGCCGTCGGCTCTGCGAATGCCCGCAATCCGCTCTCGATCATCGTTCCCTGCCATCGGGTCGTTTCTCGCAGCGGCGGGATGACCGGATACTCCGCCGGTGTAAAGGTGAAGGCGCGGCTCCTCCTGCTCGAATCGCTCAAATGAAAAACCCGAGCTCGGGAGCTCGGGTTCTAGAGGTTTCGTCGGAACGGGCCCGGCCTAACTCGGAAGGGTCGACGACTGCTTGTTCTTCACGCGGTCGAACACGCTGAAGGCGGAGGCGATCATCGCGTTCGGATCGCCCACGTTGCTCGGGACAATGAGCAAGTCCGAGTTCGTGGCCATCGAGCCGAGTTGCTTGATGTACTCTTCGGCGACCTTGAAGGCTGCGGCGTCTCGGCCGCCCTCGACGGCGAGCGCTTTGGCGACGAGCATCGTACCTTCGGCGGTGGCTTTGGCGACCGAGAGGATCGCTTCGGCCTGACCGTGGGCTTGGTTGATCTGACGCTGCTTATCGGCCTCGGACTGCTTAATCATGTCCTGCTTGCGGCCTTCGGCGTTGTTGATCAACGAGTCGCGCATACCTTCCGACTCCAGAATTCGGGCGCGCTTTTCGCGCTCGGCGCGCATCTGCTTTTCCATCGCGTCGAGTACATCCTTTGGAGGAT
>CAYPFC010000165.1:0-5386 GCA_964409815.1 uncultured Pseudobdellovibrionaceae bacterium
ATGAGAGCCGTCGCGGATTCGCGATTTGACGGCGATCTTCAAATTGGCGGACATCTCGCCGTCGCGAGACAGTCCACCTTTGAGGGCCGTATGGTGATCAATGACGAGCTTCAAATCGGACTCAATCAAAATACCTGCAGCGGTAGCGGTTCGTGTAACGCCAACTGCGCCTCGGACCAAAGGGTCTTAGGCGGAGGCTGCCAATGCCAAAGCGGAGAAACGCTTCAGGCAAGCTATCCCGCGACCAACCAACGCTGGAGATGCAACTGCTCGGGCAGCTCCAACGTCGCCGGCTGGGTCATCTGCGCCCGCTTGCGCTAACCGCGATTCGATCCACTGCCGCCGGAGCCGCGACCACCACCACCAGAACCACCGCCGCCACGCCCAGATCCGGAGCCTCCACGGCTGCCGCCTCCGCCGCCCGAACCGCCACCGGAGCGTGACGAGCCGCCACGGCCACTGCTTTCGCGGGCGCCGTTCCCGCCGCCGCTGGACGGCGATTGTGGCGAATCAGACTTGGCTTGCTGCTGCGAGTGCTGTTGGGCCGCGCGCTTAGGCATATCGAGCACGAACTCTTCGGTGAGCGGAACGTAGAGATCCGCGGCTTCCTTCATCTCGGGTGATGTGGTCTCGGGCCACGACCAAATCTCGACGCGGCATCCGCGGGAGCGCAGATACCACATCAGCGGCAAGAAATCCTTGTCGCCTCCGAGAATAATCGCGACGTCGATCTTTTCCGCCATCGTGACCGCGTCGATTACCAGGAAAGTGTCGGCGTTCTTCGAAGGACGGCGGATCTCTCCGCCGAGGCTTCCCCAAAACGATTCAAAATCGTTCGAGATGTCTTTGTAGCTCGGCTTGTAATACAGGATGCGGATGATCTCGCGATCGCCGACTTGCTCGAGAATTTTTTTGTAATCCGTGCGACCTTCGTGGTGCTTGAGACTGGACATCTCGATGTTTTCAGCGTCGACAAAAATGGCCACCTTTTGGAAAAGAAGGTTCTTCTGCTTGCCGGTGGCGACGGGTTTTCCGCCCTTCTTGGGCGTTTCTGGAGCGGGCATGGGCCTCCTCATGTCTTATTTTGAGCAGTATAGTGGGAAACTTACCTCTATAGAAACGGATAATTCCTGTGCACTGCCCAAGAAGTAGCTGAATTGGAGGAGTTTAACCGAAGCCCGTTCGAGATAGGCCGGTACGGATTTCGGAATGTATGTTGGACAAGACTCGCGATTATCCTCTAAGTCTTCGCGAACCTGGGCCTTGCCACCCAAAACGGACCAAATGACCTTTGGTCCGTTTTACTTTTTAGCGTGCTTCGAAGTGATCACCGTCTTGATATTGCCGCGCACGCTAAAATCCCCGACCACTTCCATCTCCCACGGGTCTAGCAGCTTCACCAAATCGTCCAAGATCTGATTGGTCACGTCCTCGTGGAAGATCTTCTGATCGCGAAAGCCGTTGATATAGAGTTTTAACGACTTCAGCTCCACGCAGTACTTGTGCGGAACGTATTTGATGTGAATCGTCGCGAAATCCGGAAACCCCGAGCGCGGGCAAAGGCAGGTGAACTCAGGGCACGTGAAATCGATGGTGTAACGGCGGACCAACGTGCGGTTCTCGAAGCGCTCGAGTTGGTTGTTCTTGATGGCGAGAGTGCCGTACAACTCTCCTCCGCCGGTCGTTTCTGTCGACATGTTTTACACCTTTGAAAAAATCGGTAAATTCATGAGATCGTTAGCACTTCGGTCCGAATACAGCAATGCGGCCGGGCTTGATATGCGCTGCGTTATTTGCTACATTGGGACCATGTCTGTGGGTCAATTCGTTAGAATTTTCGGAATCTTCGCCGCCGCGCTCGCGATCGGCTGCACGTCCACCGGTAAAGTAGAAAAGTTGAGTTGCGATCAGAAAGATTGGTACGAGCTTGGTCGCGCCGACGGCGCCAAAGGCGCGACTCTGGATAAGTTCGCGGCTCACAAAGCCGACTGCGGCGACGGCTTCAACGCTTTCTGGGAGACGATGTACACGAACGGCCGCAACGCCGGGCTCGTGGAGTTCTGCGCTCCCGAAAATTCCTACGAGATGGGCCGCATGGGCGTCGCGTACCACTACGTCTGCCCGTCCACCATGGAAGCCGCGTTCCTCGAAGGCTACCGCCGCGGCCAACAGGCGCGCGAGCTCGAAATCGCGAACCAAAAGCTCGATGCCGAGATCGACGAGCTCATCGCAAAGCTCACGCAAGCGGGCGACCAGTACGAGAAGCGCCAGATCGCCAGCGAGCTCGACGACCTCCGCAAAACGCGCGCGAAAAACGAGCGCGCGCTCGAGAGCATCGACAACTAATTCTTTAGATTTTCGTTTTTAGAATCGCTTCGGGATTGTCGAAGCATCTCAGATAGTAATTCGCCGTCACTTGTCGCCGCTCCGTTTCGCTGAGCTCGGCGTTCGTCAGCGCGCGCGTTTCCAGATACGCGCGATAGTAAATAAGCGCCGCCGCCACCGAAATATTGAAACTCTGAGAGAATCCCAACATCGGAATTCGAAACGTTCCGTCGGCGAGATCGCGCATTTCTTGCGAAACGCCGTCCTTCTCGTTGCCGAGGACGATCGCGATCGGCTTCGTCCAGTCCAGAGTGTCGATCGTGTGCTGCGTATTCAGATCGGTCGCCCAGATTTGGTAGCCGCGCGCGCGCAGGTCCACAACCGCCTTCGCCGCCGAAGCGTGCGGGCGCACGTCGAGCCACTTCTCGGCGCCCTTCGTGACCCGGTTCGCGGCCTTGAATTTCCCGCCGGGCGGATCGACCAAGTACATCGCCAAAAACCCGAACGCTTCGGCCGAGCGCATGACCGCGCTGACGTTGCCGCGGTCATAGATATTCTCGAGCACCGAGACCATGTGAAGCGAGCGCTTCGCGACGACCTCTTCGAGCCGCGCGCGCCGCTCGTCGGTCAGGTGCTCGCCGAGCCTCAGAATCTGGTCGACGCTCGCGCGCACGTCGCCAACCTGAATGGTGTCCGACCATGTCAGCCTGGCGCGCGCGAAATCGATGTCCTCGACCGCGTCGTTTTCCACTAGAGTTTCATCCAAGGCTTCAGGGCTTTGAGCTGGAATTCCGGCAGCTGAAAGGCCGCGCGGTGAACCGAGGAGTTGTAATAGAACATATCGAGCTCGGGCTTTTCACGCAGGTCCTCGAGCGGGTGAAGCGCGTTCGAGGCCCAGAGGAACGACCACAAACCGCCCGGATACGTCATGTTCGTGAAATTATAAAGGCCTACGTATTTGAACAGCGGCCCCGCGATCTTTAAAAGCGTAGCCTGCATTTCACCCTCATAGAACGGGCTCTCCCCTTGCGCGCACACGATTCCGCCGACGTTCAAACGCGCGCTCACGTTCGCGTAGAACTCCGGCCCGAAAAGAGGCTGGGCCGCGCCGCTCGGATCCGTCGAGTCGATCAAGATCACATCGAACTTCTCGTGAGAGTCGCGCATGTACGCGACGCCGTCCTCGATTCGGAGCTCGAGGCGCGAGTCGCCCATCGCGTCCGCCGTCTGCGGAAGAAACTTGCGGCACGCTTCGATGACGAGGGCGTCGATCTCCACCATCACGATACGCTCGACGCTCTTATAGCGCAACACCTCGCGGGCCGTGCCGCCGTCGCCTCCGCCGATGATCAGAACGCGCCTCGCTTCCGGATGAACGCTCATCGGCACGTGCACGAGCATCTCGTGATAAATGCGCTCGTCGCGCTCGCTCAGCATGAACGCGCCGTCGTTCAGCAGAACGCGTCCATGATGCGAGGTCTCGGCAATCTCGACGCGCTGAAAGTCGCTGCGACCGCTGAAGAGTTTCGCCTTCAGCGCGAAGCCAAAACTTAAACCTTCTTTATAGACTTCCTGAATCCACGCCAAACTAATCCTCCAGGCTCACGGCCGGCATCGGCTCGTTGAATTTCAAATAGTATGTGGCAAAGCCCACTTCGAAACCGCAAGACAGAGATTGCCGGACGTAGGTGCGCTGACTGAACGGGTTGACCTCGAACGCCTTAAGCTCGCGCTCGGGGTGGAAGTAGATCACATCGAACGAGCGCGGCTGAAACACTTCAACGACCGAGCGAAGCGCCGTCGAGATACGGTTTCCGAGGCGAACGTTGGTCTCGAACGAAACGTACGACCCGACTTCCTCGGGCGTCACGTGAATCGTATAGTACTCGCTCCCGCGTATCGCGTTGAGCGAGTAGCCGCACGGATGAAAGAGATGATCGTCGATCTGAAAACCGGGAAAAATCGCGTCGAGCTTCGTGAGCTGGCGCACGCGCTCGATGGTTTGGTTGCAGTTGAAGATCTCGGAGGGCTGCCCTTGCAGGTTGTACATCAGGATCTCGAGCGTCGAGTCCACGCCCTGAGGGCGGTATGGCTTATCGAGATGGTAGAGATAAAGGTGATGCTCATCCGGAGCGCCGAAACGAAAAGCCTTGCCGTTCACGCGCGACTTGAGCGCCTCGACGTCGGTGAAAAAGTCCGTCTGCTGCTGATGCGGAAAGAACTCGTTCTTGCGTTCGTACGTAAGAAAATCGACATTCTCGGGCGTTAGGGTGTCGAGCAGGTACGTCATCGCGCGAACGAGGGTCGTGCGCCCGCAGGTGATCATCGTGATTCGCTCGTCCCAAACGAAGAGGCTCGATTCGGATAGCAGGTACGCATCGCACGCTTCATTGGAGATTTTACTTAAGACTTTGGCGCCCGCGAGCTCGACGAGTCCGTGCCAGAACCCCTCGGAACGACCGCGGAAAGCCGCGCCTTTACTGATGAGCTCGATTTTCTTTTCGGTGCCCTCGAAATACATGGCGGGGAGCGTAACAAACACACTGTTTTTTGCCAATCCGAAATGCTAAACCCCGTCTCATGCCGATGATTTCCGTCATTCTTCCCACTTTCAACCGCGCCTCGGTTTTGGCCCGCGCGGTGGACTCCGTCGCGCGCCAATCCTTTAAGGATTGGGAGCTGATTCTGATCGACGACGGCTCGACCGACCAAACGCCCGCGATGGCCAAGGCGTGGGGAAATCTCCCCCTGCGCTACATGCGCACGGAAAATCGCGGCGTGAGCGCGGCCCGGAATCTGGGTGCCGAATTGGCGCGCGGACAATGGCTCGCGTTCCTCGATTCCGACGACGAATGGCTTCCGCAGAAGCTCGCCGAGCAGGTGAAACTCATGCCTCGATATCGGTGGATTCACGCGGAAGAGATTTGGATCCGTAACGGCGTGCGCGTGAACCCGATGAAGAAGCACGCGAAATCCGGCGGCCGCGTATTCTCCCGCTGCGTGGACCTGTGCTTCGTCGCCCCGTCGGCGACGGTCGTCGAAAGAAAGATCTTCAACAAGG
>CAYPFC010000165.1:5429-6402 GCA_964409815.1 uncultured Pseudobdellovibrionaceae bacterium
ATTTGTCGAGTCACCTTTGATCATCAAGTACGGCGGCCATGACGATCAGCTCTCGCGCAAATTTCCGGCGATGGATTATTACCGCGCCCAGAGCCTCGCGCCGTTTCTGCAAACGCGCGACATTTCCTACATCGAGCGCGCGCACGTCGCCGAGTCGTTAGAACGGCGCTGCGAGATCCTTTTAAATGGCTACGAAAAACACGGAAATCCGGCGAACGCCGCTCAAGTGCGCTCCTGGCTCGAGGCCGCGCGCAACGCGTACCAAAGAACCCACTCGCCGAGCGAGCGCCGTCCCCTCTCGGAATTGAGCGGCACTTTATAAGGCAGGGTTTTCTTTTCCTCGATCCTGCGGCCGTCGGGAAGATTCACGACAATCGAAGCCTCTTCTCCGTTTGAGCTCACGACGATCGACGCGCCTGCCGCCGCGACCGGCGCCGAATGAAACTCGAGCGGAAGCGGACTCGAGATTTTTGAGCGCGCGCTCTCGAGGCGCTCGTGAAGCGCGGCGCCCGTCACGCCGTCGACGACGACCAGCTTTTCTCCCGTCCAGGCTTTCAGCAGCTCCTCGGCGAGATCGTCTTCCCCGTGACCCACGATCCATCCGCCAAGCGCGGACTCGATTCGCGCGATCGTCGGCGACGAAGGCTCGCAGTAAATTTTCACACGCACGTAAGGAACTTGCGCGCGGTAGCCGACCTCGACTTCAGAGCCCGCGATCACCGGCTCGACGACTTCGGCGACTTCGCTCTCGGGCGCGCCAAGGCAGGTCCAGCGTATCCAACGCTTCGCGGACGCGGGAACGATCTTGCGCAGGCGCGGATCGATCTCGCCCTTCCACATTCCTTCGAGCTCGCGCGGCGGTCCCGGCATCACGAACACGTCGCGGCCGCGGATCTTCATGGAGAATCCGAGCGCGGTGCCGACGGGATTCGCGAGTCGCTCGCTGCCGGCGGGAAAGCGACACTGTTGCTTG
>CAYPFC010000166.1:0-6379 GCA_964409815.1 uncultured Pseudobdellovibrionaceae bacterium
CGGTGCTCATGCGTTCGGGGCCAGTGGAAGAGAGATCGTAAAGGTCGCGCCGTCACCGAGCTCGCTTTGCACGTTGATCGTTCCGTCGTGAAGCTGGAGGATCTCGCGCGCGATAAAGAGTCCGAGGCCCAACCCGCTCACCTCGTTCGCCGAGATCGCGCGCTCGAAGCGCTCGAAGATTCGCGCCTGGTTTTCTTTCGCGATTCCGCGCCCGTGATCCTTTACGCTGAGTATGCCGCGATCTCCCTCTCTGCGGGTCGAGATGTGAATCGGTCTTCCGCTTCCGTACTTGGATGCGTTGATCAAGAGGTTCGCGATGACCTGCTCTAGGCGGAAGCGATCCCAATTGCCGAGGAGCTTTTCGTCGGCTTGAAGCTTGAGGGCGCAGCCGGCGTGCGCGAGAAGAAGCGCGTTTCTCTCAACCACGTCTTTGACGAGCACGCTGAGATCGGTGAGTACGGGATCAATCGACAATTGACCGGTTCGGATGCGCGAGATATCCAGCATGTCGTCGACGAGGTGGACGAGCCGGTTGATCTGAATGCCGTCGGTCTCGAACATGCGTTTCAATTTCTCGTCCGTAAAAGCGTCTTTCTTGCCGTTGGTTAGATAGCGTTCGCGCAATTGGTTCTGGAGCCTGAGCGAGGTCAGAGGCGTGCGCAACTCGTGGCTTGCGACCGACATGAACTCGTCGCGCGATTTGATAGCTTGGGCAAGCTCGTTGACGAGCTTGTCGCTCTCGTCAAGCGCGAAGCGCATGGCCTTTCCCATTTGCCAGATTAGAATTCCAGCGATCACAAACAGACTCATGAACGCGGCGTCGTGGTTGTTGAAGTGCCAGGAAAACGGCGGACTGAAGAAAAGCGTCTTGGCGGCGACACAGGAAAGGAGAATTCCGAGCGGCGCGTTCCCGATGAGCGCGCAAATGACGATCGCGGGGTAATAGAGAATGAACGGGCCTTGCCGGAAATAAGGCCACAGCAAGTACTGAGTCCCCGTGGTCACCGCGATGACGGCGACTGTGAGGAGATTGGGAAAATGGGTTCGCAAACGACGGGGATTTGAACGTAAGACGGCAGTTAACATGCCCGAACTATAAACGCCGGAAATTTAATAAGCGATGGTCGATACGCCGCGCCGAGTGCGTTAGCGCACGCTGTCCGCGATCTTTTTCAAGGTTGCGATATCGATTTTCTTCATTTTGTAAATCGCGTCCATGACCGGGCCTTCCGTCTTGGGATTGGTCATCCATTCCTGCATCTGCTCGGGCACGATCTGCCACGAAACGCCGTACTTGTCCTTGAGCCAACCGCACATCTCGCTCTGAGGGTTCGCCGAGAGTTTCGACCAGTAATGATCGAGCTCTTGCTGATCTTTGCACTGAACCATCAGTGAGAACGCTTCGGAGAACTTGAAGTCGTGCGCGCCGGGGCCTTCCATTAAGCAGATCTTCTCGCCTTTGAGCGTGAAGACCGAATGCTGTAGGTGACCGTCGCCCGGGTCTTTGCCGGCGTAATCGAGGCCGGAGTCTTTGAAAACAGAAGTATAGAATTTGATGGCTTCTTCCCCTTTAAGGAAGAGCTCGTTGGCGAAGAGCATCGCCGGTACGATTTTGCGGGGCGTGCCCATGCCGGGCTCGCGGTGAATTAGCTGCCATTCGACGCCGTAGCGATCCTTCGTCCATCCGTACTTCTTTGCGAACGGATATTTGTCGAGACCCATGCGGATCTCTCCGCTTTTCGAGAGCTCTTTCCAAAGCGCCTCGATTTCCTGGTCGGAGTCACACCAGACGAAGAGCGAAAACGCGGGCGTGTGCTTGAACATCGGGCCGCCGTTGACGTGAATCAGATCGAGCCCCTCGATATTGAGTTGAACGGTGAGAACCGTACCTTCCTTTTGGCCCGAGACCTCGGCGCCGGCCTTCGAGAAATAGGCCGTGTGTCCGATTTTGGAGTTCTTAAATAAAGATGCGTAGAATTTGGCCGCGTCCGCGGATTGGTTGTCGAACCAAAGGCAAGGATAGATCTGTTGCATGGGGCCTCCCGTTTTCTCTTGCTAACATACCAACTGGTTGGTATGTTGTCAATATGAGCGCTGAGAAAATCCCGGCCCGGGACAAAATCTTGAATGCGGCCTTGAGCGTGATTCGCGCGAAGGGCTATTCCGCGACGACGGTGGACGACCTGTGTGAGTCGGCGGGCGTAACGAAGGGCGCGTTCTTTCATCACTTCAAGAGCAAGGAAGAAATGGCGGTCGCGGCCGCCAAGCAATGGTCTGCGATTACGACGGACGTTTTCGCGAAGGCGCCTTTTCAAAAGCACGACGATCCTTTGGATCGGTTCTTGGGGTACATCGATTTCCGCAAATCTATACTGAAGGGCGACCTTCCCGATTTCACGTGCTTCGTCGGCACGATGGTACAAGAGATGTACGACGCGAGCCCCGCCATCCGCGACGCGTGCCGCGACAGCATCTTCGGTCACGCCGAAACTTTGGTAAAGGATATCGAGGCGGCGAAGAAGAAGCACGCGCCCGGCGCGAAGTGGAGCGCGCGCTCGCTGGCGCTGCACACGCAGGCCGTGATTCAGGGCGCGTTCATTCTCGCGAAGGCAAATCAAGACTCGAGTATCGCCGCCGAAAGCATCGCGCATTTCCGCCGCTACGCCGAGTTTTTGTTTAATCAAAAGGGGTGATTCATGTGTCGTGACTTGGAAGGTGGACGGTCAGAACAATTTTGTGGGCCGCCTTATGTGCATCTTCATGAACATGGACAAGATGGTCGGCGGAATGTTCGAAAAAGGTCTAGCGAAACTTAAAACCACCGTTGAGGGGGCTTAGATGAAAAAGAACTATGGTTATGTGGACGGATTCGTCCTTCCGGTTCCGAGGAGGAATCTTGCGAAATACAAGAAGATGGCGAAGGTAGCCGCGCGAGTGTGGCTCGATGCCGGCGCGATCGATTATGTCGAATGCATGGGCGTCGATGTCAGGCCCGGGAAAGTGACCTCATTTCCCCAGAGCGTAAAGCTCAAGAAGGGGGAGGTGGTATTTTTCTCTTGGGCGACTTACAAGAACAAAGCGGCCCGCGATCGCGCGATGAAGAAGATCTTTAAGGATCCCCGGATGCAAAAGTACATGGATCCGAAGAATTTTCCGTTGGACGGAATGCGCATGTTCTGGGGCGGATTTAAGCCCGTCGTAAAATCTTAGAACGGACCATTCTCATTGGGCGAATTCTTCTCAAGAACTTGCCCGACATCCCAGAGCTCGACGACTTTTCCGCTTTTAAATCTGAATACGTGAAACACGGTGATACCCGGTTCGTCGGGTTTCATCTTCACGTGCGAATGGGTGATCACGCGGTCGCCGTCTTCGTAGACGAACTTGACTTCGAGTTTCTTGTTCGGCGCTTTGAGGTTGGCCTCTTTCATGGCTTCCAGGAGCGATTGGCGATCGCCTTTGAAGTACTGATTGTGGTGAATGAAATCCTCTCCCGTAAATCGGTCATAAGCCTCCTGAACTTTATCCGCGACGACCATTTTTAAAAACGAGACTGCGGATTCTTTTTGTTGGCTCATGACCGATCTCCTTTGCCGAGAGAAATTTTCTACCACGGAAAATTCTAAACTTCGAGCGCTATAGCGCAACGACGTAACGATCTTCCTCACCCTTGCTGGATTCGAAATCGAGTACGAGCTTGTTCACCCTGGAGTTCGTGGGCTTGTTGATGAGGACCCACTTTCTCAAGAACATTTTCCCGGGAACGGTGAAGGCGGTATACAAGTGATCGTCCGGAGTTCTTTCTTCGTGTTGATGCCTGCGAGTCGCGTAGGCGATGGAGTCGGCCACCGCCCAGCTGAGCGTACCCACCATTACAGCTCGACCCACGGATCCCGCCGATCCGTTGTAGGCTCCCGACGTCAGCGAAGTCAGGGTGACCAATCCGATCGCGGTGCTCGCGACCTGCGCATTTTGATGATCGCGCTGCTGGCGATAGTCCATGGCTTTGGCCCAATCGCTCAATTCGGGCCCGGTGATCACGGCGAGCGGATGAGTTGGATTTTCCGCGAGCACCACCTCGGTGCGTTCGATTTTCAACCATTCTTCGTTGAGGTTCTCGACGGTGACCTCGATGAGTTGAAACGTGTCGCCGTTCGCGCCGTCAATCGTTCGGGCGCTGACTTTGAGCGGAAGTTTGTTGAGTCGACTTTCGGCCTCTTGACCGGGGTGCGTATGGGCGCAGGCGGCGAGGGTGGCGGAAATCGAGATCGCGGACATGAGCTTTAACATGTGTTCTCCTTATGGTTTCCCTCCTCTCCCTCTGGTGCAGGCTACACACGCGGGTGCGTGGATGTGGAATTAATTAATGTTCACGGAGCCGCGCGTGCTTTCGTGCAAGAATTGCACGTCGAAATATAAGTACATTTATATACTTAAGTAATATTTTTGAACGTGTTCAAAAATCTAATGAGAAGCCCATTTGGATTTGGTATTCTGCCTTTCGAATATGGGACGCGCGGAATTTACCAAGCAGCTTCTTTTCGATACGGCGATGGGACTCTTCGCCAAACAAGGTTTTGAAGAGACCACCATGCGCGACATTGCGGCCAAGGCCGGCGTCGCGCCAGGGGCGAGCTACTATTACTTCGACAGTAAAGAGGCTTTGATCCAGGAGTACTATGCGAAACTCCACGTCGATCACGAAAAGGCGCTCGAGGGATACTTCGATAAAGAAAAGGATTTCGAGAAGCGTTTGCATCACGTCGTGCGCCTAAAGATCGAACTCGCGGAGCCCAATAAAGATATGGCGCGCGCGCTATTTCGCGTGGCCGCCAATCCTCAGAGCCCGCTATCTCCGTTCAGCGGGGAGTCGAAGGAGCTTCGTCTGAAGGCGCTCGCGATTTTCGAAAACGTCGTCGAGGGCTCGCGCACGAAGTTTCGTCCCGAGATTCGCGTTCTGCTTCCGAAGTATTTATGGATGTATCAGATGGCCGTGATCCTCCACTGGATTTACGATGAATCGCCCGGCTCGAAGCGTACCTACGAGCTCATCGATAAGACCGTGCCTTTGATCGTGTGGTTGAATGACAGTTTACAATCCGCATGGGCGGCTCCCTTTCGCAAAAAGATATTGGCAGCATTGAAGAGTTTCGAGCCGAGCCTGGAATAGGAGCTCAGAAATGAAAATCGTGATTGCCGGGGGAACGGGATTCTTAGGTGAAAAGCTGGTCGATCACTGGATCGCGGCCGGGCACGCGGTCGTCGTGCTCTCGCGCGGCGGGACGAGTCGCGCGCGCGTGGTGAAGTGGGATGCCCGTAGCGACGGAGAGTGGATGCGCGAGCTCGACGGCGCCGACGTCGTCGTTAACCTCGCGGGCCGCAGCGTGGATTGTCGTTACACTCCCGAAAATATGAAAGAGATGATGGACTCGCGCGTGCAATCGACCGGGGCCGTGGGTCGGGCGATCGCGCGCGCCGAGAGACCTCCGCGCGTGTGGCTGCAGATGTCGACCGCGACGATTTACGCGCACACGTTCGGCGCTCCTAATGACGAAAGGACCGGTGTGATCGGCGGGCGCGAGACGGACGCTCCCGCGTACTGGAAGTTCTCGATCGACATCGCCGAGAATTGGGAGAAAGAGCAAGCGCGCGCCCAAACGCCGCGCACGCGTAAGGTCGCCTTAAGAACCGCGATGGTCATGGGCCGAAATCCCGACAGCGTGATGGGCGTATTAAGCCGAATGACCAAGCTTGGACTCGGCGGCAAAATCGCGGGCGGCGGGCAGTACATGTCTTGGATCCACGAAGACGATTTCGCGCGAGCGATGGACTTTTTGATCGCGCGCGAAGATATCGATGGTGCCGTGAATATCTGCGCGCCGGTGCCTCTCACGCAAGGCGAGTTCATGCGCGCGCTCCGGAAAGAGCTGCACATGCCGATCGGCCTTCCGGCGACCGCGTGGATGGTGAAGCTCGGCGCGGTGTTCATGCGCACCGATTCGGAGCTCGTGATCAAAAGTCGCCGCGTGATTCCGAGGCGACTGGAAGAAGCCGGCTTTCAGTGGCGCTTTGACCGCTGGGAGGATGCATGCCACGATTTGACCCACTGAGGACGACAAATGGATAAGATCCTTTTTTTCGACGGATACTGCTCGCTCTGCAATGGGTTTGTCGACCGGATGATTCGTCTGGATAAGAAGGGCGTACTGACATTCGCGTCGCTCCAAGGAGAGACCGCGCGCGCGAAACTGCCGCCCGAGCGCTTGAGCGTCGGCGATCCGTCGACGGTACTCTATTTGCGAGACGGCGTGATCTTTGAGCGCTCGACCGCGAT
This sequence comes from uncultured Pseudobdellovibrionaceae bacterium, assembly GCA_964409815.1. GTDB lineage: Bacteria > Bdellovibrionota > Bdellovibrionia > Bdellovibrionales > UBA1609 > JALHOQ01. The sequence goes on from CAYPFC010000166.1 coordinate 6,335, forward strand.
TTTGATGTGCCTGCGGGATCTCGGAGGGATTTGGTCTCTCGCGTC
>CAYPFC010000167.1:0-6375 GCA_964409815.1 uncultured Pseudobdellovibrionaceae bacterium
TCGATCTATAACGGTAATGCGGGCACTCGATGCGCGGCCGCGGGTTGGAACAACCACCCGACCTTGACCGCGATTACGCCGCCGACGGACTTGGCCAGCCGAAATCCGCAAACGCGTATTCAGATCACTCCCTACGACCGCATCACGCAGGTTGCAAACTGCGTGGCCGCGCCGATGCTGATCGTGCCGGAAGACGAGTCCGCCGGCGCGCTTCGCAGCGTATACGTCGCCGGCTCCGGAAACCAAGCGATTTCGAACACGGGAGCCAACCGCCAAGACTGGGGACCGGCCGTGCCCGGCCCATCCCTCATCGCCACCCGTCCGGCCAACAATTACAGCAACCTGGGAATCGAGCTCGCGGTTCAAGTGCAATATCAAGAAATCGACGGTACGACTCAATCGTGCAACGTCACTCAAAAGTTCGAGTACCAGCGTGACGGCACGGCTCCCGCCGCTCCGTGGTGCCGGCGTCAAACGCGACCTTCCCAAGAGTTTCCGGCTGCGCGAGCGGCACTAACCAACCGGACAACGCCACCATTCGCATCACTTACGGAAGCGCGAACGCCGAACGCGGATTACAGCTTCTTTGCCGGGACTTGAGCTTTCGCTACACTTGGCTCATCGACAACACGGCACCCTACGACGCGCTTCCGGGAACGCCTGCCAACGATATTCGACCATGTATTCGCGCCGGCGCCGTCACTCCTACGTTCATAAACTATCTCGAAAACGCGTCCGATGCCTCGGCCCGTATTAACCAATGGGTTCCATGCCAACAGATCACGCAGTGCGGTCGCACGCCGACCCCGAGTTTCGCGCCGGTCGCTCTCAACACCGCGTCCACTTCGGGCGGGCCGTTCACTTTGGATCTTACGTATACGGCCTTGGGTCTAGGATGCGTAATGAATATGGAAGTCGTCGCGGTCGACACCGCGGGAAACACCATCGATCGTTCGGTCGCGAGCAACCGTGCGATTCTCGAAACGACGGCGGCCAATCTTGACGGAGAAAACCGAATTCACTATTCGACTTGCGGTGCCGCTCCTAACGGAACTTACTGCGCCCCGGTCGCCAGCGGCGCGCAACAATGGCGGGCGCCCCATGCGGCCAACTTCCCGAACGGCTACTACACGTGCCGCGCGGGCGGCTGCTGCACGGGAAGTTTAGCCTGTACCCCGTTTAACTGATCCTATCGATCGTTGATTCCGATTCTTTGTAGGTACCACTGATCGGCGGTTGCGCAGCCGCCGGAGCGCAAGCACACGCGTAAGGTCAAACACTCGATCATGCGAACGCCGCCGCCGCCGCCTGCGGGACAGCGCTTGCAAAATTCGTTGCCCGCGGTGCCGGCGTTGCAAGTGATGTTGTTAAAATTCGCGTTCGGAAGTCCCGCGAGCACCGGAAGATACGGCTCGGGCACGGCCTGCGCGTAAGCCTTTTCCGAAAGCCAAGTCTTCGACTCCTCCAAGGCGAGAGCCGCGAATTCGCGCGCGTATCGCAGTCGCTCGCTCCAATTCATCGCGATGAAGCCTTCTTCGGGCAGCGGGCCGGTGGGCACGAGGTCCACGGCGTCTTCGACCTCATTCGTCGTGTCCGACTGCGCGATCGCCATTTGCGCCGCGGCCGAGAGGCAAAGCTGCGCGACGGCCGGATCGGGATGGCGTACGCATTCACCGGCAAAACCGTTCGACCAACAAAATCTTCTTCCGGCCATGCGCGTGTGCCCCGCGGGGCACGTCGCTCCGCTCGCGGGACAGGCGGGAACCGCGCCCACGCACCGCTCGAACTTGCTGTTCGCACGGGACGCGAGAACGGCGAAATCCTGCATGACCTGAAGCGCGACCGTTCGCTGGCGCTGTTCCGTGACCGCGCGATTGAGCGCATCGAAACGCACCTGGGCGGCGTTGAACAGCGCGACCATGGCAAAGCAGATCATGACCACCACGACCAGCAAAGCTCCCCCGGATTGTGACTTCAAGGTTTTGAGCATTTGCGCTACCTCACCGGCAAATAGGGCCTGAAAAAGTATAGGTTTCCGAGAACGCGCTCTTCCGCGTTCGAGCCGGTCGATGCCATGTTCGCGCCGGGAGCTCTCAAGAGATTGTTGCGCAAGAGAATATTAAAGCTCGCTTCGATCTCGCGATGATTTTGCACCCCCGTACATCCGGCGACTCCGTTCGTGATGTCGAGCTGGGGGCACCAATTGCGAGTTCTTCCCGGTAAGTGATAGCGAAACCTCATGCGAATATCGAGGCTTGCGACGCGGTCGAACGTGGGGTGCCGATTCTTAGTGATGCTCAAGTACGTGAGGCGATCGATATAAATATCCGCGTATGAGGGAACCATCGGGTCGGCGGAGCCATCGTCGATGAATAGGACGCCGGAGGTCGTCGCCGATGGACCACGATAGAAGATCGCGGTTCGCCTCGCGTCCGCGCGCCAGGCCGCTGGAACGACCGCATCGCCGACGCTGAACTCACGCTGAAATACGGCGATCGTTCTCCAAGTCGGAACATCGGCGATCTGATCGTAGAGAATTTGGTTTGGATTGCCCGCCGGAATTTCAGCGCGGATCATTCCGGGGCCGTTCGCGGCGCCCGGAGGGTTACCGGTGTTCTGAATGTAAACGGCCTGCGCGAAATACTGGCGGAGCAGGGTTTCCGCGCGCGCCGCCATGGTTTCGGCCTTTAGACGCTCGGACACCGAAAGGAACTCGTTGTTCAGCCATTGAAAGACGCCCGAAATGATGAGCCCGACGATGGCCATCATGGCCGCGCCGGTGAGGACTTGCATCAAGGTGAAGCCGCGCTGGTTGCCGAACATCTAAATTATCGTAACTGAGATTGGAGCGTTCGAGTACGCTCGGGAGGCGGCTACATGACTTTGGTCGGGCCGCGAGGCGGCCCGGCCCAAACCTAATGACTACTCAATGAATGCTTTGAGCTTATTCGAGCGCGAGGGATGACGGAGCTTGCGCAACGCTTTCGCCTCGATCTGACGAATACGCTCACGAGTCACGTTGAAGTCCTGACCCACCTCTTCAAGAGTGTGATCGGATTCTTCGCCGATACCGAAACGCATGCGCAAGACCTTTTCTTCGCGCGCGGTCAGCGTCGCGAGGACGCGGCGGGTTTGCTCGGCGAGGTTCAGGTTCACAATCGCCTCAGCGGGATTGATGACCTTCTTGTCTTCGATAAAGTCCCCAAGGTGTGAATCTTCCTCTTCACCCACCGGCGTTTCGAGGGAAATCGGCTCCTTGGCGATTTTCAAGACTTTGCGAACCTTGTCGACCGGCATATCCATCTTCACCGCGATCTCTTCGGGCGTGGGCTCACGGCCCAGTTCCTGAACGAGATAGCGCGACGTACGAACGAGCTTGTTGATCGTCTCGATCATGTGAACCGGAATACGAATCGTGCGCGCCTGATCCGCGATCGCGCGCGTGATGGCCTGACGAATCCACCAGGTCGCGTACGTCGAGAACTTGTAGCCGCGACGGTATTCGAACTTATCGACGGCCTTCATCAAGCCGATGTTTCCTTCTTGGATCAGATCCAAGAACTGCAATCCGCGGTTCGTATACTTCTTCGCGATCGAAACCACGAGGCGCAAGTTCGCGGTCACCAGTTCCGATTTCGCCTTGTCGGCCTCGCGCTCACCCTTCCAAATCGCGGTGTAGGTGTCGCGAATCCATTCGAACGTCATTTCGGTTTCGGAGCTCAAGCGATCCAGACGGTCTTGGGCGTCGGCCGCGAGCAGATAGTAGGTGCGATACTGATCGAAGCGCACGCCACCGGTTTCGCGAGTCATCTTGGCGGCCTCTTGATCCGAGGTCTCCATCAGCTTGAACTTCGCGTGCATGGCGTTCAAGTCCTTCGAGAACGTCTTCTCGACGGCCGTCTTCACGCGTTTGCGGAGCTCGGCCATGCGGGAAACGAGGTTCTTGAACTTGATCACGATGCGATTGATCGTTTTGCGGTTGAAATTGATGCTTTCGAAATTCAGCATCAGTTCCGCGTTCATCTTTTCCAGATCCGCCGCCGCCGCCTTGTAATCGGCCGAGTTGTACGGAACGGTCTTCATCGTTTCAAAAGGCTTCGCCGCTTTCTTCTGATACTTGCGAACGTGACCGATGAGCTCGTGAATCTTTTGAATGTACTCTTGCTCGTCGTACTGAGTGTCTTCGTCCTCAAGACCGCGGAAGATCGCTTTTACTTTGATGCGGCCCTCATCGAGGCGCTTACCGAGTTGAATGATCTCGTTCGTGCCGATAGGCGAGCCGTTGATGGCGCGAACGATCTCGCGCTCCCCCGCTTCGATACGACGAGCGATCTCGACTTCGCCTTCGCGAGTGAGAAGCGCGACGGATCCCATCTTACGCAAATAAAGGCGTACGGGATCGTTCGACTTGGTGTCGCCTTCGGACTCGGACTCTTCTTCCTCTTCTTCTTCTTTGTCTTTATCGGGATCGCCGAGGAAGAATTGGTCCTCCTCCTCGCCTTCTTTCTTATTTTCTGACGTATCTATAATTTCTACACCGTTCACCTCGAGCGCCTGCATGAAGGTGTCGAGAACGGAAGCCGCCAAAATTTCGGGAGGAAGAAGATCGTTGATCTCTTCGATCGTCAGAGCCGGACGCTCCTTGGAGAGCTTGATAAAGCGCTGAATTTCCTCCTTAATCATCTCCTCTTGCTGAGCAAGAGTGAGCTCCTTAAGGGTGGAATCCGTGCCTTTATCCGTCGTGTTTTTTGACATGTCGAACGTGCTCCTCTGCCAACTCGAGGGTTTAAGAATCGCGATTTAGTGATCGGCGATTCTTATGGATATTCATTATTTGTTCCAATTGATCTGAAGGATTTGCAGGTCCCGCGCGAAGCTGGGAACCGATCTCCTTCGATTTCATTAGAAAGTGCTTTTCCTTTATGCGCCTAATGCAGTCTCGAACCAACTTCGTTGCGGCGTCGTCGTTCAAACCGGTAAACAATTCCGATAGGTGGAGAGTGATCATCTCGACTGGTTTAACTTCGCTCGCCAACAAGCTGGATAAAGTATCAAATTTACTCGGCATTTGTCTATACACTTCCGTCACTCTCGCGAATACTTTGGCGGCCCCCGGATGTTGAAATTTGTCGGCAACATCCGCGCTCAGGGCCTCCTTTAGATAGACCTCTTTCATGAGAATAACGTTTAAAAGTTCGATTTCGGCGCGCGGGGCCTTGTTTAAATCGATCTGAGGCGGTTCGGTTGACGGTTTGAGGTGGTCGGTTTGGGGTTCCGGCTTTGAGTTTTCGGTTCGGGTTCCGGCTTTAGGTGCTGCCGGAGCCACGCGCGGAGCCGTTTTGGGCGCGCCCGACAGCGCCTTTTTGACGCTTTGCTCTACCAGGGCACGGTTAATATCGAGCATGTTCGCGAAGCCGTCGATGTAGAGGGCGCGGACTCGGGTGTCCGAGGTCTGCGCCAGAACAGGAGTGAATTGATCGATCAACTCCACTTTGCCGGTGGGCTTTCCCTTGTTCGCGAGCCACGCGTTCGTGGTGACGAGCTCGAACAAATCGGGCGCGCCCGAGAGCCTCTTACGCAACTCCGCAACGCCGTACTTTTGAACGTACTCGTCGGGATCGAGCTCCTCGGGCAGGAACAATCCGCGCGCATGCAGGCCTTCGCTCAATAAAATCGGTAGAGAGCGCGCGGCCGCCGAGCGACCCGCTTCGTCTCCGTCGAACAACAAGGTGACCTTCTGCGTGTATTTTTTGATGAGCTTCGCGTGATCCGCGGTGAGCGCCGTCCCGAGCGTCGCGACGATGTTGTTCACGCTGACTTTCGCTAGAGCGAGCCAATCCATGTAGCCTTCGACGACGATGACCTCGTCCTCGCTACGAATGTACTTCGCGGACGTATCGAGGCCGTAAAAAACTTTGCCCTTGTGAAAGACCGCGGAGTCCGGCGAGTTGAGATACTTCGGCTGTTGCTCTTTGCTAAATACTCGCCCGCCGAACCCGATGCATTGGCCCGACGGGGAAAAAATCGGAAACATCAACCGATGACGGAAGAGATCGTAGTGTCCGCTCTTGCCGCCGGTGCGCCGCTTGAGGAGGCCCACTTGCTCGGCCGCCTGAACCGGAACGCGCTTTTGCTCGAAGAACGTCGCGAGATCGCTCCACGCCTCGGGCGAATAGCCGATCTTGTACATCTTGACGAGCTCGTCGGTCAGCCCGCGCGTGACGAGATACTTCTTAACCTCGTGCGAGGCCGGGAGCTCGTGCAGGCGCTCTTGGAAAAACCCCGCCGCGAGCGCGTTGACTTTGTAAAGCGTGTGGCGCATGTCGCGGCTTTGCGAGTCGCGCGCCTGCTCGGGGATCGGAAGGCCCGCGCGCT
>CAYPFC010000168.1:0-6323 GCA_964409815.1 uncultured Pseudobdellovibrionaceae bacterium
TATTTTGTTAGCCTATGTGGATTGTCACGGGTGCCACCGGCTTTATTGGAAGCGCCATGGTTTGGGAGCTCAACCAGCGTGGGATGAGCGATCTTCTGCTCGTGGATCACGTGAAGCCCAGCGAGCGACCCGGGCTGCTCGCCAAGCGCAAGTACACCGACTTCATTTTAGCCGACGATCTTAAGGAATATCTCGCGGATCCGACTCAGGCGTACACCGTCGAGGGCGTCATCCACATGGGCGCGTGCTCGACGACGACCGAGACCGACGAAGCGTATTTACAGCGTAACAACGTCGAGTACTCGCAAATGCTCTGGGATTTTTGCGCGCGCAAGAAGAAGCCGTACATCTACGCCTCCAGCGGCGCGACCTACGGCGACGGCAAGCTCGGCTTCGACGACGCCACTCCTCCCGAAACGTTCAAGCCATTGAACCTGTACGGTTGGTCGAAATTGAAATTCGACATCTGGGCGATGAAGCAGGCGGAGACTCCGCCGCGCTGGTACGGCTTGCGTTTCTTTAACGTGTTCGGCCCGAACGAGTACCACAAGGGCGAGATGAGCTCGGTCGCCTTCAAGGCGTTTAACCAAATCCGCGAAACTGGGAAGCTGAAGCTCTTCGTCTCTCACAATCCCAAGTACAAAGACGGTGAGCAGCTGCGTGACTTCGTTTACGTGAAGGACATCACGCGCTGGATGTGGGAGATCATGCTAAATCCGCATATGAAGTCCGGCATCTACAACATGGGATACGGAAAAGCGCGCACGTGGCTCGACCTCGCGGACGCGACATTCAGAGCTTCCGGCAAACCGATGCGGATCGATTGGATCCAAGTGCCCGCGAATATTCGCGATCAGTACCAGTACTTCACCGAGGCGAATATTTCGCGTTTGATGGCTCAGGGTTTGAGTCAGCCCGAGTGGCCGCTCGAGAAAGCGATTCCCGATTACGTGAATACGTACTTGAAGGCCAAGGATCCCTACCTATGACGGAATCCACGCACGCACGAATTCCGCAGCACCTGCGCCGCTACATCGTCCAGCAAAATTACGAGCGCTACAGCGCCGAGGACCAGGCCGTTTGGCGCTACATCATGCGCCAGTTGAAAAGCTTCCTGTCCGTTCACGCGCACGAATCGTACGTCGACGGGTTGGCGAAAACCGGCATCACCGTCGATCGCATTCCCCGGATCGAAGAAATCGATGAGCACCTCGAGCGCTTCGGCTGGGGCGCCGTTCCCGTCAGCGGATTCATCCCTCCGGCGGCGTTCATGGAATTTCAGGCGATCGGCGTGCTTCCGATCGCGAGCGACATGCGCACGCTCGAGCATCTTCAGTACACTCCGGCTCCCGACATTGTTCACGAAGCCGCGGGTCACGCCCCGATTCTGGTGCACCCGGAGTACGCGGCTTATCTGCGGCAATACGGAGAGGTCGCGCGCCACTCGATCCTGACCAAAGAAGATATGGATCAGTACGAAGCGATCCGCGTATTGAGCGACATCAAGGAAGATCCGCGCTCGACGCCCGCGGAAATCCAAAAGGCCGAAGCGCGCTTAACGGAAGTGAATCGCAATTTGAAGATCGTCTCGGAAGCCGCGCTTCTTTCGCGCATGAACTGGTGGACCGCCGAGTACGGATTGATCGGGGACACCGCGAAACCGAAGATTTTCGGCGCCGGACTGCTTTCCTCCGTCGGCGAGTCGCGCGCCGTTTTGAACCCGGCCGTGAAGAAGATCCCGCTCTCCGTGGACTGCGTGAATTACTCTTACGATATTACCGAGCCTCAGCCACAGCTCTTCGTCGCCCGCGACTTCGCCCAGCTCGGCGACGTTCTCCAAGAGTTGGCCAAAAAGCTCGCTTACCGCCGCGGCGGAATTTACGGCTTGGAGCGCGCGCGCGAGGCCCGCACGGTGAACACCGTGGTATTGAGCTCGGGCGTGCAGATTTCGGGTGTCCTCGTCGACTTCCTGACCGCGAAAGAGCAGCCGATCTTCTTGAAGTTCGAGGGAGCGAGCCAGCTCGCCGTGAATTACCAGGAACTCCCGGGCCAGGGAACCTCCAGGCACCCGCAAGGGTTTTCGTCTCCCGTCGGTAAACTTCGCGGGCAAACGCGCGGGCTCGAGTCGTTCTCGCCCGGCGATCTCGAGAAAGTCGGACTGAAGCGCGGCCAACGCGCGGTCTTGGACTTCGAATCGGGCGTTCAGCTGACCGGGCTACTCAAAGAGTGGACATACAACGACACGAAACTCGCGATTCTTACGTTTACCGATTGCAAGGTCACACTTGGCGGACAAGTCCTGTTCGATCCCGCCTGGGGCGAGTACGACATGGCCGTCGGCTCGGAGGTGATCTCGGTCTTCGGCGGGCCCGCGGATCGCACGCGTTTTTCGGTTCGCGAGGATTTCGTCGCCAAGCGCGTGCCTCCCCGCACTTATTCGCGCGAGGAGCAAAGGACTCACGATCTCTTCCAAGCGATTCGTGAGGTCCGCGAGAGCGGACGTGACTCCGCTAAATTCAAAAAGCTTCTGCAAACCTACATGAGCTCCGCGGACGCCCCGTGGCTGGCCGGCATCGAGTTGCTCGAGCTCGCGGGCCAATTGGGCGTCCCCGAATCGGAAACCGCAACCCTGCGCCAGCGACTGGAACGCGAATGCGTCCGCGACGGAGATCAAATCGCCGGCCGCAAGCTATGAAGATTAACGCCGTCCTCGTCCGCAGCGAATACGCCTCGAACATCGGATCGGCCGCGCGCGCTTTGGCGAATATGGGTGGAGACCGCCTAATCTTGATCGATCCGCGCTGCGCGCTCGACGAAAAGGCGAAGCAGATGGCCGCCGGCGCGCAAGACGCGCTCGCCGCGATGGTGACTTACCCCTCGTGGAGCGAGTTCTACGCGCGCGAAGGAGAAGGCGTGCGGATCGCGCTCACCCGTCGCGGCGGTCGCAATCGCAAAGTCGACCCGCTCGAGGACAGATTGGCTTCACTCAAGAGTCGAATCGCGGAAGGTGACGCGCCTCCATCGCTGTACCTCATTTTCGGGCCCGAGGCCGACGGCCTCGATAGCGAGGATCTCGGGTACGTGAATTACGCCTGTCACCTTCCGGTGTACGGAGAGTTCGCGAGTCTTAATCTCGCGCAAGCCGTGCTCCTCGCGCTCTTTATGGTGCGCCAACAGATTCCGCCGGCTGAAATACCGAAGCAAATCACCGGCGAGGAAGAGCCCGCCGTTCAGCCGCTTTACTTTCCGGATCGCTTAATCAAAGAGTGGCTCACGGCGATGGGCTTCGACATTCAGGCAAGACGCGCGAGCGCCTACCTGACTTTACGCAAGATGTTCATGTTTAACCAACCCACGCGCCACGAGTACCAAGTGCTCGAGGCGATTCTGCAGCAAAATATTCGGAAACTAAAAGAAGCTAGTCCGCTTTCCGACGGAAGAGCTGGCTTACCACCGAAGTGATGTCGCCACTGAACAGATCGAGCTTCTCTTTCTTCGGTTGGGCGGCGATGCCCATCGCATTGAGCTCGCGTTTGGCTTCAACGAAGAGCGAGTCCATCTGCAAGGCTTTCTCGAAGTAGCTCGAAGCGGTGGCGTCACCCATGCTTTTCTTCACAAGCCCGAGGGCCATGAAGTAGTACGCGGATTTGCGATCGTCGAGCGGCAGCGATTCGAGTTTGCGGAACATTTCCTGAAGACGCGGGCGGTTGGAGCTCGCGCCGCATTTGATCTCGGCCCACACGCCGATGAGGAACGCGAGCGTGGTCGGGTGAATGGCCTCGGCCTCTTTGATCCGCTTGAGCGCCGGCTGGAACTGGCCTTTTCGGAGCAGATCCAATGCCTCGTTCGCGACACGATTGGACTCTTTCGTCTTCTCGGCGAACTTCACTTTTTGCTCGTCAAAGAAAGCCATGCGTTTCAAGTCGTCGGTCATTATGTCGTGCGCTTTGAGCACCAATGAATGGCACTTCACGCAGAGCTCATGCAGCTCGGGATTCACGTCTTTCTGGATCTGATCCGGATTGTTCGACTTCACGTACTCGTCGCGGATACCGTCGAGAACCTGCTTGTTCGCGTTCGGACTCGCGCCGAAGTATTCGAAGATCTTATCCGGGGTGCGCGAGCTGAGCTCGGCGTAAAGCTTCTTGTAACGCTCGAGCATGAGGTTCGCGTTCTTCGTGCGGTTAATATCGTCGAAAAGAATCGCGCGGTTCATAAGGAGAATGTGGATCGCCTGAAGTACCTGTTCGCGCGCGTCGGGAAACTTCGTCAGCATCTCATCGATCGATCCGGCCTTCTGAATAATGTCTTTCAGGCCCGCGACCGGCTTAAATGCCTCGCAAGTCCATACAATTTCCGCCGCCGGCTGATTGTGCATGATCACGGGGTTCTTAAGGACCGCCTCGTAAAACTGAGTCAGGTAACCGAGAGTGAAGAACTCTTGCGGAGCCGAAATGAAGATGTTGAGGAGCTCTTCCATCTTTACGGCGTGCTTCGGCGGCTCGTCGGCCGCGTCTTGGGCCGCGAAGCTCGCCTGGAGCGATTCAGCGGCGCAAATGGCTTTGATATCGTTGATGATCTGATCGTGCTTGGCGACCGCCACCGCGTGTGGGCTTACAAGACCCTCTTCCACGAGGCGCTCGAGCGGGAATCTCTTGTTGGTGTTGGCTTGATATTCGTCGAAGTCTTCCTGAGCGAGGAAGCCCTTCTCGATAAGCGCGAGAATGCCCGCCGCTTGCGATTCGCTGCTGTCCACGTCGACGATCGCGCCCTTAACCAGGCTCACGCCGAAGATCTCGCCGGCGTCGTTGACGATGTTCAGGTTGCCGCTGCACTCCACTCCACAAAGAAAAGTCAGCAGATAGGGAAAGTCTTTGCCTTTGATCTGCTCAAGATTCTCGATCGCGCGCGCATGCTCGCGGGTGTTGGCGAACTTGCGCATGACGAGCGAGGGAACGCTCCATTTTTCCGCGGCGACGAGGTTACCCAGCGCTTTCGTCAGCGCCTCGGTCAGCTCTTCGGGCCCGAACGGCTTGAAGAGGAAATCCACGGCTCCGGTTTTTTTCATCGCGTCTTGCGCGAAGGCTTTGTCTTTGAAAACGCCGCTGACGAACACGACAGGGCTGTCAGCGAATTTCGTCTTGCGAAACTCCGAGACCAGGTCCACGCCCGACATCTTCGGCAAAAGCACGTCGACGAGGGCGGCCTGAACGGTCTGCAGGCGCACGACGTTCAAGGCATCCGCGGGTTTGTTCGTGATGACAGGCTTGAAACCTAAACGCTTAACGACTTCGCCGAGCACTTGTCCGCTCGACTTGTCATCATCCACGATTAGTACTTTTACTGCATTCCTCATCACTATATGTATCGGCAATTGTTGAAAGAAATTCGACAGGACCTACGTCCGATTGCTCGAATTCTCAGAACGATACGGTTTAAGTGGCGGGGGCGTCCGGATTGTGCTTGCGCCAGGCGTCCTTGATCTTCTTCGTGAGCGTTTCGAGATTGAACGGCTTCACGACGTAACCGCTGACGCCCGCGGCCGCGGCTTCGATAACCGCGCCCTTCTCGGACTCCGTCGTTACGAGTAAGAACGGCAAAAGCACGAAATCCTGCTCGGCGCGCACTTGCTTCAGAAAGTCCAGGCCGCTCGGGCCGGGCATGTTCAAGTCGGAAAGCACGAGTCCGATCGCGTGCGGGGTCTTTACGAAAAACTTCAGCTTACCGAGCGCCTCGACCGCATCCTCGGCGGTCGTGATTTTCGAGAACCCCAAGCGCTGGAGCGAGTCCACCACGATACGGCGGATATTTAACGAATCGTCGACAACAAGGACATGCGTGTCTTTGCTGAACATCTTAGGCGCTCCTCAATAGTGCGGGCTCGTATCCAAGCTGAGGGAAAGTCAGCGTGATCGAGGTACCTTGTCCTACAATCGATTTTATGTACAGTTGACCGCCGAGCCTTAAAACTTCCTCGCGAAGGGCATCCAATCCAACCCCACGTCCAGAAAATTCGCCGACCGTATCCCTTGACGAAAAGCCAGGCATACTCACCAACTGCACGATATCTTCATCCGACTGCGAAGTGAAATCCTTGTCGGGGAATTTCGCCTTCATCTTCTCGCGAATGACGGCGGGATCGATTCCCTTCCCGTCATCCGAAATCACCATCTTAATGTTGCCGTCCGCGGCTGTCACCTGAACCGAAAGCGTTCCGGCCGGGTCTTTTCCACCCCATTCGCGCTCGTCGGGCATCTCTAACCCGTGATCGCCCGCGCCCGTGACATCGGCGACTTCGCGCGTCTCGGCGCTTTGGTGATGGA
>CAYPFC010000169.1:0-2501 GCA_964409815.1 uncultured Pseudobdellovibrionaceae bacterium
AATCAACCGCGAGGCCGCGCGGATCGCGAAACTCGCGTGCGACGATTATTCGCGAAAAAGCGGCAAGCGCGTCTATGTCGCGGGCTCCATCGGGCCGACCAATCGCACGGCTTCGATCTCTCCCGACATCTCCAGGCCCGCGTACCGCAACTGTGATTTTGAAGGGCTTCGTGCCGCCTACTTCGAGCAGGCGGAAGCTTTGATCGAAGGCGGCGCCGACATCTTGCTGCCCGAAACGACGTTCGACACTTTGAATTTGAAAGCCTGTTTATTCGCGATCCGCGAGCTCGAGCTCAAGCTCGGACATAAGCTGCCGGTGATCGTGAGCCTCACGGTCTCCGACAAATCGGGCCGCATTCTCTCGGGGCAAACGCTCGAGGCCGCGTACTACTCGATCCGCCACGCGGAAGCGATGGCGGTTGGGATGAACTGCGCGCTCGGCGGGGTCGAGATGACGCCGATGATGGCGGACATGTCCCGCTACGTGGAGACCCATATTTCGTGCTATCCGAACGCGGGGTTGCCGAATCCGCTCGCGCCCACGGGCTACGACGAAACGCCCGAGTCGTTTTCGGAGCAGATGTACCAGATGGCGAAAGCCGGGCACATCAACATCGCGGGCGGCTGTTGCGGAACCACGCCCGCGCACATCGCGGCGCTCGCTCAGCGCGTAAAGGCCTTGAAGCCTCGGGTGCCCTCGAAACTTCAGCCGACGCTGAGAGTTTCGGGCCTTGAGCCCCTGGCCCTCACGCCGTCGGGCCCGAACCAGGCGTTTTACCTGATCGGCGAGCGCACGAACGTGACCGGCTCGCCCAAGTTCGCGCAGCACGTGAAGGCCGGAAACTGGGAGGCCGCGGTCGACGTGGCCCGACAGCAGGTCGCAAACGGCGCGAACATCATCGACATCAACTTCGACGAAGCTCTGCTCGACGGCGTCGAGAGCATGCGCCACTTCCTGCGACTGATCGCGAGCGAGCCCGATGTCGCGCGCGTTCCCGTCATGGTCGACAGCTCGCGCTGGGAGATCCTCGAAGAGGGCTTGCGCTCGCTTCAGGGTAAGCCCGTCGTGAACTCGATTTCTTTAAAGGACGGCGAGCAGAAGTTCCTCGAGCAGGCGAAGCGTTTACGCATGTACGGCGCGGCCGTCGTCGTGATGGCCTTCGACGAGCAAGGCCAGGCGGTCACGGTCGACGAGAAGCTTAGAATCTGCGAGCGCGCCTACAAGCTGCTGGTCGAAAAGGCCGGCTTCCCCGCGGAAGACATTATTTTCGACCCGAACGTCCTCGCGATCGCCACCGGCATGAGCGAGCACAACGGTTACGCGGTTGGCTTCATCGAAGCGGTCGCCGAGCTGAAGAAGCGTTGCCCGTACGCGCGCATTTCGGGTGGGATCTCGAATCTCTCGTTCAGCTTCCGCGGGCAGAACGAGGTTCGTGAGGCGCTCCACACCGTTTTCCTGTACCACGCGATCAAGAACGGCCTCGACATGGCCATCGTGAACGCGGGGATGATCAAAGTTTACGAAAATCTCGAGCCGCGCCTGCGCGACCTCTGCGAGCGCGTGATTTGGAACAAGGACGAGCACGCGACCGAAGAGCTCATCGCGTACTCCGAAGAGCTTAAAGCCCGGAGCGCCGGCGGCGCGAAGAAATCGGCCGACGCGGATCTTGAGTGGCGTAAGCTTCCTGTGCGCGAGCGACTCTCGCACGCGCTCGTTCAGGGGATCGATCGCTACGTCGAAGACGACACCATGGAAGTGTATAAGGAGCTCGGCTCGGCGCTCGCCGTGATCGAAGGTCCGTTGATGGACGGCATGAAGATCGTGGGCGATCTTTTCGGCGACGGGAAGATGTTCTTGCCCCAGGTCGTGAAGAGCGCGCGCGTGATGAAGAAAGCCGTCGCGGTCGTCGAGCCCTTCATGACCTCGAAGGGCGAGGCGCGTGAGGCGCAGTCGACGTTCGTTCTCGCCACCGTTAAGGGCGACGTTCACGATATCGGGAAGAACATCGTCTCGGTCGTGCTCACGTGTAACGGCTATCGCGTCGTGGACCTCGGCGTGATGGTCTCGGCGGACAAGATCCTCGAGGCCGCGGTGAAAGAAAAGGCCCAGTACGTGGGTTTGAGCGGATTGATCACGCCCTCGCTCGATGAGATGTCCTTCGTCGCGAGTCAGATGGAAGCGCGCAAGATGAATCTTCCGCTCCTGATCGGCGGCGCGACCACGTCGCAGCTGCATACGGCGGTGAAGATCGCGCCGAACTATTCGGCGCCGGTGATTCACGTCAAAGACGCCTCGCTCGTCACGCAAGTGTGCGCCCAGATCAACGAAGGCAAAGACTTCGCGACATCACTGAAGAAGCTTCAGCAGGACATGCGCGACGGGTTCGAGAAGCGCACGCAAGCGCGCAAGATGCTCTCGCTTGTCGAGGCGCGCGCGCGGGCCCTCAAGACCGATTGGAAAGCCACGTCGCGCGCGAAGCCCACGCGGACCGGCGTCTTCG
>CAYPFC010000169.1:2511-6255 GCA_964409815.1 uncultured Pseudobdellovibrionaceae bacterium
AGATTTCGCTGAAGGACCTCACGCGCTACATAGATTGGTCGCCGTTCTTCTGGACGTGGGACCTGAAGGGCCGCTATCCGGGAATTCTCGAGCATCCGAAGTACGGGGAGTCCGCGAAAGGACTGTGGCGTGATGCCCAAGTCGTCCTCCGCCAAATGATCGAAGAGAATTGGACCCGCCCGCGCGTTCGCCTTGGGATTTTCAAGGCGGCGAGCGAAAACGAAACCGTGAAGGTGATGACCGACTCGGGCGTGAAGATCGACGAGCTCCACTTCATGCGCCAGCAAACCGAGCCGGAAAAGCCCGAGGCGCCGCTTCTTTGCCTTTCGGACTACATCGCGCCCGCGACCGCGAAGCTTGATGACTATATCGGCGTGTTCGCCGTGACGTCGGGTGAAGAGCTTCAAATCAAGGCGCGCGAGATCGAAAAGAAAAACGACGACTACACGTCTATCATCGTGAAAGCGCTCGCGGATCGCATGGCCGAGGCGCTCGCCGAATGGGCGCACGTGAAGTTCCGTGAGATCTGCGGAGTCACAGAAGACTTAACGATCGATCAACTCATCGACGAGGAATACCAAGGCATTCGCCCCGCGCCGGGCTACGCCGCGTGTCCCGATCATACTTTAAAGGGTCAGATCTGGACGTTACTCGGCGGCGACGCCAAGATCGGCGCGCGTTTGACCGAGTCGTACGCGATGGATCCCGCCGCCACGGTCTCGGGCTTCATGTTCCTGCATCCCGAGAGCCGTTATTTTGCCGTGGGCAAACTGGGCGCGGATCAGTGGGAGAACCTCGCCCGGCTAAGATCTACAGAAGCCGCCCTAATCGAAAAATGGGTTGCCTTCCAAGAACTCATCTAGATATGACCCTGCCAACCGCGCTAGGGGGGATATCATGAAAACCGTATTGGCCATTGCCGCATTTCTATTCAGTTCGAGCGCATTCGCTTTCGAATTCACGAACTGCGGAGAAGAGATTCGCTCGCCAAAACTGAAAGTCGCCGTCGAGGCGGGCTTCGCGAAGCTGGACCGCTCCGAAACCACCTACACTTACGGCATCAAGGTGAACGAAAAGCGCGAACCCAAGATTTGCGAATGGAGCCCGTCGCGCGAAGAAATCACCGTCGGCACCATCGTAAAAGCCGATATCTGGAGCGAGGAAGGCGAAGAGGGCGAAATGATGGCCGAGTGTTTCCTCACGCTTGAGCGTATCGAAGGCGTGTGGACGCCCGAATTCCTCGTTTGCGAGGACCTCGGCGTTGAGGACGACCTTTAAGCTTTAGGCTTCGTCAGCGGAAAGAGTTGGATATTCAACTGCACGACCTCATCGGCGGGACCGCTGGTGAGAAGCGCGGACATCTCCTGTTTGAATTCCGCGACTTTCCGTTTTGCCAATTCCATCTTTTCGGCGGGGATCGACATGGTGATCCCCGTGATCAACCGGCGTTCCCGGGCCTTTTCATCCGTTACCGACAACTCGGCCAAGGCCTTATCGATCATCTGTCGGTGGTAGTTGATCACGATGTTGTTTCCGTTGCTCGAAGTGGGGACGCGCAGATGCGCGTTCGCTTTCACGAGGCGGCCGTTTTTCACCTTCAGTAATCCCAGACGCTTAAGACGGTCGACCGTGGCGAAGGCGATCTCGGGAGAGAGGCCGAGCCGCCCGGCGATCCAGCTCGAGCTGGCTTCGAAGTCCGCGCAACCGACCAAGTCCAGGATCGCGACGTGGTACCAGTTGTTGAAGAACTGGAACTCGTCGAGCGAGACGTCGCTTTGGGTTTGGCTGGGCTTTTCATTGAGAAGGTCCTCGAACTTCGCGCCCGGGGCCTTCGCTTCCAGATTTTCAAGGAGGACCGATTTGACGAAGCGGCTCGCCGTCTTGCGATCGAGCTCGAGCAGTTTCACGAGCCCCTCGGCGCGCTCGACGGAAAGCCTGCGGCGCCCTTTGAGGAAATTCGTAAAGAACGAAGGGCTGAGTTTTAGGTCGCGCGCGAACGCGCGCATGGAGTACTGCGGGTTCGCCTTCGCCCTTCGCGCGTAGATCGATTTCAGGATTTGGGCCGGCGCCGTCGCGTCCATCTTAAAACTCCGGGCAGGCGTCCATGATCTCGCCGGCGATGTGGGTTTGGTCGATGGGAAACTCCCAAGTCGCGGGCACCGCGCGCTTCGCTTCGGTCTCGCGGTCGTATTTCGCGATCCATGGCTCGCGCACGCCGGAGGTCGAAACCGCGCAAATGTCCATGCGCGAGATGACCGAGCGGATCGATACCGGGAACGGGGAGTAAGGCTGATAATCTTCTGTATCGCGCGCGGACGGGCGCACGACCCCGAGGAATCCCGCGATCGGGCCGTCGACGGAGCTCGCGAAGATCAGCCCGCCGGAGTCTATGTCCTGAAGGCGCCCGTCGTTCGCGCTCGCGAATCCGGAAATGGAAGCCGCGCGCTCGGCGCTTAAGAAGACGTCCGTTTTGACGCCGACGATGGAACCCGAGTTGTCCGACACGAAGCCCGCGAGGTGCCCGCCGCCGATGACCGAGAAAAATCCCTTCACGTCCGAGACGTTGCCGTAATTCGACCCTATGACGCCCGCGAGCTCGGCCGCCCGCGAGGTGCCGTCATCCGACACTTCCAGGTTCAGCGAGACGTGCGAAATGGTTCCGAAGTTTTCTTTCACGAAGCCCGAGCCTTGCGAGAATCCGCGCAGGCTCACGTGCGAGGAGTAATGCACCTTCACCCGCCCGCTCATGCGCACGTTCGTGACCGTTCCCGAATTGCGCATGAAGAAGGCCGTATCCCCCTCGACGTCGATGCCCTCGATTTTCAGATTGGCGATGGTGCAGTGGCTGCAGGATGAGTTGAACATCGAGAGCCAAAACCCGTTGTCGGTTTCGGGCACGCGCCTGATCTTGAGCCCGCGGATCGTGTAGCCGTTTCCGTCGAGGTTCGCCTGCAGGGAGCGGATCAAAAAATTCCTTCCGCGCCGGCGGAACTCGACCCCAGAGCAATTGATGTCGCCCGCGAGCCGGTACGTGACAGTGGGCACGGTGACCATCAATCCGTCCCCGTCGATGTGTCCCGGCGTTCCCATCCTTTCCAGGTCCTCGCAGTCGCGGATCCACTGGACTTCCATGCCGTCCTCGAATCGGTGAATCGTCCTGAAGCCATCCAGGAGTGCGTTCGTAAGTTTATACGTCGTGCGGCCGCTTTCGATTTCACTGAACCCTAGGAGCCCCAGGTATTCGTGCAAGACCAGACGCTTGAGGGCGTCGGAGTTGGAGCTGTAGCAACTCAGACGCACCCGGCTCACCTTGATCAGCGTGCGTGAGGAAAAGTTGATCGCATCGCGCTCAGTTCCGGAATTCATTTCCGTCGAGATTCGGTGGCAATTCGGCGAGCTCGTAAACCGCGCGCCCGCCGGATTGTCGGCGGTCGCGGTCTCCGCTCCGAAGATCAGGGGATAATCTTTGAACTCAACCGTGGCTTCGTGAAGGAGACGCGGAAGCCCGTCTTGGATGCGGGCGAACTCGGAAGCGTCGATGCCTTCCGGCGGGTGCGAGAGCAAGCGCACATTCTCGATGATCTCCGCGGCGGTCTCGTGCCAGAGGGCTTCGCTGCCGGAGCCTCCGCCGCCGACGTCGGTGCTCGTTCCGCCGGAGCCTCGGCGATCGCCGCAGGCGACGATCAGAGCGAGTATCGATAATAAACATGCGAGATTGATTTTCATGCGTCTTCCCGGACGCAA
>CAYPFC010000170.1:0-6247 GCA_964409815.1 uncultured Pseudobdellovibrionaceae bacterium
CGAATCGAGAGCGCCTTATTGAACGCCTTCTCGGCGGCCGAGTAATACGCCTGACCCTGTTCCGAGCGAACGCGGCCGATGTAGTAGTGCGCGCGCTCGGGTTCCTTGAAGTCCTTGTTCACCGCGAGCATCTCGAAGTACTTGATCGACTCGTCGTATTGGCGCTCTTCCGCGAGCAGCGCGCCCAGGTAAATCGCCGCTTCCGGGTGACCCGGCTCTATTTCAAGCACCGCCGCGAACTGCGAGCGTGCCGGCTCGAACATTTTCAATCCCGAATACAAACCGCCGAGCAGCATGCGCGCCTCGACGCTTTCCGGAGCCATCTCAACCGCGATCTCACCTTGCTCGACCGCTTCCGTCACCATGCCCATGCGAACGTACTCGCTCGCCAGGCGCAGCCGCACGTGCACCGACTTCGGATCGTAAACGAGCGTGAGCTTGAATTCTTCGATCGCGCGTTGCGATTGCCCTTCGAGCCCGAACGTTTCGCCCATGGTGAAGTGATAGTCTGCTTGGCTGCTCAAATAAGTGTCATCGAGGAGAGGCGTGGGAGCTTCGGGAGAGTAATCGGGAGGGGTCAGCGTCTTCGGCGCGGGGTTTACATTACCGAGTACCGTGTCACGGTAGGCTCCCCCGATATGCCCAAGAGTTGAACATCCTGTGGTAAAGGCCACCAGTAGCCCCATCGGGCCGACGAGTAGTTTTTTCATTAAGGGCCTTTCCGGCATCCGAGCCGCGTTTTCCATGTATTCAAATCGGGATTTCTGCTCAGAAGCTTGACGGAAACGGCCAGAAAAAAGGTCTAGTTAGCTCATGTGAGACTTAAGGTTTGTTATATGAGTTCCCAGTCATATCAATTGGTTGCATAAGAGCTATAAGCGTCATAGTGGACCTCGACGCAGGTCGTGAAAAATCTTGACTAAAGTCGTTCACCGCGATGGATTGCTCAATGAGTCAAATGACCAGGAATCGAGCATGTCACACGGTGTCTTAGTGGTTGGATTTATTGAAAGACTCACGGTGGCGCGCTTGACAAGGTGTGACGGCCGGGAATACGGTCACCCCGAGTTTTTCATAGCAGAGTGGGTCATTTTCAGAGGGAGGCTTTGGTGAACCAAGATATGATGACAAGCAGGCCGAACGCGAAGACGAAGATCATTAAGCGTTATCAGAATCGTAAGCTCTATGACACGCAACAGAGTTGTTATGTCACGCTCGACGATATCGCAAAAATGATTCGTTCCAGCGAAGACGTAATGGTGATCGACAACAAGACCAAGAACGATATCACCGCGGCCACTCTCACCCAGATCATTTTCGAATCTGAGAAGAAAGCATCGCAATACGCGCCGCTTTTCACCCTGAGAGAAATTATCCAGAACGGTAACGGCAGCATCTCGAGCTACCTCGCGAAGCTGGGCGCGTTCCCGCAAGATTACGCTGAGAAGCAAGCTCAAGCCCAGCTTGAGGCCGCTCAGAAACTGGATAGCAACGGCAAAGCTTCGTACGACGACATGAAGAAGTCGCTCGACGAACGTGTGGCTTCGGCGGCAAACGCAGCTACGGCAGCGAAAGAGCTCGAGCGCGGATTCAGCAATGATCTGCCCGACCTGCCGAATTCGAACCGCAGCCTCGGTAACTAAAGATTCGGTAACTAAGCTTTAGTTTTGAGGTTTGAAATCAGGGATCGCCGATTGGCGATCCCTTTTTCTTTTCTGAAGCCGTACGCGCGGTCGAGCCGCTTAAAACTCCACCTTGAAATGCTTAATGGAGAGCGCGCCGAGATAACGATTCAGAGGCGCTAACACTTTCCCGTCGGTTCGCCGGCCCTTAATGCAGTAATGCTTCGTCTTTAAGCCGACGGTCACGGTCTCGAAGGACTCGGGACAGAACTTTCTTACATACGATTCGTCGCGCGCGGATTTCACGGGGATCTTTTTGATCACGCTCGCGATCCCTTTACAGTCGGCGGCATCGATTCTTTTCTCTTCGCTTTTACCGAGGGCGGACCCCAGCGCGAGCTTGCACTCTTTGCCCGGTTTCAGCTCGAGCGTCGATTGACCTTCGGTCATCCCAGACTTCCAATACTTGGAAACGCGGATGTCGTCGGCGAGCGCGACGGTCGAGACTAAAGACACTGCTGATAAGATGAAGGTATGGAGTCGCATCCCGCAAGTTCCCGTATTTTTCTGTTGGCCATTAAGAGCCCGTTCATTCTCAAGTTCATATTCGGATATTCGTCCGTCTTAGACTGCCAATACAGGCGGTCGTCCGTGCATCTCGCCGTGGGTTGAACGAGCAGCGTTCCCGTATTCAACAGTCCCGCGCGCCACTCGGATGCGCTGAACGTTTTCCCTCCGGTATTCGCCGGATTCTGGAAATAGGCCGCCATGACTTTCGCGCCCATGGCATCGCAAAAGGCTTCGTTGATGCGATCGGCCCTACAGAAGGGCGTGCTAAATTCCCCCGGGCCCGACTCGTAATTGAGGTTATGGAAGAACGATCCTTCGTGATAATTGTCGGTGAGAACCGCGCCCACCGAAGTTTGGGGGCTTCGAAGGCAGCGAACGCCGTCGTAGAATGGGTTTTGCGACTCGAGTTCGGCGTGCGTCGTCGCACCGGGAACCGGCGTGTAGCGGAATTTTTCCGGGCCGAAGTGAATCAAGCACGGATCCAATTGGTGGGCGATTTCGTGCGCGAGCGAAAAGACCAGTGAGAAATCCGAAGAGTTGCCCGTGAGCATTCCGTCGCAAACGATCACCTTGCGGTTTCCGCTCTCGTCCATATCGGACCACGCGAAGCTGCGCGGGTCGTAACCGGAGCCCACGCATTCCGTCGACACTTGAGTGGCGTCAATCTTCGAGTAAATCGCACGTGTGACTTCAGGGCTCAGACCCATGCCCGCGATCACGCGCTTCATCTCTTCGCGAATCTTAGGGAAAATGTCGCGGACGCGTTGGCGCATCTCGACGTTTTGGGTTTCGAAGAATTTCCCCTGGCTCTCCTCGAGAAGAGACCCGATTCCGTTTAACTTCTGCGCGCGAATCAAATTCAGATACGCTTCGCTTTGTTCGCTATTGTATTTGCAGCTCGGACGGCTGCAACCCCAGCCGATCGAGGCGCCGGTCGTGATTTTCAAATCCGTTAGGAACGTATCCTTGAAGATTTCGGAAAGCTTCGTTCGAGCCTCGATGCGACAGGATTCATCCTTCAGCTCGCATTTCAAAGCGGTAATCGTTTTAATGTCCGCGTAGTTCGAAGAAGAGGCGAGCAGACCATTGATCTCGGTCGTGTAGGGCGATGACGATGCGATCTCGCTGTCGAAGTAATCGATCGCGTCGGCACGCACGCGATCCGTGAACCGGCTCGCCTCTTGGGTCGAGCCCGTGCCGTCGAACGCGACGCCGCCTTTCATCTCGCAAGTCGCCTTCACCAGATCCGTGCAAACACTTTGTGGACCGGGAATAACAGGGGGCGCCTGCACCTGAGACGCGTGAGCCAGCGAGGGCTGATTGGGAGTGGGTTCCGCCATTTCCGCGGACCATGCCAATGTGGAATAGAAAAGGATGAAAAGAGCCAGACGGGACATTTATTCAATTGTACCCAGCGCTAGGGAGCCGCGCAATGGGTCGACCTAAGGCCTGGGAAGGACGTTAGAATCCGCTGCCGGGAGTCTGGAGGAACTGTTCCTCCTCGCGCGTATTCGTACGCCCCAGAATGGCGTTGCGATGGGGAAAGCGCCCGAAGCGCTCGATGATGTCGCGGTGGCGGATCGCGTAGTTGAGGATTTCGTCGCCGAAGGACTCGAGTCCGCGCGGGCTTCGATTGCGCAGATCGCTGAAGAGCTGCACCGACTCTTCCTGATCGCTCAACTTTTCCGAGTGCTCAAACGGCAGGATGAGAAACATCGCCTCGAACACGCTCACGCTTTCGTGAATGCCCTCGCTCAGGGCCTCGCGCGCGATCTTTCTCGCGTACTCGTCCCACGCGAACATCTTCGGAGTTCCGCGATGAATGTTGCGGGGGAACTGATCGTGAAGAACGACGAGCGCGATCGTCCCCTTGCGCGCGACTTTCCACTTCAGCAGCATGGGATCCGGCGGCTGCGTGAGGAGCGCGCCAAAGCGCTGAGCCATCTCGGCGTCGACCTTCGGGTCCTTACCGAACCAAAGCTTGGAGCGCGCTTGCAAAAACGACGGATCGGTCAGCGAACCTTTACCGAACCAAAACTCGTAGACTTCCTCGTAGGACTTCAATCGGCGCCCCTTTCGCCGACAGAATAGCCTCAGTCCATCGCCAGCGGCAAGGTCTCAAACCCCGAGAACGCCAGACTGTGATGCTTGCGGGACGCCTCACGCGAGGGAGAGAGCCTAAGGTTCGGGAATCGCTCGATCATCTGCGCGAAGCAGGTGATCATTTGCAGTCGCGCCAAACGCGCGCCCAGGCAGTAATGCGCGCCGTGCCCGTAGGCCATGTGCGGATTTGGCGAGCGCGCGAGGAAGCACTCTTCGGGTTTCTCGAAGACTTCCGGGTCGCGGTTCACGGCGTGCACCGAAATGAATACCGTTTGTCCGGGCTGAACTTCATATTCGCCGAGTTTCGTCGGTGCCTTCGCGACTCGAAAAAGAAAGCTCACGCCCGGATCGAGGCGGTTGAATTCCTCCATCGCCGTCGGCAATAACTCGGGCTTCGCTTTCAGCTGGTCAAGAACTCCGGGCGTCGTGAGCAGAGTGTACATGTTATTGCAGAACTGATCGGTCGTCGTGATTTGACCCGCGACGAGCATCATGATCGCCTGCGAGACGACCTCGCCATCGGTGAGCCCGAAGCGCTGTTGCTGCGCGAGTAGCAGACTCAGGAAATCGTCTTTGCGCTCGCGCTTGCGGTCGGCGACGAGTTTTTCGAAGAACGTGCGGATGTTGACCGCGCTGTCGTTCACCTCGACTCCGTCTTCGTTGCGGTACTGGGAGGCGCCGCCGAAAAACTGAGTCATGCTGTTCGACCAGCGATAGAAATTCTCGCGGTCTTTCTCGTCGATGTGGAAGAGATCGGCGAGCACCATGCTGGGAAGTTTCATCGCGATGTCCTCGACGAACTCGATCTCGCCAGGCGCACCCGATGTCCCGCCGCCGCCGCCCGCCTCGCGAATCAGGCGCGCGACCGTGCGCTCGATCATCGGTCGATAGTGACTCATCAGACTCTCGTCCATGCCTTGCGCGGCCACGCCTCGGCGACGGGCGTGCTCGGGGTTGTCGCTCATGACCATCATTTTGCTGATCACGCCGAAGAAGTCGCCGATCAGGCGCAGATCCAGATTCGGCATGCGCGAGATAAAGAACGCGCTCCGATCGGCGCTCCACGCCGGATCCTTCAGCAGTTCCTTCGCCATTCCGTAATTCGTGACGACGAAGAATTTGCCCGCGGGCCACCAGAACACGTCTCCCTTGGCGCGAACGAACTGGGCGTAGCCCGCGGGCGTAAGACGCTTCTTCATCTCCAGCAGAGAGACCTTGGACGAGCCTTCCTGGAATGTCTCCAGCGCGTTGATCGCTTGCATCTTTTCCCCCTAAAGAATCTGCACGCGGCGAAGCCAGCGCGGCACTTGGCTGGTGAACGCGCGGCGGCCGTGGATAAAGGTGTGGTTATCGACAATCAGAAGATCCCCCGACTTCCAACTGTGCGCGTAGCAGTAGCGTGGATCGTAAATCAGCTCCTTGAGCGCTTCTAAAAACGTAACTTCGGAAATATGCGGTGGAAGGCCATCGACCTCGACGCTCACCGGGTTACGCTCCGTCGCCACCGGCTCCGCGAATCTCAGAATCTCGTGCCCGAGGCACGGGTGCTTCTGCAGGAGCGCCCCGCGGGCCACGCCCCCGTAGTGCGCGAGCTTGTCGGTGCGGTACGTGAGCTCGACACGCTCCCAGATTTTTTTGTGCGCGGGAAACGCCTCGCGCGCGATGGATTTCGTATTCGTGAACAGAGTCTCGCCGCCGGCGCCGGAAGGTGGAGCTTCCACGCAGTAAAAGACAAGGTAGCTCGGCACGCGATGAAAGGCTCCGTCCCAATGAAACGGAACGGCTTCGCACGAGAACAGGTAATTCGGCGACGACTCGTCTTCCTTCATCTCCATCACGGGACCGAAGCTCCAATGCAAAAGCTCTTCGCGGCCGCCGCCGCGCGCGAGCTCGACGAGTTCTTCGCGCGAAGGCGACTTGAATCCCCGGAGCAACACCAGGGGGTACTGAAG
>CAYPFC010000171.1:0-6245 GCA_964409815.1 uncultured Pseudobdellovibrionaceae bacterium
AGGAGCGTAACGAGCTCGAGCGCCAGCTCCGCAACATGCCCGAGCTGATCAAAGAAAAAGAGCGCGTCGACCGCGAGCTTCCGGAAGCCCGCCAGACACTCCAGCAAAAACAAACGGCCTCCCAGCAGGCGCAGCAGGCCCTCGACGCGATCAACGCGCAGGTCGCCGACGTCCAGCGCCGGATCGACGCCGCGAAGGCCGAGCTCGACGCCTTGAACGACAAGCGCCGCCCGCTCGACCGCAAACTCACCGAGCTCGTCGAGCGATTGGCGGAGGTCGAGCGCAAAATGGGCGAAGGCGCGCAACTTGAAGCCCGTAAGCGCCAACTCGAGAGTGAGATCGCCCGTCTGAACCAGGAGATCGCGCAGATCGACGGCGAGATTTCGGGCGCGCAAAGCGCCTTGAACACCGCGCGCGCCGATCTTGAGCGCGCCCGCCAAGCTCTGGGTGAGCTCGGCCAACGCGTCACCCGCCTCGAGCAGGAGCTCGAAGGGCTCCGTCAAAACGTCCGCCGGCTCCGCCGCCAAAAAGAAGATCTTGAGCGCCAGATCGCCGAGGCCGGCGACAAATCGGAAATCCAGAATCGTCTGAATGAAGCCAATAGTGAAAAGCAGAGCGCCGAGAGCCAAAAGTCGGATCTGGACAGCCAGATCGCGAGCTTAGAGGCGACGATCGAAGATCTGCGTTCGAAACTCGGCGGCAATGAAGAAGGCGGAGACGACGACGGCCTCACCGACGAAGAGAAACAGCAACGCAAAGAATGGCGCCGTCAACTGCGCGAAGCCCGTCAAGAGGTTCGTCCCCTGCGGGAGCGTCGCGATCAGCTCGAGCGCGAAATCAAACAGCTCGAGAAAAAGATCGCCGAGCTCGAGCGTGAGCTGAGCAATACCGGCGACGTCGATGCCCTGCGCGCCGAGCTCGAGCGCGTGAACAACCAGCTCGCGTCCGCCGAGTCGGAAGAAAACGGCAAGCAGCAGGAGCTTCGCGAAGCCCGCCGCGAGCTCGAGAACGCCTCGAATAACGACGACATCCGCAACGCCGAGCGCGCCGTGCGCGAAGCCGAGCAGACGATTGCGCGCCTCGAGGACTCCAAGCGCGAGAAGTCGCGCGAGGTACAGAGCCTCGGGCGCGAGCTCGCGCAAGTCGAAGAGCAGCTGCGCGGCATTCCGGGCCTCGCGGATCGCAAGCGCGAGATCGAGCAAAAGATCGCCGAAACCCGCCAAGAGATGTCGGCGCTCGACCGCGACATCGCGACCGCCACGGCGAATCTCGAATCGTTACGTAACGAAAAGAAGAGCTTGAACGAAGGCGTGAACCGCGCCACGCGCGAGCTCGAGCAGGCGAACCGCCAGGTCGCGGAGGCCCGCGAGCGCGTTCAGCGCCTTGAGCAGCGCCAAACCCGTTTGGCCGAGCAAATTGCGAGCGCCAACACGATGCAGGCGCGTCTGAACAACATCGACAACCAGCTCTTGCCGAACAAGCGCGCCGAGCTCCAGCCGGTGACCGAGCGCTTCGAGCGCGTCACGCGACAGCGCAACCAGGAAAATCGCCAACTCGAGCGTCAGATCGCCGAGCGTGACGAGCTCGCGGATCAGCGCGACGACCTGCAGGCGCGCCTCGAGGATATCTCGGACGAGCTGAACCGCCTCGAAGACCGCGTCGAGGAGCTGCGCCGCACGCTGAGCGACGACCGCAGCGACCTTTCGAACGCGCAATCGCGCCGCGGGGAGGTCGAGCGACTGATCGTCGCGACGGACCGCCAAATCCGCTCGATCGAAGCGAGCCTGGGCCCGGCCCGTCAGCGCCTCGAGCGCGCGCAGGCCGAGCACGACCGCTATTATGCCGCGAACATCACGCCGCTTGAGAATCGCCTCGCGACCGAAACCGCCGAGCTCAACGCGGTTCAGGGCGAGATCGGCTTCCTCGCCTCGCTCGACCGTCGCATGATCAGCAACGATCGCGGCATCCAGGACGCTGCCGCGAAAATCGAAGCGCACGAAGAGCGAGTGATCGAGCTCAACGCTGAAGTTCAGGCGCTTTCGCCCGAAGTGAGCCGCCTCAAATCCGAGTTCGACGCGCTGGACACTCAGCTTATGGCCGTCGAAGGACAGATCGCGCAGCTCAACGGCGCGCTTCAGTCGAAGCTCACCGCTCTGAAAACTCAAGAAGCCGAACAAGACAAGCTCGTCAACGAGCTCTCGAAGAAATAGGGGTTGAATATGAAAAGCACGTTGATCGTTCTCGCATCGCTGTTCACGTTGTCGGCCTTCGCGGCTCCCACGACGAAGAAAGACCTCGGCGTATTCGGTGTCTGGCGCGCGGCCGAGATCGAAGGCCACGCGTTCTGGAACAAGAACGTCTGCCTCGCCTGGGCGCAAACCACCGACGGCAAATCCACTCTCGAAATCTACGCCGAGGAGTTCGGCGCCCCGGCGGAAGGCTACACATCGCCGACGATTCAGGTGATTCCCGACCCGCGCACCCCGCGCTTCATTTGCGCGGTCGCGACCGCGAATGGAATCGCGACCGAGTTCCATCTGACGCTCGAATCGACCCCCGCGAATCCGCCGGCCTTCGGTTTGCTCGCCCGTATCGATCAACGCGCGCAGCTCATCGACGCCATCAAGAAAGCCGGCACTTTGACCGTTAAGCTCGCGGGAGAGAAGAACGTCCTCGTCAAGACGCTCACCTTCTCGCTCCGCGGCTCGAGCAAAGCGGTCGACGCCTTCGTCAACGGTTGCAAGCTGACATTGGATTAAGTGCCTTCAGACTAAGCGATTTCTCTCCAGCGCGCGGAGCTCGAAACCGCGCGCTTTCAATTCGGAAATATAGACATCCAGAGTTTTTAGAAACGACGGGAGGCGCCGAGCCTCCTGACGGTCGTGCAGGAGCACGATCGATCCGCCCTGCAGGCGCGCGGCCGATTTCTTTGCCTTCGCTTCCGTCCACGTGAAGACCGCGTCGTAAAAACGCTCGTTCCACAACACGAGCGGCTCCCCGCGCGCGCGCAACTCGCGCACCAGGGGCGGCGTGAGAATTCCCGCCGGCGGGCGAAATCCAACAAGCTTTTCGCGAACGCCGAAGCGCTCGAACACGATCTCGGCCTCGTTGAGCCACGAGCGAATCCTCGAGCGACCCGCGAAGTATCGGCGATAGCGATGATCCAACGAATGATTGCCGATCGCGTGACCCTCAGCCAAAACGCGAGCGAGCAACTCCTCGCGGCCTTCGAGTCTTTCGGCGATCAGAAAGAACGTGGCGTTGGCTTGGTGACGCTTCAACACGTCGAGCACCGCGGGCGTGGCTTGCGCGTCGAGGCCGTCGTCGAAGGTCAGGTAAACGGCCGGATCGCCGCCGAGCCGCCGGATCATGCCTCGAGCGCCCGCACGTTCGTGAAAAATCGGCTCGCCATCGGATCGACGAGCGGCGTTCCCGGCGCGGTCGGATAATCCTCGAGCCACGAGTCGTCGAGCTCGGCGACGGCCTTGGGACCCACCATATTTCCGAGGACGACCGAGGCCGCGCCTTCTCCCACCGACTCACCGAGGAGGCCCGACGTGTTCTTATGACCCTCGACGATCGTGACCAAACAGAGCGCGCAGTGCCTTAAGCGAATCAGATCGCCCGCCAGCCGCACGCACTCGCCCGGCGTGCGCTCGCTCGCGCTCACGGTGAATGAAGGACCGCCGAGTCGGAAGTGAATCGTGGAAAATCCCGTGGTGGCGTTGTGAAGACTGTTTTGAAAAAGCAGCGGGCGCGCGAGGCCGGACTTCGCGAGCGTCGCCAGAAAATCTACGCTCGTGTCGAGCTCGCCCGAGACGCTGCCGAGCACGAGCCCCATGTCCGCGCGCGCGATCTCGGGGAGGCCCGCGAGCGCGCGCTCCTGGCTCGCGGTCGCGAGGATCATGTTTCGCGTGGCCTTCCGCCACGCCGGCGGAATCGCGTAGCCCTCCATGTCCCCCGCGGTGAAACTGCCGACGCCGAAGATCTTCATCGCCCGGCCTCCGCCGAGGAGATCACGAGCGCGGCGTTCACGCCGCCGAAGCCCAAAGTGTTCTTCACGACGTGACGGACGCGCTCACGAAGATCCGATTCGGGGTGGCGAACGGGAATTTTCTCGTCGGGAGTTTTCAGTCCGCGCGTTTGCAGGATCACGCCCTCGTTCATCGCGCGCACGAGCAAGACCGTTTCCAAAGCGCCCGAGGCGCCGAGCGCGTGACCGTGCAGCCACTTCGTCGAGCTCACCCAGGGGCGGTGCTCGCCGAACGCGCGCGCGACCGCGAACCCTTCGGAAAGATCGTTGGCCTGCGAGCCGGTTCCGTGCGCGTGCACCCAATCGATGTTCGAAGGCTCGAGGCCGGCCGTTCTCAGAGCCTGGCTCATCGCGCGGAAGCTGCCTTCGCCTTCGGGATGCGGGCCCGTCATGTGAAACGCGTCGGTCGAAAAGCCGTAACCGCTCACGCGCGCGAGTCCAGAGCTCCCGCCCTCGAGGCAAAGGAACGCCGCGCCCTCGGACAGATTGATTCCTTTCCGGTCGCGATCAAACGGCGTCGAAGGCTCGCAAGACAACAACTGCAAACTCTTGAATCCCTCGCGCGTGAGATCGCACAAGACCTCGACGCCCGCGACGAGACAACGCTTCACCCGGCCGGTCTCAAGCCACATGGCGCCGACGCCCAAAGCCTGCGTCGAGGCGCTGCACGCGGAAGTCAGCACGGTGAACGCGCCGGGCGCGCCGAGCTCGGCGAAAAGATCCTGGCCGGCGCGACCGAGCGGCTGACTCTGAAAGCGCCGGCGAAACTCTTCGACCGGCAGGGCGCCCGTCGAAAACCCAGTGAGCGCATGGTCCCAATCGAGCAACAGCCCGGTAGTCGTCGCGAGGACCAGACCGTCCTCGGGGCCGAGCTTCTCCCATCCCGCTTGCTTCATCGCCTCGCGCGCGGACCGCGCGCTGAACGCGAGCGCGCGGTTGCGCGGGCCTTCAAAACCCGTGACCCGACCGAGGCCGTCGACGATGCCGGTCTCGCCGGCCAGCGCGCGCGACCACAGCTCGTCGACGGAGCCGCCCAAACAAGAGACCGCGCCCAGGCCGGTGATCCAGACCGAGGGCTTCATGTTCAAACGTTCCGGGTTTGCACGAATTCGGTGATCGAGCCCAGCGTGCGGAAATAGCGCTTACCCGTTTCCGCGTCGGCCACTTTGACTTTGAAGTGGTGCTCGATCGCCACAATGACTTCGAGAATGTCGACCGAGTCGAGCTCCAAGCCGCCGTCGCGCAGCGACGTCTCGGGCGTGAAGCGGGAGTCCTCGAGGTGGTGAAGGTTCACCGAATTACGAATGACCGAAATGACCTCGCTGAAGACCGCGTTGGTTGACATAGATGATTCAATTTATGCAAACTGCTGCCATCAAGGCAACAGCGGAGGCTTCTTTATTCTCCATCGTGGCGTTCAATGCATATGGTCAACGTTACTGATTCCCCTGATCGCTTGGGCTACGGCCGCCGCCGGCGAATCGCGGCCGCTACACTTGGCCGACCTGAAGAAGGCGTTGGCGAACTACCAGGTGATCTCCCGTCTGGAAGTCGATTTCAAGCAGACGAAAATTCTAAAAGGCATGAAGACGAAACTCGAGTCGAGCGGACGCCTCATCCTCGAGCGTCCGGGCAAGGTGGAGTGGAGAGTGCTGGACCCGCAAGAGCTCACGGTCATACTCGAACCCGGAAAGATCGCGGTCACGAATGCCGAAGGCAAGACCGAGACGTTCTCGATCGGCGAGGTTGGCAACCCGCGCGATCAGCGCAACCTCGAAGACATGCTGAATTGGCTGAAACTCGACGCGGATTTGATCGCGGCCGCTTACGACGTCACGCGCGTCGACGCGACGACCTTAGATTTCCAGGCGAAGCGCGCCGACTCCGCGATGAAGAAGCTGCGCATGAAGCTCACGCCGAAAGGCGACGTGCGCGAGCTGAAGTTCACCGAAGCCTCGGGTGACGAGATGGTCATCGCCTTCGGCACTCCCAAGTTCACGGCACGCGGAAAGCCATGATCCGAATTCTGCTCTTGAGCTGGCTGTGGGCACCGCTCGCGGGCGCGGCCTGGCTCGATCAATCCCACGAAATCTTTCTGCCCAAAAAACTCGATAAGGCGGCCGCGGGCTTTCGCGATTTTCCGCTTTTTTGGTGGAACTTCGTCTCGGTGAAGATGCCAGCCGAGGCCGGCATCCAGGACTTGTGCGCCCGA
>CAYPFC010000172.1:0-6233 GCA_964409815.1 uncultured Pseudobdellovibrionaceae bacterium
CGCTCGAGCCGTGGCCCTGCATAAAGGACTCCGGGAAGCAAAAGAAGCCGTAAGCCAAGAGCGCGCGATCTCGCGCATGGCGGACGAATTCTTTATGGCGCGAGTTCGCAGACCCGAGGAAGGCGTACAGGCTCCGGAGCTCGCGGACGCAACAGCGCCCGTGATCGGCGAAGCGGTCTCGTCGACCGACGAGCTCGTGCTCGCGGAAGGCACGCAACCTCCACCGGAAGCGCGCGAGTACGTACCTCGCGGCACCTACGTGGACGTTCGCGCCTAGAGGCATCGCCTAACCGACCGGCTCCAGTAAGAATCCGAATGCTTCCAAAGCGGCCACCCGGTACATCCCCACCAGATGCCGGTGGCCGTTTTCATTTCCGCACACCACAAGCACATCCACGCTCAGTTGAATCAGCTGCCTCACGGTCTGCACGCTCCATTGGGGAGCGCCCAACTGAACGAGCATTTCCAGTCGCAGCAGGGCTTGGCGCGCGTCGCTCGCGTGCAAAGTCCCCAAGCTTCCGCTATGGCCCGTCGCCAACGCCAACAACAGATCCTTCGCCTCGGGCCCGCGCACTTCGCCCAAAATCACCCGCATCGGACGCATCCGCAAAGACTGGCGGACCAGATCGGTCAACGTCACTTCGCCGAGATCGCCCGAGAGACGCGGGCGCGTGAGCATCTTGGTGCTCGCGGCATTCGGGCGCGCGAGCTCGTCCGTGTCCTCAAGGATCACCGCGCGCTCATTCGGCTCGAGCTCGCGCAAAACCGCGCCGAGCACCGTCGTCTTTCCGGAGCCGGTGGGACCGATGAACAGAATATTCTTCTTCTCGCGAATCCACGCGCGCAAGCACGCGATGCGATCCGCGCTCGCCCATCCCGCGGCGCGCAGGGATTCCAGAGTCCACGGATTCACGGGCACGCGCCGAAGGCTCATATGAAACTCGCAGTGGGTGAGAGGCGCGCGCCCCAAGTGCAGGCGAAAATTCCGCCACCGGCCGTCGACAAACGGTTGCGCCAAGTCCACCTTCACCTGCGCTTCGCTACAGATGCGATCGATCACGCCCTTGAATGTCTCGTCGGAAAGAAACGCATCCGGATGCCGCTCGAAATGCCCGTCGCGCTCGAACCAGATCTCGTCGCGTCCGTTGACGATGATCTCTTGCAGGCCGGGAAGATCCAAAAGCTCCACGAGGGGACCACTCTCAAAAAACTCGCGCATTAGCCTGGTGCGCGACGGCTCGGGCTCTTTCGCGATGATTTTTTTGAGCATCTGGTCGGCGTTGGGCTTCTCGAAGTCGCGGCCGTCGTAGCTATAGGCATCGCGAAACTCCGACATGATCGCGGCGGCTTTCGCGCCCAGCTCAGAACCCACGCTTCACCCAGCCCTCCGGCATCGCGATCGGCTCATCCGCGCCCGGAGACACCACTTCGGGCGTCACGAAAACGACGAGCTCGCTTTGCCGATTCATGAACCGGCGGGAAGACAAAAGCGCTCCCAGGATGGGTAGGCCCGAAAGGAGAGGTAGGCCCTCCTGGGAGCGCCCGAGCTCTTGTCGGAGGAGCCCGGATAAAGTGATGGTTCGTTTTCCTGTCAGATCGAAGTGCGATTTCACGGAGTTGCGCTTCAGCGCCGGCACGCCGTCGACCGCGTTGGACATGTCGATCAAGGACACTTCGGTTTCGATCTCTAAACTTAAGGCGCCGCCGAAGTCCGCGCGCGGACGCACTTTCAACAAGACGCCGTGCTGTTTCCACATCACGTCGCGCGCGTTCCGCGAGATCATGCGGATCGGAAACTCGCCGCCCGCGTGGAACTCCGCCTCTCCGCCGCTGCGGCAGAGCAGAGTCGGCGAGGCCAACACCTGCGCATGGCCTTGAGACTCGAGCGCGTGCAGCTTGGCGATCAGCGATTCGTCGGCGCGCGCGCGCGGTAGCAGTTGCGCGCTGTACTCGGAGGGCCACTGCGCCCCGAAGTCGTGAGAGTAGCCCTTCGATACTTCGGCCAGAACCACGCGAGTTCTCACCAGGGGCGCCACGCTCAATACGGAGTCGGAAACCTCCGCCGCCATCCCGTAGGATGCGAACGCGCGCGCGACTTCGGACTTCAAGCCCTTGGCCGACCTCGGCACGTGAACCGTGAACCGAGGCGAAGCCGAGAAGCGAAGCACGGGGAGCGCCCGCTTGCGCGCGAGCCCCGTAAAGAACGAAAGCGCCTCGGAGGCCACGTCGGGTAACGCCTGCGCTTGAAACTCGTACTCGCCACCGAAGGCATCGGCGATCTCCGATAAAGTCATCCAATCCGAGAAACGCAGTAAAGTTCCGCGTATGCGAACGTGCTTCTCGTCCACGTACAGGCGCAATCCCATCATCGACTTCATCGCGCGCCGGAGCTCGATCAGAAATTCCTTCTGAGAAGAGAAGCTGACGCGCACGACGTGACTTTCGCCGTCAACCGCCAAAGACGTCGCGCCGGGCTTCAGGCCGATCACGCGCACGCCGTCCTTGGTATCGACCGCGCGGATCACGCCGCGCGAGCCGATGCGCACGACCGCATCCGGGCCGGCGGAGATCGTTCGCGTTTCACCGACGCGCAACCAGATCTCGCCGGCCCAAACCGGTAAACAGCAGAAGAGAAGGAGGGGCTTCCACATGCGGCAGACCACACTGCAAGCTGTGCCGGCGGATCAAATGGAATTTAACGGGAGTAGGCGTCCGGCCGGACGTTCTCGGAAGGAATCAGTCCGGCGGAAGCGAGAACGAGGCTTCGAACTTGCCCTTGGGCGATTGCACTTCGAGCTGTGAGCCCAAGCGACGCAAGACCGCCTGCACGACGCTCAAGCCAAGTCCCGTGCCTTTTGAATGGTGCATGACGTCCTCATCCAGAGAAAACGGCTTCAGGATCTTCGCGATCGTCTCGGCCTTCACCGACTTGCCTTCGTTCACCAACGACAATTGCACGCGGCCGTCGTCTGTTTCGCGCGAGCCGAGCTCGATCGTCGAGTTCTCATGACCGAACTTGATGGCGTTGTCCAATAAGCGCGACAAAACCGAGCGCAGCGCCTTCGAATCCGCGCGCACGTCGGACGCCCCGAACACGGCGTCGATCTTCATCCCTTTCTTCTCCAAAGCGCCTTCAAACTCCTTCGACAACTCGGCGACGAGCTTTTTCAAATTAATGCCCGTGGGCTTCACGGGCATGGTTCCGGTCTCGGCCGACACCAACTCCAGCGAGTCATTGATCAGCGCATGCAGGCGATCGGCGCTCGTGCCGACCCGCGCGACGTACTTCTTCTGTTCTTCCGTCAGCGAAGTTTCTTTCAGCAGATCCAGAAAGCTGATCATCGTCGTCAGGGGAGTCTTGAGCTCGTGATTGATCAGGATCATGAAGTTCGACTTCGCTTCGTCCAGAGTGCGAAGCTCGCG
The DNA here is from genome assembly GCA_964409815.1 of uncultured Pseudobdellovibrionaceae bacterium. Taxonomy (GTDB): domain Bacteria; phylum Bdellovibrionota; class Bdellovibrionia; order Bdellovibrionales; family UBA1609; genus JALHOQ01. The sequence continues at coordinate 3,424 of CAYPFC010000172.1, forward strand.
CAACGCGATTTCCAAAGCGCGATTCTTTTCTGCGAGCTCCGCGGACAACTCGTAGCGCTCCAGCGCCTTGTCGACGGTGTTCGCCAGGTCCACGGGATCCCAGGGCTTCGTGACGTACCGGTAGACCTGCCCCGAATTGATGGCGCCGATCACGGAATCGATGTCCGTATAGCCGGTGAGAAGGATGCGGATCGCCTCCGGATGCGATTCCATACTTTCGGCCAGAAACTCCACGCCGGTCATATTCGGCATACGCTGGTCGGTCACGATCAACGAAACCCGGTTCTCCTCCAGCAGCTTCAACGCTTCCGCCCCGGAGGTGGCCTTCAAGACCTTATATTTGCGGCGGAACAGGCGCTCGAGCGCGTCGACGTTGTCCACCTCATCATCCACGACCAGTACGGAGTGTTTCATTATGAGACAAGTGTAGAAGCTCTATGCGCCCACGGCAACCGCTACCAAGGTCTGGTTTAGTCCCGTCCGGATCAAGTTCTGCTACGGACTTCACGAAAAGGAGAAGAGCCCTTAGGGTATTTAGGAGTTTTAAACCGTATGCGTACGCTCATTCTCATCGCAGTGGCCATCGTGACCGCCTCCGCGCATGCGCAGCAATTCGGCATCGGGATGTCTCCCGGAATGTCGTGTCCTTATCCCTATAGCCCGGCCGGCGGATCCTACGACGGCATGGATGAGATTCGTAACCTCCAAGGCCGCCTGCACACGACTCGTCAGCGCCTTGAGGCCCGCAAAGAGCGTCTTGAACGACTGAATCGCGATATCAGCAGCGGCAAATCCGGAATGGGCAAAGTTCTTTCGAGCGGCGCGATTTCGGCCATCGAAGAGCACTGCCGCTACACGCGCGGCTCCGCCGATTACCAAGCCGAGTGCACGAAGGTTGAGAGTGAAGTCGGCAGCGCCGGCGGACCGGCGGTCAACGCCGTTCACCTTCCGGGATCAGAAGTCGCTTCCGGTGGAGGAGAGGGCGGTCTCACCCCCGTTCCCACGGCTTACTGCTACAATTCCACGCTGAACGTTTGGAAGAACCTCGTCGACGAGAACGGCCGCATGCAAGAGCGCGTGTGCGACTACCATATCCCGGCGCGCGCGAACGCTCCGAGCGACGCGAATCGCACGGCGTGCTTGAACGGGCTCCGTTTGTATTACGAATCCATGGACGAGAAGGTCCAACTCGAAACCGAAATCGCCGAGCTCGACGGGCAAGTATCGGGCTACGAGCGTCGCCTTGAGCAGATCCGCGACCAAATCACCGAAGGCACGTACTGTCCCCACTGCGCGAACCAGCGCCGCGGCAACAGCACGATGGGAACTTCCGATTGGCTCATGGTGGGCGTCGCCGTTCTCGGCGTGCTCAGCAACTCGTTCAACCAGAACAATCGTCCTCCGCAAGGTTATCCTCCGGGAGTGATGCCGATGCCGCGCGGCCCGATGATGGGTCCGATGGGCCCGATGTTCCCCGGTCCGCAGGCGTATCCCGGTCGACCGTACTCGGCGCCGATGCCCGGCTACATGGGCATGAACAACGGTATGTACGGAATGGCTCCGGGCGGAATGGGTCCCGGCGCGTTCGGTTGCCAAGGCACTTCGCCTTACGGAATGAACAACCCGATGGCGAACCCGTTTAATCCGTTCATGAACTCGCAAGCGAATCCGTTCATGAACCCGTACATGCAAAACCCGATGAATCCGTACATGCAGAACCCGCTGTTGAACCCCGGCTACGGCCCGGGCATCATGCCGTACCCGGGTAATGGCGTGTACAACCCGTTTGATCCGTACGGAAACATGATGGGCCTCAATGGCCCGAATATGATGAACGGAATGAACAACGGGATGAACAACCCGTACATGATGAACCCGTACGCTCCGTGGGGCAGCCCCGCGTACAACGGCCTCAACAATCCGTACGCACCTGGCATTGCCGGCCCGATGAACGGTATGAACGGCATGAACGGTCAATACGCTCCCGGTATCAACGGAGGCTGGTGGGGACCGAACGGTTGGAATTCCGGCAACGGTGGCTGGAACGGAAATGGCGGCTGGAACCAGTGGGGCAGTCCTTGGGGCGGCCAGATGTACGCGAACAATCCGTGGGCCGGCGGCTCGAATCCCTACGCCCCGGGCGTGCTCCCGATGCCGGGTGGTGGAACCGGCGGACAGTATCCCGCTCTCGTAAACTACAATGGTATGCCCGGCAACAATCCGTGGGGCGCGCCGTACGTACTCTCGCCGCTGCAGAATTTCCAGGGCCAGATGAATCTTTTGAACAACCGAATCAACACGCTCCAGAACGGCTCTTACTACAACGGTACGCCTCCGGCGATCTTACCGATGCCCGGAAGCTCGCCGATATACAATCAGCCGGGCACTCCGGGAAATCCGACTCCGGCTCCCGGGTCCACACCTCCGCCTTCGGGCCCGATCCAGATTCGCTAATTCATGCGCATTGAAGCGTGCTTCGACAGCCACGTTCATTGGGCCGCGACGGGAGAGTTCGCGCAGCGGCTCCAGCTCGGCGCGCTGAAGCAGCCGTCCGATATTTTAAACCTGAAGCCCGAGGCTCACCACTTCCACGGCGATTGGCTGCTCGGCTTTGGCTGGGACGACAACGGGTGGACCGAAAAGCCCACACGCGCTCTGCTCGACAAATGGTTCCCCGATAAGCCCGTGGCGCTCTCGCGCTGTGACGGCCACGCTCTATGGGTCAACGCCGAAGCGTTGAAACGCGCGGGCCTGCTCGAGGGCGCGCTGCCCGTGCTCGCCGGCGGCCGAATCGAGCTCGAATCGGGTCT
>CAYPFC010000173.1:0-5115 GCA_964409815.1 uncultured Pseudobdellovibrionaceae bacterium
AGCGTCAGAGCTCACGATTGTTGCGCTTCGCGGGCGCCTCGGTTCTCTTTATACAGATGCAAACTCATCGTCTTTGGCCAACATTAGTCTTAACGAAAAAAATTGAAGATCTGGATTTCGTTCGTTGGTTTAAAAATTTTCAGCCGCGCGCGTCTCAAGGACGACGATTCAATCTGTTCGATCTGCGCGGGGAACATCATTTTGTGGAGCGCCTATTCAATGAGTTCGAAGACTTTGGGAAGGAATGGCTCAAAGCAAGTGAGTACGGACCTGAATACTCCCTGTCGAATCCCGTTTCGAACGTCGTCCGATATGGCTTTGCGGAATACGTAACGCCGCACGTTCATCGCCACTCGGATCTCATCCTCATTTTTTATGCCGCGGCCGGAGTCAAGTCTTCCGATCCCGCGCGTACGGGAGTAATCCCTATTAACCAAGCACCGGAACGGGCGGGCGCCTTGGTATTAATAGATCCCCGCGGCCACCAAATTTCTCGCGCGAAACCGAGCGAGAGCTTATTTAGCATCTATCCCGAAGATGGATTACTGGTCGCTTTTCCTGGATATCTGTTTCACCAGACGACGCCGCATCTTGGGTCGGAATCATGCATCGCCATAAACTGCAATTTCGCGATTGAGAAAGCCGGAAGTCTTTGGTGAAGTGTTTAATGTCCCGTTTTAAGCGTTAAATTAGGAAGAGTGAATGAAGCTTTATAAACAACCCGCTCCCTTGCATTACAACGCCCAGATTGGATTTTCGGGAAACACACTTTCCGTGAAGGCCACATTCTCGAAGAACCGCAGCGCCGATCGGAAAATTGACCTTCAAAGCGTTCTCGATTCGTTTGCAATCGATCATGGCTGCGTCACCATCGGCTTTAAAGACGATCAATTGGTATGGGATGAAATCACTCGCTATTCGCAACTCCAGCGTCCCACGCGTCGGGAACGCGAAGGCGGCGGCAAGCGACTCCGCGGCGGCGCGGGACGACAGCTCGTCGGTGCGCACTACGCTCCTGCGCGAGTATTTTACGCGAATACCGGCGCGAATCTCGCGCTTATGCATATACTAACTCCTTGGGAATCCTGCTCACTCTCGGACTGCACGGTCATCATCCGCACGGGTGACAACTCGTCGAAGGCTAGAAAAACATGGACGGATGACGAGGTCGATGACCTTAAAGTCGGTCAGGTCAGCGTGACGAAGGACGGCGCAGCCGTTTCTATGTCGACGCTTCCGACGGACGGAACTTATCAATTCTTAGCGAATCAATTTCTCCCTTTGAAAATTGATGGACCTTCGAAGATAACTGCCGGTCAGAAGGCGACGTTTACGGTCAACGTTCCGGGACAGGCCTCCGTTCGTCTGAGCACCGAGGCCGGGCAGCTAAGTAAAACGCGCGTGAAGGGCGGACAGAAATTCGTTGTGAACGCGCAAGATCTAGAGCCGGGAGACGTTGTTCGGGTCGTCGCCGGGTTCGAGTACTGGCCCAACAAAGCAGAGAAAGTGATCAAAGTCATATGAGCGTGACGAGCTTATGGCCGGTAAATATTTGGCAGGCGAACGTCGCCGACCGGTTCACGCCGACGGAGATTCAAGAGTTGCTCGAGATCGGCGACCGGCTCGAGAAAGCGCATCCGACCGCGCACGTTCCAGTGATGATGCGAAAGGGGCCTGAGCAATCCTACAACCTCCTTCAATACGATAGCCCCGCGGTTTTCAAATTTCGCGACATCTTGAAATCCGCTCTCACGGATATGGCGGCTGCCGAAGGATACGTGGAGACCCCGCAGTTCGAAGCGATTACGACCTTACGTCGCTTCGCCAGTGGTGAGGGCGCCAGGCCGCACGCCCATCGAAGTGTGGATTATGTGGCCGCGTTTTGGCTCGATCTCGACATCACGGATGACGGAAGTAACGTACATCAAAAGACGGCGGGCAACCGGATGCTGTTAATCGACCCGATGTCCAACCGATCGCGCTTCCTGAATCACAAAATGCTTCACCATCTGCGCGTGGCGCCGGGCCTACTTTTGATTCACCCCGCGCATTTGTTTCACACGACCGAAATGAACCTTGGCGTGAAGGACACGTCAATTCTCGTTACGAACATTCGCTTAGTCGATTCCGTACGAGAGTACTTTCCGCTCTGAGATTTGGAGGTTTTAAATGTATCGTGATCGCGTTTATGAGACTAGTACGTCGACCGGAACCGGCAACTTTACCCTCGCGGGTGCCGTTAGCGGCTACCGGACTTTCAGTGCCGCGTTTTCAACGAACCCCGCTTACTATGTGATCGTTAACCGGGCCGTTCCGACCGAGTGGGAGGTTGGATCGTTCACGGTTTCCACAACGACGCTGACGCGGGTCGCGGGCAACGTCCTCGCGGGCTCCGCCGGCGCCGGCGTCCGCGTGAATTTTTCGGCCGGAACGAAAGATGTATACAACGCGCCACCCGCGGCGGCGATGCAGAACTGGGCGGCCGCCGTGTCGGGGGGGATCGCCGAATATGGAAACCACAGCCAGAAGCGGGTTCGTACTGTGACCATCTCTAAAACCGGAGATACCATCACGATAGGCGGAACCGCGGCTTGCGATTGCAACTGCGACTGCAATTGCTGAGACCTTTTACACGACGATCGCGTCCTTACGTGCCTTGCCGCTGAAGAATTCGTAACCGGCTTTGATTCTTATTCTCTGACCGGCAGAAAGTCCGAGCGCATAGAGCGAAAAGCTCTCGCCGTCTTCTACCTCGTGTTTGTTCAAAACACCGGCGTTCGTCGAGAGAAACACGTTCGCGCCTTTTGGGCACCGAATCTGAAAATCCGCACGCCCATCGGCGCAAACCGATTCCGGTCCGAGAATCTCGACGGGTGCGTGCGTCTCGATGAGAAACTGCTTCAGACTTACGATCGTGTCGACGTCTCTTGCGTCTTCACCGTTCACGAAGACCGAATTTTCAGAAAAATGACTCTCGGGCACCGTCGCGTCCGGAACGGCGACGTGAAACATGATCGAAATCTCAGAGCTCGCGCAATTTTTCGCGGGCGTGAGTGCGTATAGGATTGGAACGTAGGGCCCGAGATCCGTTAGCACTTTCGCGGGTGAGGCCGGATTGTGGGCTCCGGGCCCGCTTCCGTCCGTATTTGTCGAAAGCCCGGTCAATAGCGCGGTCGAATGCGTTCGTCCGCGACTCACGCGCTCGGCGTAGGAAAACCGGGTCGTTTCTTGCCAAATGATCGCGTCGCGCGTAAGCCGCGGTACCGCAAGCGCGATACAACCACCGTCTTCGGACATTTCTTGAATGACCCGGGAGAGAGACCAGACGCGGTCCAGCTCAAAGGGCGATGAGCGGTCCGCGCTCAGATTCCAGACGCGCGCGCGAACGCAATCGCCGTCGATGTCGACGCGGGAGTTCCACGGGAGCATTGTTCTTGCGTTCCTAAAGAGCCTCATGAGGATCGATCGTAGGCCAAATCGCTCGAAATGGAAATGCTTCATAAATCGGAATTCTTGTGCGTAAGATGACTTCGGGGGACGAAAAGCGTGTCATACGTGCATTCAAGCAATTTGAAACTAGCCGGGGAGCTCAACTGGGACGCCGCCGCGCAAGACTACGCAAGGTATCGTCCGGGGCCGCCGACGAGCTTTTACGAGAGATTACTGAGCTTGGGAATAGGCGAAGCCGGACAAAATATTTTGGATATGGGTACCGGCCCAGGGCTCCTGGCGGTTCAGTTCGCGAAGCAGGGCGCGCAAGTCACCGCGTTTGATACCTCGAAAGCCATGATCGAACAATCGGTCCGTCACGCGAAGAATGAAGGCGTGAACGTGACTTGGATTCACGGATCGATCGGCGATTTGCAGCCGGCATTGTCGCGATTCGACATCATGACCGCGAATATGTGCTGGGGATATTTCGATAAGGACTCGGTCGCCCCTTGGGTGAAACGGAACTTGGCCTCGAAAGGCCGGTTGGTGGTTTCGACCTTCAATGCCGATCGGGAAGCGTCGCCGTTGGTCCAAAAATCTTTTGCTCTGGCGAAGAGCTATACTCCCGGCTGGGAGGGTGGCGTTGAAGAATCCGCGGAAGTTCCCGGCCTCGACTTGTTGTTTCAATTCGGCTACGAAGAGCTTGTTCCTTTCACGGAAGAAACTTGGCGCGGAAGAATGAGGGCGGGCCGCCGAATCGGCCCGTCGCTGAGCGAGGCGGATACGGCGCGCTTTGACCGACAACTGCAAGAAGTGCTCGCGGAATTTTCTCCCGTAAGCTTTTTCATTCCTCATTACGTGCGCGTCCGCATCTATGGAGCATCATGAAGCAGCACGGTTTCGAAACGGCAGAGACGGTACTCGCACGCTACGGAGCTAACCCGCTTGGGCCGGCGTATCGAATGGAGCTGGTGAGCGGCCGTGAACTCGTTTATTATCCGCACGCTTCACTTTTGATGTACGCGGATAACTCCGGACCTGTGGATCTAGGGCCCGTCGGGCGCGGTTATGAAGCCAAGGAATTCGCATTGGCGCCGGCGACTTCTCCAGAAAAGCCGGTAGGTAAGTCGCGCACTCTTCGCGCCGTGAAGATTTCGATGGGCCTTAAGTGCAACTACACCTGCTCGTACTGCAGCCAAGCGCATCACCGCTCGAATGAAAAATCCAAGTCCGCCGTCGAGCTCGACAAGTTCCTCGAGAAACTTTTCGCGATCGTCGACAACCCCGAAGGCGAGGGCGTCAAGTTCGAGCTCTGGGGAGGAGAACCGCTCGTCTATTGGGATCAATTCCGTCATCTGGCGTCCGCGCTCAAAGCACGGTTTCCAAAAGCGAAACTGGGGACCGTAACGAACGGCAGTCTGATGACGAGCGAAATAGTCGACTTCCTCGAGAAGCACGAGGTCTCGGTTGGCCTGAGCCATGACGGGCCCGGCTACGCGCTACGGGGACGCGATCCGCTGGAAAATCCCGCTAAGCGCGAGGCGATCCGCGAGCTCGTTAAGAGACTGACCGCGCATGGCCGCCTCGGAATCAACTGCGTGCTCACGAAGGACAACTACTCCCTCCGGGCGATTTACGATCACGTGCGCGAGCGAGTCGGCGTGGATTTTCCGCTCTCGACCG
>CAYPFC010000173.1:5125-6188 GCA_964409815.1 uncultured Pseudobdellovibrionaceae bacterium
AATCCCGGATTCGCGCGCATGACTCCCGAACTTCAACGTCGCGTTTGGCGCCAGGTTTTTTCGGATCTCACTTCCGAATTACCCGACGGAGTTCCTTTTGTGGACCGGGTGGCGACCGCTCAGAAGGACCTCAACAAACTCTTTCAGGCGCTCGAGAACGGACGTCCCGCATCGTCCATCGGTCAGAAATGCGGCATGGACCGCGAAGATAGCATTTCGGTCGACCTTGAGGGAAATCTCACGACCTGTCAGAACGTAACGGCTAAGGGCGGCCACAGAATTGGCAGTCTCGATGAGTACGCGAAGGCCAGGCTGACGACCTCATGGCACTGGTCACATCACGCGAATTGCCGCAGCTGCCCCGTGCTCACGCTGTGCTCGGGCTCGTGCATGTACCTTTCTGGCGAAGTACGCCGCCCAACCTGTGACGGGCACTTCGCCTACTTCATGGGAAATCTTGCCGCGGGGATCTTCTTTCTGACGGGAGAGCGGTTGAAGTCGGTCGCGGGAGATCGGGTTCGCCTCGAAGGCCAGAACCTTGTTGAGTTCTAAATGACGAGCTTTTTAAGAAAGTTCACATGGCGCTCAGCGCTCGCCGCGCCGTCCCCTCGGAAAAAATTTCACGACAACTGCCCAAAAACGTAATTCTGCCCCCGCTATAATTGATTATATGTGTCAAAAATGATAAATCATGCCCTCCAGCGGGCGGTCTGTCTTGTTCGCGGGGAAAGTATCTGGAGGCAAAGGGTATGGTAGCTTTTAAAGTCGGGGACAACGCGGTTTATCCCGGTCATGGCGTCGGCCGTGTCACCGCCATCGAAGTGAAAGAAATCCTCGGCACGAAGCACACTTTCTATAGCATCAACATCCTCGATTCGGGCATGAAGATCATGGTTCCGAAAAACAACGCCGAAGCCGTGGGCTTACGTCCCATCATTTCGCGCGAGGAAGCCAAGAAGGTCATCGAGATCCTGCGCGAGACCAATGTCAAAATCGACAATCAGACCTGGAACCGCCGCTACCGCGAGTATATGGAAAAGATCAAAACCGGCTCGGTCTATCA
>CAYPFC010000174.1:0-6182 GCA_964409815.1 uncultured Pseudobdellovibrionaceae bacterium
GTGAAGCACGGTCTGGCGACGAAAGAAGACATTCAAAAGAATCTGCAAACTTTGCCCGACAGCAAGGCGGACTGCGAGGAAGTGACCCTCGAAGACCGCCCGGATTTCGCCGACTAAATTTCGCGTATGCCCGTGGCTTCCGGTGCATCCTCGGTCTGGTAATTCACCGGCACGACTTGCGCCTCCGCGGGCGCCGTTTGTGCCTCTGACAGTTTCAAAGACTTCATGCAAATTCTGACGATATCGGCGTGGATTTGTCCGACGGGCAAGTTGGTGTTCCATTTGCTCTGCAATGCGGGGTTGATCCCCTCGGCGATTAGTCCATTTCTCACGCAATCACTGAGCGCGCTCGCGCCGGCCGTGGCGGGAGCCGCGGCGATTAAGAGCAGGCCTAGGAAAAATGAGAGTGTATCATTTCGAGACATATTGAAGCTCCTTAGTTCGTACACCCGCTTAGAGAGCATTTCCGGTGCCGATGAAATGCGAATTAAACGTGCTGCTTTTAAATACGAGGTGAGGTTTTAGACAGCGGCGCGCGAAATTCGGCTCTTTCTCGACAGGCCAGAGGATCGACAGTTTTCCTCGAGATCGGCCTGGCGCGACACGAAATTTTCGGTATCGCTTGCGAGCAAGACTAAAGACCTAGACCTAAAGTCCGATAAGTTCTTGAGAGAGAAGAGGACTTTGAATGGCTGAAGAACAGCCCACGAAACCCAAGCGAGATATCAAGAAGCTGATGACGTTCGCCTTCATGGGCTTGAACCTCATCTGCTTGGGCATCGGCACGTTCTTGGTGTACGAGGCAACCCTAGGCGCCAAGTACAAGTCTCTCTCCAACGAGCAGGCCGAGCGTGAGCTTGCTTCATTCGAGGAATCGCTGCGCGGCGATCCGGTTCTCTACACCATGTCCCAGTTCAACACCAACCTTGAGGGAGTGCCCCGCCGTATGGTGCGCGTGGACCTGAGCCTCGAGATGATGGACGAAGAGGGCTACGAAGAAGTCATCGGCATCGTGCCGCAGGCCCGCGATTCGATCATGCGCATTCTAAACGGCAAGACCTTCGACGATATCGAGACCGTTCAGGGGAAACTCCACCTCAAAAATCAAATCATCGCCGAGCTGAACACGTCGCTCAAAAAAGGCGTTGTTAAAAACGTCTATTTCAACGCGCTCGCCGTCCAGTAGCGGCTTGCCATTCTCGCCTCCCGCTCGCAAAATCTAAGGTCACGGAGGCACAAATGCGTATTATCTTTTTCGCCGCTCTGGCGTTCATCCAGACCGCGGCGTTCGCCGTCACTCCCGAGGAGCTCGAAAAGGCGATCCAATTCCAAGTCGAGAAGTACGAGCTGAAGAACGGGCTGACCGTTTTGCTTCATCCGGACAGCTCGATTCCGTCGGTGAGCATTCAGCAATGGTTCCGCGTCGGCTCGAAGGACGAGAACGTCGGGCGCACGGGGCTCGCGCACTTCTTCGAACATATGATGTTCAAGGGCACGAAGAAGTACGATAAGGACACGTGGGGCAAGTTCCTCAACGGCAAGGGCGCGGACGTCAACGCGTTCACGTCGAACGATTACACCGGTTACTACATCAACCTTCCGGCGGAGCATCTAGAGCTCGCTCTCGATATCGAAGCCGATCGCATGCGCAATCTGCTCCTGAACGAGAAAGAAGTGCAGAGCGAGCGCGAAGTCGTTAAGGAAGAGCGCCGCATGCGCTACGAGGACAACATCGACGGCGGCATCCGCGAGAAGATGATGGGCCTGATGTTCAAAGAGCTTCCGTACCGCTGGCTGCCGATCGGCTCGATGGCCGATCTGAACGCGGCTTCGATGGCTGACATGCACGCGTTCTATAAGTCGTTCTACAGCCCGAATAACGCCGTGCTGGTTATCGCCGGCTCCTTCAAGCCCGAGCACGCGAAAGAGCTCGTCGAGAAATACTACGCGAAACTCCCGCGCGAAGAGATCAAGCGCCCGGCCATTACGCCGGAGCCCGAACAGACCAAAGAAACGCGCGCCGTGATCGAGCGCGAGGCCCAGGCGCCGACCGTGGCGGTGGGATACCGTCTTCCGGATTTGAAGCATAAGGACCATTACGCGCTCGATTTGCTCTCGATCCTGCTCGGACAGGGGCAGTCGAGCCGTCTGTATAAGTCGCTTGTCTATAACAAGGAGATGGCTCTAAGCACGTACGCGGCGTCGTGGGGGCAAACGCTCGCGGGTCAGTTTTCGATCTACGCCAGTCTGAAGCCGAAAGTGAGCCCGGACAACATCCTCACGTTCATGGAGAAGGAAGTGAAGGGCTTACGCGACCGCAAGGTTTCGCAGAAGGAGCTCGATAAGGCGCGAAACTTGTTCTTTAAGGACTACGTCGACGGCTTAAAGCGCGTCTCGGGTCGCGCGCGTATGCTCGCGAACTACGAGATTCTGCTCGGCGACTACACGCGCATCTTCGCGGATCTCAAGGAATACCAAAAGGTCACGGTCGACGACATCCAGCGCGTCGCAAAGACCTACTTGAAACCTCAAGGAAGAAACATCGTGATTGTCTTGCCGAAGAAAGGAGGTCGCGCGTGAGAAACTTAGCGACTATCGCTCTGCTGTTCGTGAGCGCCACCGCTTGTGCCTCGGGTGGACGATTGAAGTCCCAGCCCCCCGCGGACGGAGGATTTCAACTCAAGAAGGCCGAAGTGCAAACGCTCGACAACGGATTGACGATCTATTGGCTGCCGGATCCCGCGCTTCCGTCGGTTTCCCTGCAGATGATGTTCAAGTCGGGAAGCGGGCAGGATCCCGTGGGTAAGGAAGGCATCGCCGGCTTCACCGGCGCGATGCTCGAGAAGGGCACGGCCCGGCGCGCGGCCCTCCAGATCAGCGAAGACCTCGAGCAAATCGGCTCGGACTTCGGCGTCGACGTGCAGCCCGACTATACAATCGCGTCGGCCTCCGCGCTTTCGTTCAACAAGGACCAGGCGCTCACCTTGTTCGGCGAGCTCATCTTGAAGCCCACGTTTCCCAATAAGGAGCTCGAGCGCCAACGCAAGCTCGTACTTGCGTCCCTGCAGAAGCTCGCGGATCGGCCCGATGACTTCAGCGAGTACCTGCTGCCGAAGTTCTTGTACGGAAAGCATCCGTACGGCCACGAGGCCACGGGAACTCCGCGGTCGATCAAGGGCTTGAAGAAATTCGATCTCGAGAAGTACTACTCTCAACATTACACGCCCGGCAACGCCGTGCTCGCGGTGACGGGTCAGTACGACGAAGCTTGGAAGAAAAAGGTCGTCGCCACGTTCGCGAAGTGGAAGGCGAAGCAGACGAAGACTTGGGACCCTGGAGAGTTTCCCGCGTGGAAGGGCACGGAGCTTTTGCTCGTGAACCGCGATGACCTTAATCAGGCCCAGATCCAAATCGGCTTCAAGGGAATTCCGCGCAACATCCCCGAGTATATGGAGCTGCGCGCGGCGCTCAAGGTGTTGGGCGAGTCGTTCGGCAGCCGCCTCTTCGAAGAGATCCGCGAGAAACGCGGTCTCACGTATCACATTCACGCGTGGTTCGATCCGCGTTTGAAGCCGGGTCCGATGGGAATTTATACGTTCACGCGCCTGGAAAAAATCGGCGAGACCGTCGAGGAAACGCTGAAAACTTATCGTGAGTTCGTCGAGAAAGGCGTGACCGACGAGGAAGTCGCGGAAGTGAAAGCGCTGATGCGCGGCCAGTTCCCGCGCTTGTTCGAGACCACCGAGTCCCTCGCGAAACAAATGCTCGTGCTGAACCGCTACGATGTTTCGCATGACTACCTGGCGAACTACCTCGCGAGCCTCGATGCCATCACGAAAGACTCGATCAACGCCTCGATTAAGAAGTATTTCGATCCGTCCAACCTTAAGATTCTGGTGTACGCTCCGCGCGGTCAGGCGGAAGAGACCCTAAAGAAGCTCGGCAAGCTCGAGGTCCGGGACTACAAAGAATTTCTTCAGTGATAATCAGTGATCGAAGGTGAAGCGCTTAGACGGCGCTTCATCCTGATCAAGCTCGTCGGCGGTCGCCTTCGCGACCGACGCGGGCGGGGGCTCGGTTTCGTCCGGCGTCGTCACCTGCACCAAAAGCATATCGCGCATTTGCTCGAGGGACTTTTGCATCTCCGCGATCTGCGCGCGTTGGGCGCGAATCTCGTTACGGAGCTGCGGCACCTTCAAAAACCAGCTTAAAACTTCGCGGAAGGAAATCAGGAAAAAGACCGCGGCAATCACCGCGACGATCGCCAGCACTTGGGTCGTTACACCCATGCGCTCAAGCTCGGCGCGAAGACCTTCTATCAATTGCATTACGTTCTCGAAACTCATGGAAGGTCTCTATTTTGACCGAGGTTTCGGACTTTTTGAATGGGAAATCTTTTTACGATTGCGTGTGAAGAAGACAGCGGCCGCGGCCACCGCGGCCCCGAGAATCACGAGAATCGGAAGGGGATTCGCCTTCTTCTTCTCCGGCGGCGGGAGCATATCGTCCGTTCCCGGCTGAATGTTGATGCCGAGGACTTCGCCACCGCTCGTGACCGCGTCTTTCTTCGGGAAGAGGAGCTGCTGATTCGCGGTGATCTTAAGAGTCTTTAATGCTTTGTCGAAGATGGGATTGTATTTCTGGTACTTGTTCTTCTCGGCCGAGAAGCTGACCAGAATCGCGAGCTGCTCTTTCACGGTGGCGAGGTAGAGCGTGTAGTACTCCTGAATCTCGCTTCCTAAGTGTTGTGCCTGCACCCATTTGCCGCCGGCCAGGACGCGCTCTTGCGCGTACATCATCTGCGAAGGCATCGGCGTTCCCACTTTCGTGGTGATGGTCTTCGGCTTCTTCAGGTGGTTTAAAAAATTCAGAAGATTGTCCTCGGGGCCCGCGACTTTCGCGGCGAGCACGATCACGGCTTCCTTTGACTCGAGCGCGTTTTGCGGCGTGCACGTCCACGCCACGCCCTCCTGAGCGCAGTTCCAGTTATCCGGCACTTCAAACGATACGTAAGAGTTCTGAAAGGTCTTCGCGTTCGCCTGAAATGCTAAGCCTAAGATGAGGAACAGCGAGGTCAGCTTCATTTCTTCACGTTCTTCTGCGGTGGGGGAGGTTGTCCCTTACCCGCGGGAGGAGGTGGACGTTTTGTAGGAGGCTGCTTCTTCTTCGAGCGCATATAGAAATATCCGCCGACCGCGCCGATGAGGAGCGCGAGGATTAGCAGATTGAGAGCGCCGCCGCCTCGGCCGCTGCCTTCCGCGGGAGCGCCATCGCCGTAATCCGCGGGAATCGGCTGGCCTACGCCGGGCCCGATGGTCTCGGTCGAGCCGTCTCGCCCGCGGCCGCCTTCGCTGCCACTGCGACCGAGAGTGTCTTTCGTCGCGACGACCTTCAAGCTCTCCACCGCGCGAATGAAATCGCCGCTGTACTTGGTGTAGTGCTGCTTGTGCGCGCTGAACGTGATCAGAATTGAAATACGCTCCTTAATGGTCGCAAGGTAGCGCGTGAAGTAAGGCCCGACTTCGCTGCCCAAGTGCATGCCGTCGACCCACATCTGGTTACCGATGATGCGCTCTTTGACGTGGATGATTTGCGATTTGGTGGGCGCGCCGTTGCGGCCCGAGAGCGTGCGCGGAGTCTGCAAGTGCGCGAGGTAGGCGGGGAGCGTGTCGGTCGGACCGACCTCCTTCGCCGTCAGAATGATGATCGCTTCTTTCGTCTTCGCGGAAAAATCGTTTTCGCAGACCCACTCGGAGCCTTCGAGTTTGCAATTCCAGTTGGGAGGAAGCTCGAAGCTGACGTAGGCGTTTCTGAAACGCTTCGCATGAGCCAAACTCGAGCAAAGTGCGAGGGCCACAAGCAAAGTGCGAAATACCATCTTAAACCTCGGGAATATCCAATAGTTCCCTTAAGTATAGACGGTAAGCTTCGAGTATGTGAAAGCGAAATCGTGGGAAAGGCTGGACCACGGTCGAGCGTGGTCCAGGATGTCTCAATTTAATACGGGTTGCGGGAGCACGGATTGAACCGCGCTCAGGGCATCGATATGGCGACCGGAGACCGAGAGGTTCTTCACCTGAGCGTTCTCGGGGCCCGCCTTGATCAGTACCTCGCGCAGTTCCGCGATCGAGAGCGAAGGCTTTAAGCTCCAAACTTGCGCCGCGATTCCGGCGACCACCGGA
>CAYPFC010000175.1:0-658 GCA_964409815.1 uncultured Pseudobdellovibrionaceae bacterium
CGTTTACCTGAACAAGAAAGAGTCCGACGCGTGCTTTGAGCTCTGCTCGCGCAAACTCATCGATGCGTACCCCTACTTACGCGTGGCGATCGGCTCGCACAATGTGCGCTCGATGGCCGCCGCGATGGCTTACGCGAAAGCGAAGGGACTCGACCCGCGCGCGATCGAAATGCAGATGCTTTACGGAATGGGAGACTCGATCAAGCGCGCGCTCGTGCGCGAGGGCTACCGCGTGCGCGAATACGCGACCGTCGGCGAGTTGATTCCCGGAATGGCGTACCTCGTTCGCCGCTTGCTCGAGAACACCTCGAACGAATCGTTCCTGCGCTCGAAGTTCGCCGAGAACGTTTCGGCCGACGTTTTATTGAAAAACCCGCAGGAAGACCTGATTCCCTCCAGCGGCGATCCGATCACCGACCCGAATCAGTTCTTCAACGAGCCCCCGACCGACTTCGCGATCAAAATGCAGCGTGAGAAAATGCAGCACGCGCTCGCCGAGTGGAAAGGGCGCTTGGGCCGCGTGTACCCGCTCGTCATCGACGGCAAGGAAGTGAAAACGTCGCGGACGATCGCGCGCGAAAACCCGTCGCAGACCTCGCAGCAGATCGGCCAGGTCTGCGCCGCCACCAACATGGAAGCCGAGCAAGCGGTTCAGGCC
>CAYPFC010000175.1:668-1349 GCA_964409815.1 uncultured Pseudobdellovibrionaceae bacterium
CAGGCCGCGAAGAAAGCGCTTCCCGAGTGGGCGAAAACCGATCCGGTCGAGCGCGCGCGTTTACTCGACAAACTCGCCGACCGCATGGTTCAGGAAAAATTCCGCCTCGCCGCGCTTCAGGTACTGGAGGTGGGCAAGGGATGGCGCGAGGCCGACGGCGACGTCGCCGAGGCCATCGATTTCTGTCGCTACTACGCGCGCGAGATGCGCACGCTCGCCAACCCGCGCCGCATGGGCCGCGTGCCCGGCGAAGTCAGTCTTTACCACTACCAGCCGCGCGGAGTTTCGCTCGTGATCGCGCCGTGGAACTTCCCGCTCGCGATTCTCACCGGAATGGTGACCGCGTCGCTCGTGACCGGCAACACGGTCATCATGAAGCCCGCGGAGCAAAGCTCGATCATCGGGGCGGAGCTCATGCGCATGATTCAAGACGTCGGCTTCCCGAAAGGCGTCGCGCACTTCCTCCCCGGCTACGGCGAAGAGGTCGGCGAGTACTTGGTGAACCACAAAGACGTCTCGCTCATCGCGTTCACCGGCTCGAAGCCCGTCGGCCTGCATATTCTCAAGCAAGCGCAGACCGTTCTGCCGGGACAACAACACCTCAAGCGCGTCATCGCCGAGCTTGGCGGGAAGAACGCGATCATCGTCGACTCGGATGCCGATCTCGACGAAGCGGTCGTC
>CAYPFC010000175.1:1359-6176 GCA_964409815.1 uncultured Pseudobdellovibrionaceae bacterium
AAATGCTCGGCCTGCAGCCGCGCGATCGTCATTGAGCCTCTTTACGATCGCTTCATCGAGCGCCTAACCGAGGCCGCGCGCTCGCTCCACATCGGCCCGGCCGAGGACCCGCGCTCGTTCATGGGCCCGGTCGTCGACGAGGAGGCGTACAAGCGCATTCTCTCCACGATCGAATCCGCGAAGTCGTACTCGCGCCTGATCTTCCAGGGACAAGTCCCTCAAGGCGGGTACTTCATCCCGCCCACGATCTTCGCCGACGTCGATCCCAATAGCGATCTCGCGCAGAAGGAAATTTTCGGGCCGGTTCTTGCGATCATCAAAGCGAAGGACATGGATCACGCTCTCCAAATCGCGAACTCCACCGAGTACGCGCTGACCGGCGGTCTTTACTCGCGCAGCCCGGCCACGATCGAGCGCGTGAAGAGAGAGTTCGAAGTCGGAAACCTGTACATCAACCGCGGAAACACGGGCGCGCTTGTCGAGCGTCATCCGTTCGGCGGCTTCAAGATGTCGGGCGTCGGCTCGAAGGCCGGCGGCCCCGATTACTTGTTGCAGTTCATGGAGCCGCGGGTGATTACGGAAAATACGATGCGCCGGGGATTCGTGCCGAGCGATGAAGAGGGAATCTAGATTCCCTCTCGAGTAGCTTAGCGCCTAATGCGACGTGACCCGGAAAAAGCTCCTGGCACCCTAGAAGCAGCCGCTGAAGATCGGGTAGCCGTCCGGATGCATGTCGCGCGGGTTGAGCCGCGGCAGGAACGCCACGTTTGGCAACGCCGCACGATTACGGACATAGAACGGGCTCCGATAGCTGTCTTTGATCATCTCGTTAATGCCCGAGCGAACGTCGAAGCGATTCCAGTCCGTACACAACACGGCGTCGGCCGCGGCGAGCGAGACACGAAATGAGCTCTGCGGATTCGCCACGTTGTAAAGACGCGACCAGAGCGAGCTCATGTCCGTCGAGTCGCCGATGTTGTTCAAAATCCAATTGCGCTCGTACTTTTCCTTAGGCGTCGTCTGCAAGAGATCCCAATCGCGATCGTATCGGAGCAAGCGCTTCGCGACGCCCTGACCGAAGAGCGACTCGCCACCACGACGGGTCACGTAGATCACGCTTTTACAACCCGCGGCCTTCAAAACCGAAACCGGGTGAAGGTCCGACCATCCGCCCGCGGAAACCAAAGTCTTTCCGCTGTCGTCCACGAACGGGCGGAACGGCGCCAATCCGGGCTCGGCGGGAGAAAGGCTGATCGCCTGCGCCCACGTTGCGTGCCCGATCGCATAGAATCGGCGGCCTTTTTCGTCGGCGCGCGAGATGTCTTTTTCGATAAGTTGGAGGTCCTCGGGACGGCCCCAGTAACCGAAGCGCACGTCTTCGGTATGCGCGAGCTTGAAGTCCGCTCCGAAGACCGGCGACTGCGCGAGGTGGTACGCGGCGATTCCTTCGATCGCCTCGCGCGCGGCCTCGCCGATCAAGACGGTCGTCGTCGGCAGGCTCGCGATCGTCACTCCGACATTCTTCTTATAGAACTTCGGCTCCGCGCCTTGCGAATAATACGCGTCGATCAACCGGCGCAGCCTCGCATCGCACTCGGGCTTGGATGCCGTCAATTCATTCCACGTGAGACCGATCGCCCTTCCCGCGCATGACTTAAAAAACTCCTCCCACTTCGCTTCTTGCCCCGGTTGCTCGGGCCCGCTCGCGTAGAACTCGGCGACCCTCCCAACCTGGTAAGCCAGGCGCTCGAAATCCACGAGCCCGTTGCGGAAGAAGAGGTTCGCGTCCTCAAGCGCGTTAAACTCGCCGAAGGTGCGTACGGACTGAATGAGCTCGCCCAGGTAGAAGGACGCGGCCCTTACCTCCTGCGCGGACAGCACTTGCCCCGCGATCACGCGCTCGGCGAGCGAGAAGAGCTGCGGCTGCGTCTTCTCGCTGATCACGCCGATCTCCATCCCGACTTTAAAATTCGAGACGATGAGCTCGCGGTTCTCAATCAAGGACTTCTGAATGTCCTCGGGCGACATGCGGGCGGCGGTTTCGAAAAAATTCTGCAGCGTCGACGGCCACGAACGCGCGACCACCTCGCGCGACTGCGTATAGAGACGGATGAAATCTTGGAACTCGCGCGTGTCCGCGAGCGCATGCGCGAAACCCTCGAGCGATTTTATGAGAAGCGAGGCGCGAAACCGCGATTCTTGCGAGGGTCCTGCGCTCGTTCCGACGAGTTTGTTCGAGGCGATCGCGTCGGTGAGAAGCATGGTGATCGAAGCCGAGCTTCCTCCCGCTTGCTTCACCGGCAATCCGGCGCGCTCGATCAAGTTGGCGATCGCGCCCCAGTGCGCGGGCGCGAGCTCTCCGTTACCCCGGAGCGCTAAACAATATTCGTCGTTGGCATGAGACTTCAGCCCCATCAGAAGCACGGACAAGATAATAATGAAACGCATGATTTACCCTCGAGGGCTTTTAGACCATTGACGCAGTCTGTCTACAATGCGAAATTTTACTATCTTTGAACTCGTCCGGCGGCAGGAAGGTGGATCCACGGATAAAGGACACCCATCGGGACTTTCGCGCCCTCGGGCTCAGGTATGGGATTGGGTAAAGGCCAAATCTTTCTCAATAGATAGAGAGTCAGCGCGGTCAGGATTCCGGCCACCTCTCCCCCTAGGTGGGCGGTGTGCGCGATTCCTCCAAGCTCGGCCACGGTGCCGAGATATCCGGCCAGATCGCTGAGCGCCCAGAGAAGGACGGCCACCCAAGCCGGCAGGTAGACCCAACCCATGCAGTTTTTGAACGGCAAGAAGAGCCAATAAAAGTAACGCTCCGGACGACGCCAGTTGAGCAGACAATAGAGAGTCATGATCCCGCTGACCGCGCCGCTCGCGCCGACAAGCGGAGTGCTCGCGACGCCGGTGAGAAGCGCGAAGACGCCCGCGGCCATTAACCCCGAAAGCATGAACACGACGATCACGCCAAGGCCGCCGATTTGGAGCTCGAGAGCCGCGCCGAAGATCAGCAGCATGATCATATTACCCAGAAAGTGCACGGCGCCGCTATGAACGAAGATGTACGAGATCCACTTCGAAAACGAAGTGTCTTCGGCGTTCAGGCCCAGCGTGAAGCTCGGGTGCTCGCTTTGCAGCTCGCGTACGTTTTCGATCTGCTTCTTCCAGAAACGGAATGCCACTTGATCGCCGCTGTACTCAATCGACTCGGCGTTGTCGATGAACGCGAGGTCGCGAAACGCGAGCTGGCCGAGCATCTCGGCGCGCTCCTTCTCGCCGTTTCGCGCCTGTTTCGCCAATTCCATCAGGAACGGAGGGTATCCTCCTGTCGCCTGATTGTGATCGAGGTATTGCGCGTACACGCGACCTTGAGTGACGATGAAAAAATCTTTCTTCATCAGTTCTTCGAGGCCAGCCTGGGGTTCGGCCCCGAAGTGCGACGTGTACAAAAGAACGATAAAATTGAGCATCGCGAGCGACCAAGTCACCGGCGCCTTCTTCCAGCTCATAAGACCGCGAAGGATCGGAAAGATCACTCGTCCCCCTCGACCTCATCGAGCAGCTGCTTGACGGATTCGCGGGTCTTCACGCTGGCGGGCTTACGGTCTGGCCCCTTCGACTTTTGATCGATTATATTCGTGAGCGTGGCGAGGGCTTGCGGCGAGAGCGATTCCGTGTTGAGCAGATAGCGCGCCACTCTCAGCGCGAGGTCGTGGTGTCCGGCTTCGGTCATGCGGCGGAAGAGAATATTTCCGGTCTTCACCCACGCTTCTTTTGAATCGAGAATACGCCATTGCTCGAAAAGATCCTCGATCTGCTCGCGGTTGGCGAATTGGGCCCAGCGGCGCAGGGCTTCGACCTTGAGCACGTCAGGCGCCTCCGAGGAAACCAGGAGCTGGCTGAAGAGATGCGCCGAGGCGTCTTTGTCGTTCTTTTGGTGCTTCAGATTCGCGCGGAAGAACGTTTGCCAGTCTTCGTCGTTCACGGCGTCGGCGAAGCTAAGGTAGTCCACTTCGCCGCCGTTTTTGCACTCGAGCGCGAGAACCTGCGCAAGCGCGAGGTGCGACTCCTGGAAATCGATCTCGGTGGACTTCGTTTGCGTTTCCGAAACGTTCTTGCACGCGACGCCCTCGAGCGCCGCGCAGCCCGATTGGAGCTGCTGCGAGCAAACCCAAGCGCTGAGCTGTTTGCCTTCGGCTTCGGGAAGCGCGGTCACCGCCTGCAGAAGCGCGACTTCAGCTTCTCTTTCCCGGTACGAGTTATAAAGATTCTTCACACGCTGCGAGAGGCTGAACTCGGAAAGATAGTTCGCCGAGAGCAGCGAGTTCAACATCGCTTCGGCCTTGGGGTACTTCGCCTGTTTCATGAAGTGACGAACGCCCCACACCTCGAGGTATCCGCTGCCGCGCGGGGCTTTATTGAGAGAGTCCTCTACGGCCTCCCAATCTTCCTCCGACCATTGGCTGACGACCTGGCTCATTGAACACTCGACGCTCGTTGGAGCGTCTTCGCAAACTTGATCCAAATAAGAGTTCGAGACCTCGGCGTCGTCCGCATAGACGAAAGCCTGCGCCAGGTAGGTCAATGGACCGACCGGAGTCTGTACCGCGACCTCGCGCTCCACTTCCGACTCCAAGCACGTGCGGTCCGCGAGGCCCGCCGCATAGAGAGTCATCGCGAGCTCAAGCCGCCCGTGCTCTTTTTCTTCGTCTTCTTCCTTAAGATTTTTCGTTACGACTTCGCACGCGCCGGTGTCGCGCTCGACGAGCGCGGCCAGCGTAGCGTCGGATTTGATTTTCTCGATGCTG
>CAYPFC010000176.1:0-3583 GCA_964409815.1 uncultured Pseudobdellovibrionaceae bacterium
AACCGTCGACGCGATCTCGGCCAAGCTGCACGTGCCGGGCGCGGTGATCGCGCGAGTTCTAAGGGATCTGGTGGAGATGAAAGTCGTCGTGAAGGAGAAGGATCGCTTTATTCACAACGGCGGGAATATTTACGTCCAGCGCGAAAGCCCGCAGTCGACCTCTCACCACATGAACTGGCGAATGCGGGCGGTGGAGAGATCCACGCTCAAAGAGGACATCCACTACACGAATATTTTCTCAGTTTCTGCGAAAGACGTCGATAAGGTGCGCGCGGGGATCGTGAGACTCATCGAGGAACAGCGAAAGCAAGTGAGCGAGTCGGGCGCCGAGACCGCCTGCGTGTTCGCGTGCGACTTCTTTACTCTCTAGCGCTTAGTAAAAAGCTCAACGACGCAATCCTGACTGGCTCCTGACATCGCTCCGGTTTAAGGGTTCGGCAAACCAGTTATGGGGGAAATCCATGAAATTCATTATTCTCGCAAGCGTCGCGGTCCTCGGCTCGAGCGCGTTCGCCGCCGAAAAGAAAACGATCGACATCAGCTGCCAAGCCTCGAAAGGCGCCTATGAGCGCATCTTCGTGAAGCTCGACGACGTCGACTTCGAAGCCGGTTCGGTTGAGCGTTGGTCGGCGAGCATCTCTTCCGAAGAAAAATCCTACGACCTCGTTCCGGATGGATGGTTCGGATCGACGAACGGCGAAAATCTGAAGGTTGTCCCGTACAAGGGCACGAAGTACAAAGGCCACATCAAGTTCGACCTCGACGAGAGCGAGTTCAAAGGCAACTTCAGCCCGGACCGCGCCGAGCTCATCCTCTCGCCCGAGTACAAAGTCGTGAAGACGATCCCGCAACAAAACAACTGGGACAAGACGTGGACTTGGGATCTTGAAATCCGCAAGCACTCGGCCGTCCTTGATGCGAGCTGGAACGATCACCACGGCGACTACATTCAACTTGATTGCTACAGCGTCGCGATCGTGAACGACTCGAAGGGCCGCAATTAGGGAGCGCTAGACGCTCCCTTTTTTATTCAGAGAACCAATCCGCCATCGACGCTTAAGGTGACGCCGTTGATGTAAGAGGCCGCGTCCGACGACAAGAACAGGCACGCGTTCGCGATGTCCTCGACCGTTCCCACGCGACCGACCGGAACTTTGCCCTCGATCTGCTTCAGCACGTCGGGCGGCATGGCATCGACCATCGCCGTGCGTGTGAATCCGGGTGCGATCGCGTTGACGGTAAAGCCCTTCTTCGCGAACTCGCGCGCCCAGGTTTTGGTGAGACCGATCACTCCCGCTTTCGCGGCGACGTAGTTGGTCTGGCCGAAGTTTCCGTAGAGCGCGACCACGCTCGACATGTTCACGATGCGATTCGCGCCGCTCGTTCCGAACTTTTCGAACAGCGATTTGGTCACGTTAAACAACCCGGTGAGATTGGTGTTAATCACCGCTTGCCACGAGGCCTCGTCCATCTTCGCGAAACTCTTGTCACGCGTGATCCCGGCATTGTTCACGAGGATGTCAATCGAGCCCGCGAGTCGCGCGGCCGCGGCTTGGCACGAAGCCATATTCGTCACGTCCACTTGCGAGAGCTGAAGGCGCGGCGAGTAATCTTTCAACCGCTCCTCAGCCGCTTTCAGAGCGGTTTCGGAGTAATCCCAAACGGCTACCGTGGCGCCGGCCTTAAGGAACTTTTCGGCGATCTCGAGTCCGATGCCCTGCGCACCGCCCGTAACGACCACCGCCTTATTCGCGAAATCGAATTTAATGTTTTGCATAGGCTCGGTGAGTATCGAAATCCCCGCCGACGCGTCAAGGCCATCCTTGCCGCGACTAGGTGCCTCCTCATAGGATGCCCGGTCAGGCTGAATCACATTTGCAGAGGGAAGAATGCAAATACGTCGCGCGAAAATCGCGAGCACCGGCATGTTCGTGCCGTCTCGCAAGGTCACAAACGAATACTTTAACGAGCTTTATAAGCAGGATGTCGACAAGTTCCTGCGTGAGAAGCGGAATATCAAGTCCCGCTACTTCATGGATCCCGATCAAGCGACGAGCGATCTGATCGTTCCGGCCGCGCAACAAGCGATGGAGCGGGCGCGCGTAAAACCCGAAGACATCGATCTCATCATCGTCGCGACGGATACGCCCGATTACCTCTCGCCGTCGACGGCGGCGGTTGTTCATAAGAAGCTGAAAACGACGAACGCCGGCTGCTTCGACATCAACGCGGCCTGCGCCGGGTTCGTGACGGCGCTCGATACGGCGAGCAAGTTCATCACTGCCGACTCGCGCTACAAGAACATCTTGATCATCGGGGCCTACGGCATGACGAAGTTCCTGGATTTCGACGATTACAAGATCGCGACCCTGTTTGCCGACGGCGCGGGCGCCGCGGTCATTCAACCGACCACCAACGAGAACGAAGGCGTTCTCGCGAGCTACCTTTGGGCCGATGGGAACTACTACGACGCTATGGGAATTTACGCCGGCGGCACCAAGGAGCCGGTGAATGAGTTCACGCTGAAAACGCGCATGAATCTTCTCAAGTTCCTCAAGAAGATTCCTCCCGAGTTCAACGCGATCCACTGGCCGCGCATCGCGCGCTTGCTGCTCGAGCAAATCGGCGCCACGCCCGCGGACGTGAAGCGCTACTTCCTCACCCAGATCAACATTGATTCCATCCGCGAGACCATGCAGCGCCTCGAGGTCCCCGAGGACCGCTCGCACAACATCATGGACCGTTACGGCTACACCGGAAGCGCGTGCCTGCCGATGGCGATGAACGACGCGGTCACGCGCGGAGCGCTTCGTAAGGGCGACC
The DNA here is from genome assembly GCA_964409815.1 of uncultured Pseudobdellovibrionaceae bacterium. Lineage (GTDB taxonomy): Bacteria > Bdellovibrionota > Bdellovibrionia > Bdellovibrionales > UBA1609 > JALHOQ01. The sequence continues at coordinate 2,824 of CAYPFC010000176.1, forward strand.
TCGTGCTGATGATCGGCTCGGGCGGCGGCGTCAGCATGGGCGGAGTCGCCCTGCGCTGGAGCTACGATTCATGACCATCGAGCTCGATTGGCTGAAGCGCTGGAACACGTACGCTCCGAACCGCCTCGCCCTGAAGTGCGGTGAGGCCGGCGAGCGCGTGACCTACGCGCGGCTCTTCGAGCTCAGCACGCGCATCGCTCATGAGCTTCGCGCCCGCGGCGTCGAGAAGGGCGACCGTGTCGCCGTTTTATCCAAGAACAACTGGCAGTACGTTCCCTTGTTCTTCGCGATCCAGCGCTTGGGCGCGGTCATGGTCCCGGTGAACTTTCGTCTTTCGGCGCGCGAGGTTGCGCACATCCTTCGCGACAGCGAGCCGAAGCTCTTTATATATCAGAGGGAGTTCGCGACGATCGCCTCGCAAGTGGTCGGCCCCGCGACTTGGGTGTACGAAGATTTTCAGGACGGGCTCGCGGAAGACGGCGCGGCGGCGCCCATCGCGATGGCTCACGACCTCGAGGATCCGTGCCTGATTCTCTATACGTCCGGCACGACCGGCGCGCCGAAGGGCGCGATCGTGAATTACCGGATGCTCTTTTGGAACTCGGTCAATACGACGTTGCGACTGAACTTAAGCGAGCGCGACGTACACGTCTCGTTTCTGCCGTTCTTCCATACGGGCGGCTGGAACGTATTGGTGACGCCGTTCCTCCATCGTGGCGCGACCACGGTGATCTTAGAAAAATTCGACGCCGCGAAGGTT
>CAYPFC010000176.1:3593-6153 GCA_964409815.1 uncultured Pseudobdellovibrionaceae bacterium
AGGACGAAAGCGTCAAGCGAAAGGCCTTCCAGAACGCCGCGAAGGTTCTGCGCGCGTGCGCGGAGGAGAAAGCGACGATTCTGTTCGGCGTGCCCACCATGCTCGACATGATGGCGCGCGAGTCGTCGTTCGCGAGCACGGACCTGAGCTCGATTCGCTACGCGGTCGTCGGCGGAGAGCCGATGCCTCTCCCGCTCATCCGCACCTGGCAGGCGAGGGGGGTTCCCGTACGGCAGGGCTACGGTCTGACCGAGTTCGGGCCGAACGTTTTTTCGCTGAACGAAGAGGACTCCGAGCGCAAAATCGGCTCGATCGGCTTCGCGAATTTCTATATCGAGACCCGCGTCGTCGACGGCGACGGCCGCGATTGCGCGGTCGGGGAGATCGGCGAGCTTTGGCTCAAAGGGCCCGCGTGCACTCCCGGCTACTGGCGCAACGAGGAAGCCACGCGCGAGGCGATTCGCGATGGTTGGCTGCGCACCGGGGATCTGGTTCGCCAGGACCGCGACGGATTCTTCTTCGTCGTCGGTCGCAGCAAGGACATGTTTATCTCGGGCGGCGAAAACGTTTACCCGGCCGAGATCGAGCAGTTTCTAAGAACGCACCCCGAAGTTCAAGACGTCGCGCTCATCGGCGTTCCCGACGAGCGCTGGGGCGAGGTCGGCAAGGCCTTCGTCGTCGCGAAGCCGGGCACGCGCCTGGGTGAGAGCGAACTCGCGGGATTTTGCCAGGGACAACTCGCGCGCTACAAAATTCCGAAATCCTTCGTATTCCTTTCGGACTTACCCAAGGGCGATAGCGGAAAGATCCTGAAGCGCGCTTTAAGGGAGGAAAGATGTTGAACCCTTCCGGTTCGCGCCGGCTGCAAACGACGCCGAACACCTCGATATACATGGAGGAGTGGACCGCGCCGGAAGCGGACCGCTCGCTCGCTCCGGTTCTCACGGTTCACGGCGGACCCGGGCTTTACGGCTACATGGGCGACTTGACCGAGGAGATCGGTCGCACGCGTCCGGCGACGACGTACTTTCAGCGCTCCGTGGGCGCGGATCCCGTCAGCGTCGAGGCTCACGTGTCGGATTTGATCGCGGTGCTCAAGACCTTCGAGAAGAAGCCGATCGTCGTCGGGCATTCGTGGGGCGCGCTCCTTTCCATGCTGACGCTCGCGCGCCGGCCCGAGCTCGCCCAAAAGGTCGTGCTCGTCGGTCCGATGCCGTTCGATCTGGAGGGCGTGGGACTTTTCATGAGGAACATCGATGAGCGCCTGACCGACGACGAGCGCCGGCTGCGTAGCGAGCGCTTAACCGCGCTCTTTCAGCTCTCGGACCCCGAAGAGAAGAACAAAGCGTTTGGCCTGATGAGCGACGCGATCTTCAAGACCTATCACTTCAGCCCGACGCTAGAGACATTGAGCCCCAAGCTCGACGGCGTGGACGCGGAACGCCTCGCGACGCAAGGGGATTTGGGCGGCAAACTCGCGGCGCCGGATTTCATGAAGACGTTCGAGAATTTTAAGCTCCCGGTCGAGATTCTGTACGGAGAGTACGATCCGAGCCCGTGCGCGCGCCTGAGCGAGCAGTTGCGGGCGATCATCCCGGGCGTGAAGGCGACCGGCATCGCCGAGTGCGGGCATTATCCATGGTGGGAGGCTCCGGCCGCCCGAGGAAAATTCTTCGAAGCATTGAATCATTCTTTCGCGTGATCGGGGGGATCATGTCTTACATCCTTGCGGCGTTCGTCGCCGTATTTTGCTGGAGCGCCGTCGCGGGCGAAGTCCTGGGTCGTGAGGCCGAGCGGCCGTTGCGTCCGTATTCGCTGAGGATCGGCGCGCAGGCGGGATATTCTTTCGACGAGGGATTCCTCGAGTTGAAATCCAAGAAGTGGAATCCCGAGGGGTTGAAGTACTCGCTCGCGTTCCGAGAGCCTCGCACCGATCGTGCGCCGATCGTCGTGCTGATCCACGGCGCGACCCAGGAGAAGACGAGTTTCGCGATGGTCGCGCGCAGTTTGATTCTCCAGAATCGCGACGTCGGGATCGCGGCGCCCGATCTGATCGGCGCGGGAGAGACTTTGAGCAACGCCCTTCCCGTGACCTACGACATTCCTGTCGAGCTCAATGCCACCTTGATCAAGGACGTTGTGAGCGCGATTCGTAGAAAGCACCCGAAGAATCCGATTCAACTCGTCGGCGTTTCGTACGGGGCGGGGGCGATCTTCGAAGCGTTTTCATTGTACCCCGGCTTTCAGGACGACGTTGCGAACGTCGTCGCGGTCTCTTTCGGAAACGAGAACGACAGCGCGGCCGGCGAAGTGCGCGTGCGCGGTGGAATCCTGCGCGCGATGTGGCCGCTGATCTCCGAGCGGCCGGGGAGCGACGATGATTTCGTGAAGGCCGTGACGGCCGAAGTGATTTACACGCGCTCGGCGATGCTCGAGCCGATCGTGTTGCGCCCGCCGTTTCCGTGGACGCTCGTCGCCTTGGAGAAGCTCACGATGGGCATTTGGGAGCCGGACGTGGCGCGGCTCGAAAAGGCGATCCCCGAGAATAAACTGCACGTCG
>CAYPFC010000177.1:0-6094 GCA_964409815.1 uncultured Pseudobdellovibrionaceae bacterium
TCGGAATAAAGCGCTTCAACAGCCGCAGAGAGTAGCTCTCCTGAACGTCGACCTTTTCGTCCGTATCCATCAGGAACTTGATCGCGGTGATCACCAGGATCGCGCCGAAAACATAAAGGATCCAATGGAAGAGATGCAGGAGCTGCGCGCCGACAATGATAAAGAACGCCCGCATGACGATGGCCCCGAGCACACCGTAAAAAAGAACCCGGTGCTGATAGGCATCGGGTATGCGGAACGAACCGAAGATCAAAAGGATCACGAAGAGATTGTCGACGCTGAGGCTTTTTTCGACGAGATAGCCCGTCAAAAACTCCAAGCCCAGCTCACTCCCGTACGCATAGGCAAACCAAACGTTGAACGCGAGCGCGACCGCGATCCAGATTCCGCTTTCGATCAAAGCGGTCTTTCTGGAGATCTTATGCGCGCCCCGGCCGAAAAGGCTCAAATCAATGAATAGGAGAATCAAAATTCCAATCGAAAACGAGATCCAGAGCCAGTTCGGCGCTACGGAAACATTGGAGACCAGTCCGCTCATGATCTAAGCCCTTTCTTTAGTCGAAGATTTCCGAGAGGAAGGACTTTTTCTTCTTGTAGTAATACTCCTTACGGTCGTAGTCGCGGTCTCGATCGTATTTGGAGTCCTTTTCCTTGCGGCTTTCTTGAGGAGGCTGAGCCGCGACCGACTTTTCGATGAGCTTATCGAGCTCCCCGCGGTCGAGCCATACGCCTCTACAGTCCGGACAATAATCGATCTCGATCCCCTGACGCTCGGTCATCGTTAAAGTCGTTTCCTTACAGGCTGGACATTTCATATTTTCTCCTTTCACCCGAAAGGTGAGTCTCTTTACAAATATACCTTTGACTGTAGATTCGTAAAAATCGATAAATCAGAAGGAATCGTTCTCTTTTTACGAAAGGTAAGGAACCCGCATGCCGTGGCTGAACTACCATCACCTGCTCTACTTCCGGGCGATCGCGGAAGAAGGCGGTATCGCCCGCGCCGCCGAAAAACTTCGCCTGGGACAATCCACCTTAAGCACCCAGCTCAAGCAGCTCGAGGAAATGATCGGCCGCCCGCTGTTCGAGCGACGCAATCGCAAGCTCATCCTCACCGAGGCCGGAAAAGCCGCGCTCGATTACGCGAACGAGATCTTTCGCCTGGGCGACGAAATGATCGAGGTCTTGAAGGACCGCACCCCTGAGGATCACACGCACCTCCAAATTGGCGCGCTCGACGGCGTTCCGAAAAGCGTTCTACTTTCGATCGTCACCGAGGCGTACAAGGTCGCGCCGTGCACGGTTTCAATTCTTGAGGGCAAAGGCGACGAACTCATTCGCGAGCTGCATGCCCACAGGGTCGATCTGATCGTTTCGAACTACCCGGCGCAATTGATCGAGGGCACGAAGGTCTACTCGAAGTCCGTCGCCAGGCTCCCCGTTTCCGTATACGGAGCCGCGAAATATAAGGGACTAAGAAAGGGCTTTCCCCTCTCCCTCAGCGGGAGGCCGTTTGTGCTCCCCACCGCTCACAGCAAGCTCCGCCACGATCTCAATCACTTCTTCAAGCTTCATGGCATTCAGGCGACCCCGGCGGCCGAGACTCAGGACACGAGCCTTCAACGGCTCCTCGCCGAAAACGGAATCGGCCTCGCGCCGTTTTCCGAGCTCGGAGGCCACCGCGAGCAAAGGCTCGTTCGTTTGGGTACGCTCAAGGGCGTGTTCGAGGAAGTCTGGCTGATCTCGGCGCAGCGGAAGCTCGAGAACCCGATCGCCGCGAAACTGATGAATACGTTTTCTCTGAAGTAAATGCTTACTTCTTCTCCAAAGCGTCGCGGATCATGCGCGCCGCCTTCGACTCGGGATCTTGCGCCGACGCTTTTCGCGACCACTCGCGGGCTTCCTCGTCGCGACCGAGCTCCATCAAAGTGTAGGCGTACATCGCCATGATATCGGCCTCCTGGCCGCCCATGCTGAAGTAACGCTGGAAGCTCGCGAGGGCCTCCGAGTGCTTTTCTTGAGCGGATTGTTGGAGCGCGAGCGCGCGCACGGTGGAGAGCGTGAATTTGTTGTTGCCGGCCATATTGGGTGTCGGCGTGGTCAGCGACAGGAGCTTGAACAAGAGCAGCGGAATGACGACGACCATCACGGTAAAGCCGGCCCAGATCAGCGCCCACTGCCAGTGCTTCTTCTTCTCAGGAACGATCTTGTAGCCCGGGAACTGCTTCTCAAACGAATTTTGTTTCATAGCCACCACCCTTAAACGAACTCTACCCGCGAAACAAGACGATGACAAAAATTACCCGTTCTTCCTCCGTGGCGAGGGGCCTTTTCGCGCACCGCGGGTGGAGTTTTCCCCCGACCCGTGCTCTCCTTTGGGAGTATGAAAAAGCGCTCCAGAGTCCGGCTCATTTTCGCTCGCGCCGCTGATCTCGCCCGGAATTTTTAAACCCGGACCGTAACCCGCAGAAACGTCGCGGGAATCGAAGTCTTCCCGGGATCCGCGCTGCGATTCTGCTTCTCGAACAAGTCCGCGAGCTCGGCGAGCAACTGCTCGCTCTTACCGTTCTTCGCGGCGGCCTCGAACGCGTTCATCGTCGGGCCGTAAAACTCGCGGAACAGGCCGAGGAACTCGCGCGGCGAGCCCGGATGATTGAACGTGTACGTCTCGCGCGCGAACGAAATATTCTCTTTCGGAACTCCGGCGGCGCCGAAACGCTCGATCACTTCGTTCTCCAATCCCCAGCTCATGGGGCTGACAAAACCTTCCGGGGGAGGCGGCGTGTAGGCGGAGCTGATTCTTAAAACCTGAGCGACCAGCGTGGGGTCGCCGGGAATCCAATTCCCCATCGTGATCACACCGCCCGGCTTCGTCACGCGCACCATCTCGCGCGCGACATCCATCGGTTTCGGCGCGAACATCGCACCGAATATGGAAACCACGCGATCGAACGTCTTGTCCTTTACGCCCTTCAGGTCGCACGCGTCGCCATGCTCGAAGCGCAGGTTCGATAGTCCTAACGCCTTCGCGCGCGCATTGCCCGCATCCACCAAATTCCGGGCGATGTCGACGCCTAAAACCTCGGCTCCGCGCTTCGCCTCGGGCACCGCCGTCGTTCCGTCTCCACATCCCAGGTCTAGAACTTTCATTCCGCGCTCGATGCCGAGCGTACCGACCAACTGATCGCCGCTCTCGCGCATCGTCGCCGCGAGCCTCGTAAAATCGCCTTTTTCCCAGAGTGCTTGATTCGGATTCATTATTCTCCCTTTCGCTGAGGACCGGTCCGCTTAAGCCTTTAATGTTAAGAATCGGTTCCGTTTAACAGGTAGGCATACGCTTTGAAAAGTAGATTGTAGGAGGCAGTTATGAACCGATCCCAAGCTAGACGTCGTAAAGCCATGGCTAAACGAGTTCGAGAGAACCGTATGCTCATAAAATCCATCCTAGCCTCCGGGAACACGAAGGTTTTGCACCGTTTCGTCCATCAGGACGGAGTCACGACCGGAATCAACGTCCATTATAGCGACGAAGAAAGCGAATAGGACGCCCCAGATTTCCGCATACGCTCAGAATTTCCACATTGCTTAGCGACCGATCCGCGCTTCTTTACGGCCCTGTCGCTTCGGCGTCCATACCGACACGTCGTGCCCATAGGTGGACATCGCCCGAACCCGCGCTATACCGGGAGTATGACGAAATTCATTCTCTCGCTCACGCTCCTGTTTTCCTTGACCGCTCACGCCCGCGACCTTACGACGCTTAAGGCGTTCTTCGAGAAAGCTCACGCCAAGGGGTTTTCGGGAATCGTCGCGGTCGCCGAGGGCGAAAGGGTGCTATGGCAACACGGCTTCGGCCTCGCGCGCCGGCACGAGAATATACCTTTCACCGAATTCACGCTTTTTGACCTCGGCTCCGTGAGTAAGCAATTCCTCGGGGCGTCGCTGGTCAAACTCGAGCAAGTGGGAAAACTCTCGCTGCAAGACCCGCTTTCGAAATTCTTAAGAATGCCCGAGGCCGCGCGCGACGTGACTCTCACGCAAGCGCTTCAGCATCGGACCGGCTTCGGCTACCCCGAGCAGAATCAGTGGAACGAGCTCTCGAAATGGATATTCGAGCCCGTTAAGTTCATCGAGACGTTTTTCGAGCTCGCAAAGTACGACGAGAAACGCCCGTTCTTCTATAACAACCTGACCTACAGCGCGCTTTCCCTCGTGGTGAAATCCGCGGCCGGCGTCGGTTACGAGGACTATTTTTCCAGAGAGCTTTTTCTACCCGCGGGAATGACGATGACCGGGTTCAACATCCCGGGCCGCGTGAATCTGGCGTTTTCGGCGATCGGTTACGAGGGCGCCGTCCCCCGCGCGCAGGCGGGACAGCTTCCGAACGGTATCGGCTACGCGGGCTCGACGGGCGTGATCAGCAACGTCGCGGACCTACGCAAGTGGCTGCTCGCGCTTTCCAGAAGACAAATCCTTCAGGGCGAGACCGACAAGCTTTTCCAAACGCCGCCCGGCGATCCCATCCCCTACGGCCTGGGCTGGTTCGTGGACCGCGACGCCGATGGAAGAATCAAGTCCTACTCTCACGGCGGAGCGACGATCGGTTTCGTGAGCTTCGCGGCTTATTATCCCGAAAACGAAACGACGTTCCTCGTGCTGATGAACGACTCCAAACTGGTCTGGACGCACGCCCTGCTTCAGAGGGTCTTCGAGAATAAAATTCCAGTGGAAAAACTCGACGAAGAAATCGCGAGATGGGCGAAACCTTAGGCGGCGCGCCTTACTCGATTCCCATCTTGTAAGACTTATAGAAGAACCAAGCGACTCCGGCGAACACGCCGAGGCTCAGATCCTCTTTGAAGAGCGGACTCGCTTCGTTGGCCGAGCCTTTCGTGGACATCGCGAGGAGTCCCGCGCTCACCGTCCAGCGCGGCCACTCGTAGCTCGCGCCCGCCTGAACCCAAGTCCCCAAGTAGCCAGCCTCGGAATAGTAGGTCGGCCGCTCCGCCGTCGCGAACCGGGGCGTAACCGTGTAGAAGTAATCGTTATACTCCTGGGTCGCCCAGTGCGCGGTGATCTTCGTGAAGATCGTAAACGGCCCGCGCTCTTGGTCGTAGCCCACGCCAAGCCCGAACAACGCGCCTCGCGCATGGACCTGATTGGCGTGCGCACTGACCGCCCCGCGCGCGAACGTGAAAACCCTTAGGAGCTTGGCGTCTTCGTCGTAGGCGCGAAAATAAAGTCTCGGGCCGAGCTCGCCGAGCCAGCCGAGAGACTCCATCCCCTCGCGCGCGCGATTGTCTGCGGAGTCGGTCGGAAAATATCCGCCGCCCGAAAGGTCCACGCCGAAGCGCGGCTTCTTCACCACGCGCGCGTAAACGCCGTCGCGACGATCCGAGCGAAAGATCTTTCCGTGATAAAAAACGACGGGAAACACGGCCCAGTGAAAATGCGCCTGATCGGACCCGGGATAGTCTTGCAACATTCCGCCGCCGCCGCCCACGCCCAGCTCAAGTAAGGGATGAACTTCAAATTCTTCTTCGGCGTGCGCGAGCGCGCAGAAGATCGCGATGAGTATAGGGAGAGCCCGCATTCGGATATTCTCCCTTAACCCACTCGGGATTCCAAGCTTGACGCGCATGCCGAGCGCAGGGCTGCCGGTCTCCAGAAGTAACGCGCCCGAATTTGTACGCGTGGGGCATTCTACCGCACGCAAAACTAACGTGACGCGATTCACTCGCTTTCAAATTCGGAACAAATTTTGAACTCGGCTCCTTCCGGAAATTTTCAAAAGGAGCATTCATGAACACCAAGCTGTTACTCTCGTCCCTGGCGGCCTGCGCCTTATTCGCGGCGCCGAGCGCTTTCGCCGAAAAGCATCCGAAGCTGCCTAAACCCTTCGAAACCGTCTCGACCACTCGCCCTTCCACAGTGATCGGTTGGCCGGAGGGTAAAACCCCGGTCGCGCCCGCCGGATTCCGCGTGGAGCTCTTTGCCTCGCTCGAAAGCCCGCGCTCCTTGCTCGTGCTGCCCTCGGGCGACGTCGCCGTCAGTCAGGCGCGCGGCCAAGGAGATTCTCCGAACAAGATTACGA
>CAYPFC010000178.1:0-6084 GCA_964409815.1 uncultured Pseudobdellovibrionaceae bacterium
TGAGCTTGAGGAGGGTGGCGAGATCCTGATCGGCCTTAAGGTACTCCTCCACGCCGAGGACAACGATATGCGCCGATCTGTGATTCACGAGCGAGTTCTTCGTGAGCTCGAAGCCCGGGATCACGCGCATGCGGTACTTTCTCCAGGCGCGCTCTTGCTCGAGCTTTATGGTTTCCAGGTATTTCGGGAAGGTTCGCCTCGTGAGCGTGCGCTCGAGCCATTGCGCGGCCACGCCGAGGAACGAGTCCTCCTCACAGAGGTGATCGGTGATCGCGATGGCGCCGAAGCCGCGTGAGCCGTAGAAGTCGACGATTTGAGGAATTGTCAGGTGACCGTCGGAGAATGTTGAGTGAATATGGAAATCGCACAACATCATATACCCCGAGGGTAGCTCGGGGCGCGTAAGGCGTGGGTCAGCGTTGAGTGCGTGAACGGTTCGGATCTTGTTCAGGGAGTGTTCGTGGGACGTCAATTTATCGCGGTCGTGCCCGAGGGGCCGCAAGATAATCCGGAGCTCAAGCAGTTGATGGGCAAGCTCCGCCGGACGATGTCCGATCGCGAGCAAGAAACCCGTTGGGTTCCTCCGGACCTTTGGCACGTGACCTTACAGTTTCTGGGTGACGTCGGCTCGCAGTCGGAGCGCCTGCGCGAGGTGTTCCGGACGATGTCGTTGCCGGCCGTCGGGGAGTTGGTGCTGAGACTGCAGAGTTTCGGCGCGTTTCCGGCGTCCGATGAGGCGCGCGTGTTGTGGATTGGCGTTCAGGAGAACCAGGCCTTCTTGGACCTACAGGCTCAGGTCGCGTCGGCGCTCGTCGGGAACGGCTTCATGCTCGGCGATAAGGAGTTCAAGCCCCACCTGACGATCGCGCGTTTTCGCAATCCATTGAACGCTTCGGAGTTGCTGAAACTCGGCGGGCGCAAGCACTTCGGCGATTATCCCATTCGAGAAGTCGTTCTGTTCGAGTCCGTGCTGCAGGGGAATATCATCAAGTACGTGCCCGTTGAGCGTCGGTCCGTTTCGTTGGATAAATAATATTTGTTGGTTCCGTGTTCCGAGGAAATGAGAGGTGGGCGGGCGGAGAGCGAAGCGAGAAAGAGAATTAAAAGGTGAGTTCACATCTCAAATTGAATGAGAGTACTTCCGGTGCGGAAGAGCGCCATTTATAACAGGTGAGGCTCGGCCTTCTTCTTCCCCATCCAACTCCAACTCGTAGGCGCGCGCGCCACCAGGCCTCGCGCGAGCATCCGTTACCACACGCTCAGATCGAATAAAACCCTCGTACTTCCGCTGGGGTAAACAACAAATTTTATTTACAACCGATAGGATCGACTTAGTGGTAGTGATTCGGCTCGGAAAGAATGAACAACGGAATCTCGACATCGAACGTCTCGCCCTTCTCGCTGACCATTTGATACGTGCCCTGCATCGAGCCCGTCGGCGTATTCAACGGGCAGAAGCTCGAGTACTCGAACATCTCCCCGGGCTTCAACTTCGGCTGCAATCCCACGACTCCGGGACCACGGACTTCCTCGACGTTCCCGAACGCGTCCTTGATCACCCAATGGCGGCTCATAAGCTGGAGAGGCAGCTCTCCGCCGTTCTGAATCCGAACTTTGTACGCGAAAAAGTAGTAGTCTTGTGAGGGATCGGACTCGTCACGCACAAAACTGGGCTCAACTTGAACGCGAACTTTACGAGTCGTAGCTTCAAACATGGTGGGTCATAAATGCGCCCTCAATTCCCTTGTGTCAAGACCCGGGAATCGCTAGCATATAACCCATTCATCACCGCTTCTGGAGGAGTCCACCCGTGCAAATCAAGAGTGCAATCTTGGCCCTTTCCGTGATCGCCTTTTTCCTTGGTGCCTGCGACGGCAAACCGAAATCTCACAAAGAGCAAGTCAGCTATACCATCGGCGCCCAGTTCGGTAAAAGCCTGCGCTCACAAAAGCTCGACCTTGAAACCAAAGCCCTCGCGAAAGGCATCGTCGACGGATACAAATCCGACAAGCTCAAGCTGAATGAAGAAGAGATGCAAGCCGCGATGATGAAGCTCAGCGAAGATCGCCAAAAGGAAGTAAAAGACGAAGCGGACGCGAACAAGGTCAAAGCCGACGAGTTCCTCGCGAAGAACAAGAGCGTCGAGGGCGTGAAAACCACGGCCTCGGGACTTCAGTACAAGATCCTCGCGGAAGGCAAAGGCCCTTCGCCCAAAGGCGATGACGTCGTCGTCGTGAACTACAAAGGCACGCTGATCGACGGTACCGAGTTCGACTCAAGCTATAAGCGCAATATGCCCGCGGAGTTTCCGCTCAAAGGCGTGATCCCCGGTTGGACCGAAGGACTTCAGCTTCTTAAAAAGGGCGGAAAAGCGCAGCTTTTCGTTCCGCCGAACCTCGCCTACGGCGATCGCCCGCGCCAGCAGATCCCGGGCAATTCCGTGCTGATTTTCGACGTCGAGCTCGTCGACATCAAGCCGGCCGCCGGCGCGCCGAAGAAAAAGTAAGAGTCTTAGGCCTTCCGCTTGAGGAAATCGCGGAAGGTCGCGACCACGGGATAGTGGTCGGACGGCAAATACATCCGCTGCTCGAGCGTCTTGGGCGGCGGAAGCGCCACCTTCAAATCGCTCTGATAGCGAAACACTTCAACGCCTTCCGTGAGCAAGTGCTCCTTCAGGTCGGGCGAGATAAAAATAAAATCGATCTGCAGTCCTTGAATCCCGCCGCTGCGGCTAAACTGGATCTGCGTGTAGCATTCTTCCTCGGGTCGGCCGGCGATCGCCACCGCGCTCTCGAGATCGCTCTTCTCGAGCTCCGCGAACTCGGGCGCCATCGCGCCCCGGCGCGCGCTGCCGTTGAAGTCTCCGGCGAGGATCACCGGTACCGGTGGCGTGAACTCGGCGCGCACCTCGCGGTAAATCTCCATCAGCGTTTTCACCTCGGCCTCGCGCCGGCCGCGGCCCTCGGGATCGATCCCGTCCGGATCAAGCTTCGATTTTAGGTGCACGAGCATCAGGATTCCCGACGGCACGACGGCTTCCCCGTCGTAAATGCGAAGCTCGGCGCAGTCGCGAGAAAAGTAATGAGTGCGCGCGACGCGCTCGGGCTCAAGGCCCGTGAAGTAAAGATTCGATTCGACCTCGTGGGGATAGAGGAACTGCAAGGGCCGATTCTTGTGCGTGCGCAGCTCCACACGGTAGGGAAAATCCTTGCGCACCAGATATCCGATATCGATTCCGCGATCGGAGTTTCCCTCGATTAAGTACGGCGTGTAGCGATCCTTCAGGAAAAACTTGGCGAAATTGCGGAGCGATTCTTCTCCACCGACTTCGTTCAGGCAAACGATGTCTGCGTCGATAGTGGTCAGCGTGTCCGCCAACCATAGCGTCTTTACCAACGACTTGTTGGCGACACTGGCCTGTGAGAGGCGCTGCCACTCCTTTTCACTGAGCTTTCGCCAGTCGCGCTCGGTCGTATCGTCCAAAAACAAGAATAGGTTTTCGGCGTTGAGCTGGCAGATTTTGAAAGTGTTTGGCCTCGCACCGGACATCCGACTATAGTAGCTAGAATTCGCTTAGAAGGGAAAGCCCATGGCCGCAAAATCAGAGAAGAATTTTTGGGGATTCACGCGCGACTCGCTCCTCGCGCGCCAACTCGCGGACAAGCCTGGAAAACGCCACGCCTCGGTCAATGTCCACATGGGTAAAAAGGCCGACCTTCCCAAGGCTTGGACAAGCGCGTTCCAGGAGTCCGTCGGCTCGGCGACCTCGTTGCTTCGCGTTTCGGATTCGGGGGAGGGCGTTAAGATTCTCGTATCGCCCCTGGCTCCGGCCGAGATAGAAACCGACGCGCGCCTGAAGGCCGTGCCCGAGGTGCGCCTGCGCGAGTCCATGGGTAACCTGGTCTCTGCGCTCGAACGCCTGGAGGTGGAGACGGCCGAGGTCGACCTGCAGGTCGGCGCCGACGAGCTCGACTACGCGATCACGGGTCTGGAGATCGCGCTTTATCGTTACAAGAGAATCCGCAAGGGTGACGGCGCGAAATTCAAGCTGACGCTGAAGCAGAAAGGTAAAGCCCTCAGCGCGAAGGCGATCGAGGAGCGCGCCCATCTCGGGGTTTCCGTGAACCTCGCGCGCCATCTGGTGAACCTTCCCCCGAACGAGCTCAACCCGCAGACGTTCGCGCTTTTCGCGCGCGATTGGTTCTCTGGGCTGAAGAGCATCGACCTCGAAATCTGGGACGAGAAGAAACTGTCTTCCGAGAAAATGAATCTTCACTTGGCGGTCGGCCGCGGCTCCTCGACGCCGCCGCGCTTGGTGCGCATCAGCTACCGTCCCGTAGGAGGGAAGAAGGACCCGATCGCCTTCGTCGGAAAAGGGATCACGTTCGACACCGGCGGACTCGACATCAAGCCCTCGAGCGGCATGCGCCTGATGAAGAAAGACATGGGCGGGGCGGCCTCGGTGCTCGGGCTCGCGCACTGGGCCTCGGTGGAAGGCATTAAGCAACCGCTCGATTTCTACCTGGCGCTGGCCGAAAATTCGATCAGCGGCGACTCGTTCCGCCCCAGTGACGTCGTCACCGGCCGCAGCGGCGTGAGCGTCGAGATCCACAACACCGATGCCGAAGGGCGACTTGTCTTGGCCGACGCGCTCGACGTCGCGGTCACCAGCGAAGAGAAACCTCGCGTGGTCATCGACCTCGCGACTCTTACCGGCGCGATCAAAGTGGCGCTCGGTTCCGCGCTCGCCGGGTTGTTCTCGAACGACCCGAAGCTCAGTGAAACGCTGACCGCGGCCGGGGAGGAGGCGGGCGAGCTCAGCTGGCCGATGCCGCTTTTACAAAAGTATCGCAGCTCGATGAGCTCGAATTTCGCGGACATGGTCAACTCGGTCGACGGGTTCGGCGGGGCGGTCACGGCCGCGCTCTTCCTTGAGAAATTCGTCAAGGACGTTCCGTGGGCCCACTTCGATATCTACGCCTGGAAGGACTCGGCCGACGGCTGCTACCTCGAGGGCGGCGGCAACGGGCAAACCGTGCAACTGCTTTCGACCTGGCTGAGCGCGCAGAAGTAGTTTTAAGGGCGATACCCGAAGAGCTGGCGCTCCTCGATCAGCTTACGCGCTTTCTCGGGGACGTAGTCCTTCCATTTCGGATCGCGCTTCATCATCATCTCGCGAACGGCCTGCGAATGAATCGTCGTGTCCACGTCGTCGCAGTCCAAAACGTCGGTGATCAATTCGTTGCGCAACAGGTGGCGGTATAAGTGCTCCAGGCGCGCGCCGGGATTGAACGTGTCGGCGGTCGCGCACGAGTTTCCGTCTTTGTGCGGAAACACGAAGACGCGCGTGTTGTCGTCGAACAGGCGACTCATGCCCTCCAAGATTCCACCCGGCAGTGACTGGTAAAACTGCTCGTCGAACATCTTCGGCAGGAGCGAAGCGCCGACCACGATGCCGATCATGCTCTGCGTGCACTGCCTCAGGAAGAACTTCATCTGGTAGAAGAGCTTGAAGTTCGAAACCAAAACCTCCTGACCCAGAGCGGACAGCGTGTCCACGCGGTGGAGGAAGTCCTCGTCGTTCACGGCGCCGTCGGCGCCGCCCGTGAGGCTGTTCGTCGTGATCTCGTACAGCACGCGCGCGTCCTGGTCCTTCACCAGCGGGTGCTTCTTGAACTGGGCGAGCACTTTCTCGGCGATTTCAATATTCGCGTTCGTGACCGGGCGGTACGTGCCGCGCTGAACCAACACGGGCCGCTTGAAGAGCGAATCCGCCGCGTGCAACACCTCGGAGCCCGGGCCGAACAAAACGGCCTCGGTGAGGTGCTGCTTTACGAGTTCCAGGCTCAGCAGGCGATTGTCGATGTAATTCAGATCGGGGCCCGACACGCGGATCATATTCACTTCGATCCGGCGCGAGTTCAGATTGTCGAGCAAAGCGGCCACGCGCTCTTCGGGCGAGTCGGGCGGGAAGAAGGCCATGTGAATGAGATTCACGCCGAGCCAGCCAAGCGCCTCTTGCTGCTGCAGACGGAAGCGGTCCCAGAGTTTCACGTGTAAGATGATGTCGTTCGCCGGTCCGCC
>CAYPFC010000179.1:0-6067 GCA_964409815.1 uncultured Pseudobdellovibrionaceae bacterium
CCCCAAAGGCGCCAAGGCGCCGGCGAAAGCCAAGCGCTCGAAGAGCTTCGGCAAGATCAATAAACATGGGTTCATCGAAGACGATTTCAACAAGGCGCTCGCGGAAGCGAAGAAGAAAAAACAGCTCGTGTTGATCGATTTCTCGGCGCGATGGTGTCCCGGCTGCGTCCGGCTCGAAAAGGAAATGTTCAATACGAAGGATTTCAAGAAGGCCGCGAAGAAATTCGTGAAGCTCAAGGTGGATGTCGACCGCTTTGAAAACGTCGTGCTCGCCGAGAAGTACGCGGTCAAAGGAATTCCCACTTTGCTCGTCGTGAACGCCGATCAGGAGGAGATCGACCGCATCGTGGATTTCCAGCCCTTCGAGATCCTGGGTCCGTTCCTCGCGTCGGTGACCGAGGACCCGACGAGCCTCAAAGAGCTCACCGAAAAAGCGGGCGAGGATCCGCAAATGGCTTTGGTCCTCGGTAAGCGCCTTCACGCCGCCGGCCGTGCCGAAGAAGCGGTGAAGTACCTTTCGAAAATCAGTCCGCCTCCGGCGGAGCTGGCCACCGCTCAGATTCGCGCGGCGCAAGTGAAAGCCGCCGCCGATAAGTCTCAGGAGAAATTATTGAAATGGGCTCTTGAAGACGCGATCAAAAACGAGCCGAGCTCGTCGCGCTCGATCGGCTGGAGGATCCAACTCCTCGATCTTGTGAAGGACGCGAAGGACAAGAAAGAGCTGCGCGACGCGGGACTGAAGGTCGCCGATGAGCTGCTCTCGGATCCCGCGAAACTCAAAGAAGGCGTGAAGACCGAAATGGTCGGAGAGTTCACAGGGTTCGAAGCGCTGATGGTCGCGATCGCCCGCGCGGAACTCGTCGAGCTTTCGGGCGCTACCGCCGCCGAGACCGAGCAAGCCTACGCGAAGTCGGCACAGATCGGGCTCGACCTGAAGATTCCGAAAGATAAGAGCGGCCCGAACATTCGCCTGCTCTCGCTGCTCCTACGCTCGAAGCGTTTTGAGGACGCCGATAAGCTGACGCAGGCGATGATCAAAGCCGACCCGAGCAACGCCGAACTTCAGCGCCGCCGCTTGCGCGTGCTGGTGGAGATGAAGAAGTTCAACGAAGCGATCGTCCTCGGCCGCAAGGTCGTGAAGAACTCCTATGGACGCAACGAGTTCTGGGCGGCCGAGCTTCTCGCGCAAGCGTACATCGAGTCGGGACGCATGCGCGAAGCCGAAGTCTTCATCAACGGCTATCTGAGCCGCAACGAGATCGAATGGCCGAATATCAAGGGCTCGCGCAAGGCGCTCGAAGAGTTACGGCAGAAGATCCCGAAGAGCTAGACCTAAGAACGGGCCAGCCTCCGTAGAATCCGCTTCAGCCACCGTATTCGCATGGTCTACAGTATTCGTATGGGATGGGGGATCGATGGCTAAAGCATGGTGTTACATCAATGTTCATCCGGGACTCAAGGCCAAGATTGACCGCGAGGATTTGAAGCGAGTCAGCGAGCACAGTTGGCGCGTGACCAAGGGAACGACCGGGCGCAAGCGCGTGGTCACCTCCATCCGCACTCCCGAGGGCGTTCGCACGATGACGCTGGGAAAATTCCTCATGAAACCCACGAAGGGGCGCCAAGTTTACCCGCGTCGCTTCAACGAAGGGCTCGATTATCGCAAGGACAATCTGATTGTCTGCACTCTGCAGGAGCGTCAGCGCCTGCTTCCCAAGAAGCGCGTGCGTACGTCCTCGTCGTACCGCGGAGTCTCCTACTCGCGAACGCACTCGAAGTGGCGCGCCGGAATCGAAGTCAACGGCCGCTCGCTGAACCTCGGGCTCTTCAAGAGCGAGGATGCAGCGGCGGAAGCGTATAACAAAGCCGCGCGCAAGCATTTCGGGGAAATGGCCTACCAAAACCAGATCGGTAAAAAGAAACTTAAGCGTCGATACGATTGACGCGCGGGATTTCCACGCGGAAAGCGGTTCCCGAGCCCGTATCGCTTTCGACCGAGATGCGCCCCTGATGGGCCTCGACGATTTGCTTCGTGATGTATAAGCCCAAACCAAAGCCGCTGATATTTTGCGACGAAACGCCGCGCTCGAAGCGCTCGAAGATGCGCGACTGCATGTCCTTCGGAATTCCCATTCCCTTATCGCGAACTTCGATGACGGCGACGTCCTCGCGATTCTCGAGCGAGACGTCGATCGGGCTGCGCTCCCCGTATTTAAGCGCGTTCGTGACCAGATTCACGATCACTTGATCCAAACGCAACGGATCCGCATCGATTGTCACGCCGGGCGCGATCTTCGACGTGAACTCGCTGCGCGAGGCTTGAATCTGCTCGCTCAAACGATCGAGGGTTTCGTGCATCAGGCCGCTCAAATCCACCTGCTCGAACTGGAACTGAATCTTTCCGTCCGCCTGACGAGAGAAATCCAAAAGATTTTCGATGAGGCTCGTCAAACGGTTCACCTGGCGGATCGAACCTTCGACGGTCGCCGCGAGTTTCTCGCGCGGGAACTCGCCGTCGCCCGCGCGAAGCAGGCGCTGCGCGATTTGCAGCTGCAGCTTCAGCGTGGTGATCGGCGTCTTAAGCTCGTGACTCGTGACCGAAAGCAGATCGTCGCGCGCGCGGATCGCGGCTTTGGCGTCACTATAATGGCGCGCGTTCACGAGCGCCATAGAAAGGCGCTCGGCGAAGAGTTGCGCCAGTCGGAAGTCGACATCGCTAAACGGATTTTCCGTCGCGGAAAGCACCATCACGCCGTAGGTTTGGTCTCCGTCCTTAAGTGGCGTCGCGATGATGGACTTCACCGCCAATCCTCGAAGCGTTCGCAGGTGCTCGTCGTTTGTAGCCACGTTCTTCAGATACTCGTCGTCCACCGCGGGAATATGCTCTGGTTTCCCGGAGCTCAGCACGCGCAAGAGAACGCTATGACCAGGCTTCGGCGGAAACCTTCCCATGGCCTCCCACGCGCGCTGAATTTGGGCCGGATCCGAATGCGCGAGCGTCTCGGTCTGAAGCTCGCCTTGAGCGTTGAGAATGGAAACGTGGCACCAGCCTTTGAAGCGCCCGATCGCGAGATTCGCCGCCGACTGCATGCGGGTCTTGTAATCCAGGGATGACGTCAACGATGCCGTGATCTCGGATAGAAATCGCTGGTCCGCTTCGGCGGCCTTTTGATCTTCGATGTCCGTCGCCGTCCCCACCCAGCCGGTGATATTCCCGTCCGAGTCGCGCACCGGAGCCGCGCGGCCCAAGAACCAACGGTACTCGCCGTTGTAGCGCCGCAGGCGGTACTCGCACTCGAAGTTCTCGCCGGTGCTCACGGAACGGGTCCAAGCATTAAAAGCGGACTGCGCGTCCTCAGGGTGGATCGCTCTCGTCCAGTGATCCAAATTCCCCGGCGTCATCGGGATACCGGTGTACTCGATGCAATTGTCGTTCACGTACTCGTTCGTGCCGTCCGGGCCGGTGGTCCACACGAGCTGCATCATCGACTCGGCGAGGGCGCGAAAGCGAAGCTCGTTCGCGCGCGCGGCGGCGCGCGTGAGCCGCTCTTCGGTGACGTCGTCCTGAACGCAAACGAAGTGCAGTTTGTCGTTGATGTCGAGAGACGTGATCTGCGAGCGCGTGTAGAAGGTGGAACCGTCTTTGCGGCGGTTGTGCCATTCTCCAACCCAAGCGCCGTTGGATTTCAAATGCTCGATGACCGATTTCACGCGCGTCTCGTTTTCTTCGGGCGCGTAGGCGTTTAAAATCGTGACGGGTTTACCGATGAGCTCTCCCGCTTCGTATCCGAACATGCGGTCGAGCGAAGGGTTCGTGTGCACCATGATCCCGTTCTCGTCGGAAAGACTCACGCCCTCACGCATGCTTTCCAGAACGCGCGACTGCATTCGCAGCTTTTCTTCGATCGTTTTCGTGGCGGTGATGTCGCGGAACACGCAGACAGCGAAGCGCGCGGCGCCGGTCTCGTCGGGTATGGGATAAGCCGTGCTCACCGACCAGTTTTCGACGCCGGTTATGCGATTGCGCGCGCGGATGATCGCTTGCACGTTGCCGGTCTCGCCGCGAAAAATCCGGCGCGCGGGAAGCTTATTGAAATCGAAAGGTTTGCCGAATTCGTCGAAGATCTCGAATCGCGCGAGATTTTCTTCCACGGTGGCGCGCAGAAATTCCTCTGCGGAGTCGTAGCCGCACAATCGCGCCGCGGCGGAGTTCGCGAACACCCATTTCAGGTTTCGATCTTGTACGCCTATGCCGTCGCTAACGCTTTCAAAGACGGCCTCGAGCTGGGACTGCGCATTCCTAAACATGGTGCGTAATGTTTAGCAAATGGACGCGCGATGGGCAACATTGGCCTTCGCACGGGAGGCACGTAATGAACATCGTGATTACAGGGACTTCGCGAGGAATCGGACTGGAGCTTGCGCGCCAGGCGGCCGCTCGAGGAGATAAAGTCTTAGCATTAGCACGCGATGTGAAGGCCGCGGCCCTCGAAAAGCTCAAGCGCGAGTATCCGGATCTCATCACCACGGCCGCGCTCGACGTCGCGAATCCCGAAGCGGCCGCTCGAGTGACGGACGCGCTCAAGTCGTGGTCTCACGTCGACGTGCTCATCAACAACGCGGGCGTTTTGAATCAGGGCGTGGGACGCGAGGAGTTTCTGGCAAGCTTCACCGTGAATTCGATCGCGCCGTTCGAAATCACGAGCGCATGCTTGCCTTGGCTCAAGAAGAGCGCGAATCCGAGAGTCGTGCAGATCACGAGCCTGATGGGTTCAATCGCCGATAACGGCTCGGGCGGCTACTACACCTATCGAGCGTCGAAGGCTGCCCTGAACATGATCAATAAGAGTCTCGCGCTCGACAACCCTTGGCTCACCACCTTCGTAATCCATCCAGGATGGGTTCAGACGGACATGGGAGGAAAGGGTGCACCTACGTCCGTCGAAGATTCCGCGCGCGGCATATGGGCCGTGGCTCAGAATATAAAAGCGGAAAGTAGCGGCGAGTTTTTCGACTTCCGCGGAAAATCCCTTCCTTGGTAAAAGCGTGAAATAATTTCACGAAACTCTAACCCGCGCTTATGGCCCCGATATATCTTTTCGCGGGCTTACGAGCGCCAGGTGCCGTTCTCCGGCACCGTTTCAAACCATCTTTCATGCGAGAACGAAGCTTCGATTTGAAATCGAAATCAGAGCCGAATCACGGTGGACCATCCGTTGCTCTATCGAAACGCAGCGAAAGGACGGTTCCATGAACGGAACGATTGTTCGGATTCTATTAATTGCGTTCGCTCTCTCATCCACTGTCGCGCTGGCGAAAGGTGGAGGAGCGAAAGCGGAGTACGCGGGACAGACGTGCACGAACAACGGGAATCAACGCTTCTGCATGATCTGCAACGTATACTTCGAGTCGCGTGGAGAGCCATATAAAGGAAAGGTCGCGGTCGCGCGTGTCGTGCTGACTCGCAAGAAACATGACGACTATCCGAATACGGAATGCAAAGTCATCTACCAGCGCAAGCAATTCAGCTGGACCTCGAAAGGAGGCCGCCGATTGCCGACGTCGGGAGCCTCGTATCAGGCTCTGAAAGACTCGATTCGCGCCGTGGATGAAGCGTACAAGCTTGGAGCGAGTGGGAACACTCACTTTCACGGGACGCACGTGAGCCCGCATTGGCGCCGGTCGTGCGATGGCAATGGCCAAATCGGCGCTCACTTGTTTTATCGTTGCGACGCCACGATCGATCAACTCATGGCGAGCTCATCGGGACTCGATGGACGCTACATCGATCCGTATAGTGATGACGTAGCGACCTCGGGCGCGTGGCTTGAAGACGATCCCGATGCGTTCATCGACGATCGCGGATTGCTGATGGAACGCGAAGAGAACGCTCGAAACGGAAACTAGATTTAGATTGCTCCCTCCAAACCCCCTCTGCACAAAAGGGCCCACAATGGTGTGGGCCCTTTTAATTTGACTTCGATCTCTTCGAGGCCGATCCTTTTTCCATCGTGAGTGGCGCGCCGCTGATTCTCATCATTGAAGACGATCTGGACCTTCGCGAATC
>CAYPFC010000180.1:0-5081 GCA_964409815.1 uncultured Pseudobdellovibrionaceae bacterium
GGTCTCGGTAAACGCCCCATAAGCCTGGGCCGTCACCAGTGTCGTCGCTAAAATTAAGATCCATACCCGAGACTTCATAGTCTCTCCTCTTCCTTAGAAGTAAAAAGTCGCGCCAAGAAGCCACATCGTATCGTGGATGCTCTTGTCGGTGACTTTATCGCCCTTAAGCATGCCGCCCGAGTTGCGAAACTTGACGACTTCTTGCTGATAAAATTGGTTCTTCAAATCGACGCGAACGGCGAACCACTTGTTGAAGAAAAAGTACTGGGTGACATCGAGGCCGTACGTGAGCGAGCTCTTGCCTTCGTTGCCGCCCTCCATTTGCTGATCGTAGTGGGTCATACCGAGGGTCGGGGTGAACGCCATATCGAAATAAATGATGCGTGTTCCCCAAAAGCTCATCTTCGCGTAGAACGGAACGATATTGAAACCCACTCCGTAGTACGCGGTGTTCTTACCGTGGTCGGGAGCGGCACCACTCGTCGCGCTCAACTGGCCGATGTCGTTAGTCGCATTATTGTTCTTGAGATCCGCGCCAAGGTACGTCGCTTGAACGCCCATACGCTCGGACCAGAAGTAGTTCAAGGTCACGCCGGCGTAAGAGCCTTCGCTGTACGGGTCGTTGATCGGACCGCCGAACTGGGGCGTGATCAGGAAGCGGTGATCCTTCGAGTACGTGCGGTTCTGCACGACCGAGAAATCCGTATCCTTCGGGGCCCAGTACTTGTTCTCGAGGTCCGAGATATCGACCTTGTCGTCGCCCGCCGGTGCGCCAGGGGCTGGCGGTGCAGCGGGAGCCGTCGGGGCTGCGGGTGCAGCCGGAGCTTTCGGAGCGGCCTTCGCGCCTTTCTTTCCTTGCGCGTATGCGTTTGTCGACAATGCGAGAGCGATCACGATCGCCGTCGCGAAGATGTTCTTTGCTGTATTCTGCATAAGATCCCTCCTTCAGGATCTTTGTATTGCAGAATGGAAATTTCCTTACCCTTCAAAAACTAACGCTACGTGCCCCGGATATGGGTTCACTTCGGCCAGAAAGCCGAAGTGAACGGCACCTTAACGGTTGCTCTTGAACAAGAACGGATACGTTACGAGAACGTTCGTTCCACCTTTCGGATTCGGAAACTGCCATCCTGCAACACGCCTCAGAATACATCCCTCGACCATGGCGTTGTTTAGTGATGTTGTACCAATCGCTTGGGCCACCACACTGCCGGCGGCACCAATCGTAAACTTAATCAAAATCTTTCCGTACAGATCCGGGCTCGCGCTGAGCTGACGCTCATAGCAGTAACGAATCTGACCGAGCTGCGAGCGAATCACGCGCGCGATGGCTTCTTTGTCCAATCCGCCATCGACTTCGGTTTCCTCCTCGATCACGCCGACTTCGGCGTTACCGATATTTCCTAAGCTGAGAGCGCCCGAGCCTTTATATCCCGAAGCGCCGCCGCCCTTACCCGCCGTACCGAGGCCGCCGACTTTCATCGTTTCGGCGCCCGTTCCACCGCCGCCACCGCCCAGCTTGTCGAGGCTCGAGCCGCCGCCGAGTCCGAGCGCACGACCCGAAGCCGCGCTGTCCGGAGAAACTCCGGCCGCTTGAACGAGGTGCGCGTTCTTACCCGCGCGTGCCGCGACCTTGCCGATAAGCGCGCCGAGGCCCGCGTTCTTAAGATTCATGACGACCTTCGCGCCCGGAGGCGCCTTGTTGCCGCCCGGGTTTTTCGTGCCCGCGTCGCCGCCCGGAGTGGCTTTTGCCACGCCCGTTTGCGACTGGCCTTTGATGTTCTTGCGAAGTTTTTCCGCGATGGCCTTCTTCGCGCGCATTTTTTGACCGTCGAAGATCATCCGCGTGTACTGGTTCTGCATTTCGGGCGTGAGGGTCTTCAGCTCGTCTTCCGGTTTTTGCGGAACGAGGAACATCACGCCGAAGACCAGCAACAGCATAAGGAGCGCGCCGACCACGGGAGCCGAGCGCTTCCAATCCGCCGCGCGATCTTCCTCGAGCGTCGCGTCCGACTTAGCCAGGCGCTGCTTGATGGTGTATTCGCCGACGTTGGTAATCGACCATTCGAAATCTTTCGGAGCCGGCAACGAGCGAACGTCTCCGATGCCCACGGAGTAAGGCGAGCTTTTCTCGAGGAGCTGCGAGCTCACGAGCAAGCCTTTGCGCAAAACGACCACTTGGTGGTACGTGAACTGGCCTTTGCCTTCCTCAAGATCCTTCGCGAAGAGGTCGCGCTCGATCAGGTGGGGCGTGGCCTTCAACTGATGATTGCCGATATGAATGACCGTGGCGCCGTCGATGATCTGCTCGATCACCGGCTTCTTGTTGACCCACGTGCCGGCGGACGAACCCAGATCGCAAAGCGTCCACTTACCGTCGTGGAGATCGAACGCGGCGTGAATGCCGGCTATGTCGTCGCCGAGCAGACGGATGTGCGCGCCTCGGCTCGAGCCGATCGTCGTGGTGCCCTCGTTGTCGAACAGGTGGCTTGCGACCACTCGGTTCTTATACTTGTGCTCGACCTGTAATGCGATCTTTCTCATAACTACCTCAAATACTCCACGGACTCTAAAATGTTCTTCTCAAACTGGTTGTTGACCTTATACAGAGGCAAGAATTGAACGCCGCGCTTCTGCAACAGGTACGCGCCGTCGGGCGAGCGAACTTGACCGTCGATGTCGGTCTCGTCGAAGTTCACTTCCTGAGTCTTGCGGTACTGAACCTTCTTCTTGGTCTCGGTCTTCTTCGCTTCTTCCGCGCCCACGGTGAGCGAGAACGCGAGTAAAACGGTGGCTACGATAAGATGTTTCATTTCGAAACCTGCCCTTCCTGACTCGGCTTACGCGAGGACACTTTGTTGTCTTTGCTGGCTTGAGAAACGCTCTTTTCCAAAGTCGAGATCTTCTCGTCCAAGTTCACGCCCGGAGCCTCGTCGAGTTTGCGCTGGCCTTGCAGAGAGCGGATCTCTTTATAGGCGTCCAGAGCCTCCTGGAACTTCTTCAACTGCTGCTCGCGCACTTGAGCGAGAGCGAGACGCGCGCGCGTCGAGCGCGGAGCGAGCGCGATCGCGTTCTCGAGCGCCGACTCGGCCTGCGCCCAATCGCCGGACTTCATACGCAGGGTCGCGACACCCATCGCGCTGCCCACGTGCTTCGAGTCCACCGCGAGCGCTTTGCGGAAGCGCTTCTCGGCCTCCGAGTTATCGCCCTTTTGCAGAGCGATCGTTCCGGTCACGTAGTGAGCGTCGGTCAGGCTCGCGTTCAGGTCGGAAGCGAGCTTCATCGCCTTGAGCGCTTCCGCATCGTTGCCGTTTTCCCAGTGCAGGCGTCCCAATTGATAGTGGAACAGGCCTTCATTCGGAGCTTTCTTCAAAGCGAGCTCGAGCATCCACGTCGCGCGCGGATAATCCTTGCGCGCTTGCGCCGCGAGACTCATGTAGTACGCGCCCCACGGAGTGAGATGCGCGCTCTTCGCCAGGTAATCGCCGATCATCTCCACCTTGCGCCAGTCCTTCGCTTTCACGCAGGCGTTGGCGTAACCGGCCACTTTGCGCCAGTCGGAGGACTCGAACTTACCGTCCGCCGGGCACGAGGCCGCGGGCTTGAATTCCTGCAGGTTCACCGCCGTGACCTTCTCGGTATATGTCGGAACCGGTTGGTCGGCTTTCTTCTCGGCGCCCGGAGTGCTCGCGCAACCCGCGAGCCAGAGGCCGGCGACGGCAACAAGAATTATGTTTCTCATGGGCTAACCCCCGCCAGTACCGGCAATGCGATATCCGGCTTTTCGATTTCGGGCATCAAGTTGTGGTTCACTTGTTGATTCAGCTTGTTCAATTCGCCTTCGAGGCGCGCGGCCGTTCCGTCGAGGAAGGCTTGCGAGCGCGCGAACTTTACCGCTTGCGCGAGAGTGTCCACCGACTTCTCTTCGAGCGGAACGACGAGGTTGTCGATCTCGGCTCTGAACGCTTTCGCGTCGTCGGCGCTTAATCCGGAGGGCGACATTTCTTTCAAAGCTTTCACATACGAAGAGTACAAACCGTACAGGCGCTCGAACGACTCGACCGACACGCGGGGGTCTCCGTACTTGATCGCGCTCTGGAAGGCTTCTTGTGCTTTCTGAAGCTTCTCGGTCTTGATGGCGAGAACGGTGCCGACGCGCTCGGCGCGGGCCTTCACGCTCGCCCTCAAGAACTCCTGCTCGAGGATCTTCGCTTGCACGAGGCGCAGACGCGCGCGTTGGTTCGCGTTCATGCTGCCGCCCTGGAGGCGCTTGGCGTCCTGGAACGCTTGCTCGTACTGGCCTTTTTCGAAGGCTTTCTCGACGAGCGCGACTTTCGCGAGGTTCGCCTGGGGCTGGACGTTCATGTCGATCAGCGTCTTGAGAATTTCCGCGTGCGAGGCGGTCGTGCCGTAGGCTTTCTCGAGCGCTTCTAATTTATTGAGGATCTTCGTCCGCTGCTCGTGATTACCGACGCCTTTGAGATCGGTGTAGAGTCGACGCGCCTGCGGGACTTCGCCGTCCAGCGCGTGGAAGTCCGCGGCCAGCTCTTTCCAGCGGTTCGCCGACTTGGGTTCGCGCACGGCGAGCTTCTCGAGGACGCTCGCGGCTTCGCTCAGCTGCCCCATTTGCTCGAACGTTTGCGCCGAAGCGAGCAACGCGTTCGTGGCTTTCTCGGACTTCGGATATTTGTCGGCGAACTCGACGCCCGCGCGGGCGCCGCTCCAGCCGTCACCGAGCTTATTGTAAAGCTGCATGGTATTCCACATCGCCTTCTCGGTTAGCTCGGAGGTCGGGTTGGCTTTCGCGAACGCCGCGTACTCGGCCAGAGCCTCTTTCAGCTGCGACTTCTCTTCCAAGGTTTGAACTTGGAGGAAGTACGCGGTCTCGTAGAGCTTGCGCATTTTGCCTTCGCGAGCAGCGTCGCCCGCGTTGAGCTTCATCAGCTCCTGGGCGTAGTTGCGAACGCCCGCGTAGTCCTTCTTGATGTTCAAGATGTCCAGGTAGAGGTCTTGCGACTTCTGCCCTTTTTCCTGGTTCGGGAACTCGCGGCCGAGGCGCAGGAACGTGGGAGCCGCTTCGT
>CAYPFC010000180.1:5091-6059 GCA_964409815.1 uncultured Pseudobdellovibrionaceae bacterium
GAAGCGCTCTTTCTCGTATGCGAGCAGCGCCATCTTATATTCGATGTCGAGGCGGTACTTTCCCTTCGGGTTCTTGCTTACATAGGCCAAAGCCAACTGATGGAAGCTCTTCTCGTCCTCGTTCGACCACTTCTCGCCCACGGCTTTTTCGAGCGAGAGAACGGCGGCGTACGAAGCATCGTGCATGAGCTGACCGGCGGGAGCCGTTTTGCTGATGTTCGCGTACTCGAGCGAGGCCTTGCGGAACTTCTGACGCGCGAAGAGCAGCTCGGCATACGTATAGCGCGACTGGCGGTAATCGTCTGAGTCGCTCGGAGTCTTCAGGTAAATCTCGAAAGCTTTTTCCGAAGCGTCGGCGTATGTCGTGTCCGACGGGAGCTTCTTCCAGGCCTTAAGCCATTTCTTCGCTAGGCGAAGCGAGGTTTCCGTCAGGAAGCTCGAGCACTCGCTCGAAACTCTCGCGACTTCATCTTTCGTCTTCGCTTGGCTTTTCACCCACGAGCCGCCGGCCACGCAGAGCTCGCTCAGCTGTCCGAGGCGGGCGACGGCTTCGTCTTTCTGGCGCAGGTGATCGTGAGCCAAAATCAGGTCGTTCTGCACTTTCGGGAGGAGCGGCGACGCCGGCATCTCTTCCACGAACTTCTCGAGGACGATGCGTTGGTCGTTAAAACGCGAGTGGCGCTCGTACAGCGTCGCCATCTTCAAGAGAATCGGGCCGGCTTCCGCCTCGCCCGCTTGCTTAGTGAAATAATTGAACGCCTCTTTCGAGGGATAAACGTCCTCGAAGAACAGGGTCATATCGTTCAGAGCCTCTTTGCGCAGGTCGAGGCGCGCGTCGATCTTGTTCTTCGCGACCATGCGGCCGAACGCCACGACTTCCTCGAGCTTCTTCAAGCCCTTCTCGGCGTCGCGCATGTTGTAATGAGTCCACGCCGCCTTATAGAGACCGTATGGGTAAACGCGCGCGT
>CAYPFC010000181.1:0-1577 GCA_964409815.1 uncultured Pseudobdellovibrionaceae bacterium
GAGTCGTGAAGCGGCGGATGTCGTCTTCCAGGGACTTCGTCTGTTCTTGTTCGAGCTTCTGTTCGACGCTGATCCCGAGGCGGCTCATCGTATCCAGCAAATTCAACTCTTCGCCCCACAGAGTGACGCGTTTTCCGCTCCATGCTTGCTTCCACGTCGTGCCCTTCGGGCCTTCGGTCTTCCCGAAAAATCCGTACAAATTCCAAAAGAGCGGGACTGCGTACTCGCGAGCGGGGTCAAACGGCAGGTTTTGAAAATCGACCGACACTTGCTCGAGATTGCGAACGCCGCGGTAATCGGTCTTTAGGAGCCAGTGGCTCGCGATCAAGCTTCGTACCAGCAGAGAGCTCGTGCACACGACGTCGATCTTGCCGTCGGTGTTGGCCATCTGGCGAAGGAACTCGCTTGGACGGGCATAGGTCCACAGCTGGACGGGAACTCCGTTTGCTCGCGAGAACGCGTGCAGGACGCTCTCGGAGAGCCAGTTCTCGGCGCAGAGCACTCTCAAAGGAGTGGCGAGCGCCATTTTTTTCTCTTCTTGTTTATGCGACCAAACTCCCCAGCCGATGCCGGCCAGGAAGAATCCGAGTATGAATGGTCCAGTTAGGCGAAGAAAGTTTCTCACGCCCTCAGGTTAGAAGTTGATGGTCTCCGGGTCAAAGGTGATGTTGATGCTCGCGCTCTGAGGAGGAATAAAATCGCCGTGGAACATCACGCTGTTCGCCGCTTCGTTGTAGGACCATCCACCGTTGTTTGAGGGATTGTTGTTAACATTCGGAATTTCCACGCCATCGACGAACACGCGAATGCTCGACGGTACAGGATCGCCGTTCAGATAAAATTGCGTCGACAACTCGACGATGGACTTGGCGATGATGTCGAGCTCGGTTGCGAAATTTCCGCACAAATTGCCTTTGATGCCGCCGGTGAGATCCGCGAGTTGACCGACGCGAACGCCGATCTTCTGGGCGCCGTTGTAGATCGAGTCCAAGCACGCCTGCGAGTTCACCGAGATCGTGTTCACGCTGTACTTGCGCGAAGCGCCCGAGGAGCTCGTGTACGAGTCGAGGAAGTCGACATACGACTGAACCGTGTGAAGGCCGGGGGTATACGAAACGGTCGCTCCGGTCCCGTTATGAGAGAAGTCGTCTTCGTCCGTCAGGATCACGATCGCGAGGAAGCCGTCGGGGCGGCGGAAGCCGGCGTTGCCCGCGCTTTCCAGAGACGCGCGCATCGACTGGAAGCTGCGCTCGTCGCCGTGCCCGTTCGTGCCTTGAAGCGCGTTCTGCACGAAAACGTTGTTCAGATTCGGAGTGTTCAAATCGAGAATGCTGAAGCCCGAGGGGTTTCCGACGGTACCGTTTCTCCACCACGCCTTTTCTTCTTGCGGGCGGCCCCAGTAATAGGACGGCGTCGGCGACTGATTATAATAAGGAGTGAACAAAGGCAGCGCGAGGAACGCGTCCGTCGTCGTGACCGCGAGCTTGAAGTCGTAGCCTTTCGACGTGAAGTTTTGGATGAACGTTGGGAAGTTATTCGCCAGGTTTTGTTGAGAGCTCGCCATCGAGCCCGAGTTG
>CAYPFC010000181.1:1587-4778 GCA_964409815.1 uncultured Pseudobdellovibrionaceae bacterium
ATCACCCACATCAGATCGATCTTCGTCATCTGAAACGCGGAGTTTTGCTGGAAGTTTTGCCCTTCCGAAAGCAGCGAGTAAGTCGTCGATCCCTGACTACAAGCGCTTATCGAAATGGCCAATCCCGTTGCGATTAAAACTCTTAGTGCTTTCATAAGCTCCCCTTGAAAGAGAGATAAATCCTCTATCTCTCAAAACGAAACATGACCCTGGAGCTTACATACAGCGGGATCCGTGAACATGAGACTTATCGACGAAGGTCCAGGAAACTTGATTTCTTCAAGAAAAACCGAGCGCAGGCCCCCGAAGTCTCTAAAAACCGTCAGTGGATTAGACACCCGATTTCGGGCTACAATAGGAACAGGTAGTCTTCTGCCTGGAAAGGGGGTGGTAAAGTGAATGTAAATCACTGTTACATGCTTAAGCCGGAGGTGACGGTCTCCTAACCGGAGATTGTCGAAAACCTTCGGCTTAACTTTCTAGGCCAGGAGCTAACCCTCTTGGCCTTTTTCTTTTTATCGGATCGTTCAACGCATGAACCTTCAGACCTCTTCACACTCGCGCACGAATGCTGAAAAATAGAGCAGCATTTTTCCTTACACAGACTCCACAAAACCTAGACGGACGTCCTGTTTGAGAGTTCAACTCTTACGGCTGAAATTTTTTCTTGTTTTTCGTCTAGAGATTAATCACGATTGGATTTGTGGGGGGGCGATGGAGGGCAGGAACTCTATCTGAGGCAAGGACGCTTCACATCGCCTTTTTTATTCGAATCTTACCGATTCTAAAATCACCGAAAAACTAAAGACCGATAAGCCCGATATCGAAAACTTCGTCAGCCTGACGCAGTTTGACTTCCGGGCGCAGGCGCACGTTTTGTGAGTCGACTTCGACAATCTTCCCGATACCCACGACTTCGTGTACCAGCGTATTCAGCCGGTGCACGCTCATGCGCAGGCGGTGATAATGCTCCGGGGTAAAAGAGCATTGCCACAGAAGCTGAATCGCCTCGTCCACGGTCATCGTGGAGCTCGTCAGCAACCCTTCAAGCAGCTGTAAGCCGATTTTCTTTTTCGAGAGGTCGACCGTTTTCCCCTGGACGTTGAGCGAGCGCATGCGATTCGAGAACTCGATCTTGATCTCTGGGCTCGCCATTGCTTGCTTAAGTCGGCGACCCCACAGTTGCTGGCTCAAAGGATCGAGCGCGAAGACGATCAGCTGAATCTTGCGGTGGAGCTCCTGGCGGACGGCCAAGTTCGGATCGCGGTTCGCGGCCAGGCAAATCAGGCGCAAGTACGATGACCACGGAAGCTGGGTCGCTAAAAGCGTCAGGTCGTGGATCAAGGACGCCGGTTCAAGCGATCCTTTAACCATCTTCCTGAGGAACTCCTCATAAGGGTCGAGGTCGTCGAATTCACTGACCTTTCTTATAACATACGGGCTGAGTTCTCCGTCTTGAGAGAAAACGCCTTCGATAAAGTCGAAAATCAGCAGGCGCTGATCGATCGCCGGAATCTTGCCGCCCAGGCGCTCGATTCTTTGCCACGCATGATCGCTGCCGATCAGGCGAAGCTCGATGAGCATAAGGCTGTGCTCGAGCTCGATGCGCAAATCCGCGCCGATCGATTCCGGAGGCACGCTGATGAGCTCACGGTAGAAGCCGCTCAAATCTTGCGAGGGCTCATAGAGCGCGAGCCAGCGCGACTTCTGAATCAGGGCCCGCAAACGGTGCGCGGGCTTTTCGGCGCGATTCAGCGCGCGGTCATAGAACTTCAGCGCGGGCGCCAGACGAGCGTCCTCTTCGAGTAGCTTTCCGACCATGAGCTCGCAGGCGAGGAGCGACTCGCGCTCCAAGCGGGACTCGTTCACGGTCAGAACTTCCTCGAGCCGCGAAAGGTTCTCGCGGAAGCCGACCATGTCCTGCAGGTGATATTGGCAAACGACCAGGTCGCGCAACAGGTTCACGTTTTCGCCGTAAGTGTTGAGCGCCGCCTGCATTTTCGTTTTTGCGTTTCCATACTGACCGCGCTGCATGTCGACGATCGCCTGATAATGGCTATACATGCGCATTTCGGCGTCCGTCTGAGGCTTAAGAGCCGCCAAAAGACGCGACACTTCCTCAAGCTGACCGTTGAGGATCATGGCGTTCGCGTTTTTAAGCGTCTCTCTTAAAATCATTCAACAAGCCCCGTGCGAACGCGGACGCGCGGCCCGCTGGTGAGCATGATGTTGTAACCACTCAGTAGGGGCTTCTTCATGAACTCGAGCAAAGTCTGCCCAGAGGCGAAGCGGCTTTCTTTAACCGTCGGCCATTCCAGCGGCCACAGGTCGTCGCGGAGGAAAATCGTGACAGCGTCGAAGTTCGCCTTTTCCGTTTGATCCACCGCTGAGAAAACGTGCGCCATATCGGCCACGACATCTCCAGTGAACTGCGTTTTCAAATATTGGATGGGATACGTGTTGAGCGCGACCTGAGCGTTGTACCACTCGGTCGGGTTCCACTGCGGTTTCAATTTCGGGAGCTCATTCGGAATCAAGGCGCGGTATTGGGGCGCGAAGGCAAGCATCGGGAGGGCGAAGGGTAAGTATTCGTCGCGCAAATTGACGACGAAATTCTCGATGCACGTATGATTGCATTGGTCCGAGATCAAATAGCGCAATTGCGAGTCCTGGAAATCGTCGGGAGCGGCAAGCAGTCCGCGGTTCACGAGCTCGTCGACGATCGCGAACTCGACTTGAAGGGCGCGCAAATAGGTAAGTGTATGCGCGACAAGAGGGTTAGAGACCGCGACCAGCGGATTCACCGGACCCGGTCCGCGCAAGCTCAGGCTGCGCAGATGCGGAATAGCTTGAGCATTCGGATGCGCGGGGTTCGTTTTGCTGTCGAAGTAAACGGCGGTCTCGTGGGCGAGGATTTGCACGAGTTTCGAGAAATTCAATTTTTCCGGAGAAGTCGTAATCGTGGTCGAGTTGCTGAAGGGGTCCGTCCAGCTTTCAATCGGAAACTCCACTTTGCCGGGAGCGAGGACGTAGCGTTTGGGCTGTTGATTTGCATTCGCGATTTTTTGAATATCGGCCGGCGACGTGGGGTACACCCACTGCGAAGGCTGGAAATCCGCCGCGCAACGAGTGGCCAGTTTTTGCGATTGAACGAGGGAAATTCCGAGGTGGAGTGAGATCACATCGGCTTT
>CAYPFC010000181.1:4788-6050 GCA_964409815.1 uncultured Pseudobdellovibrionaceae bacterium
GTGCGGCCCACTTGGGTCTGAAAAATAAGTTCGTAAGCGTGATCAATGTCCTTCTGAAAGGCGATGGCCGGGGATACGGGCGTCGCCGAAAAGGCCACATGGGCCGACAAAAGTAGCTGTATTAAAAACACGATGGTCCTCCGGAGGATGGGGCGTTGTAGCACAGTTTTAATGGTGCAGAAATGTGCGCATTTGTTTGTTTCAAGTTTTCATAGCGGTAGATAATTTTCGCCGCATCTTTGGTCTTCCTTTCTTGACACAAAACACCGCCTGCGAAGGTGGTGTTGATTTTAAGGGGTCGCCTCGCGGCGATCTCTGATATCGGGAGGCCCGAATTTCTGATGCTGGGGGGGATCCGGGGGGAAATTCGGGCTTCTTTTTTTGTCACGCTGTCAAAAAGTTAAAGCGATTCTGAACCGCCAAATCCAATTTAAGCTGTTCTCGGGCTTGCATACTCCTGAAACCGGGAGACTATATTATGCGGGCTTACGCGTTTGTTCTCGTCCTGCTGACAGTCACGGTATTTGGTTGCGGCCCTAAGCCGAAAACGACCCGTCATGGTCTTGCCCAAAAGCCCCAAAATTCAACCGAGAGCGGGGGCGCCCAAACGGGCGACACGAGCGGAGCTCCGGTCGCCGCGGGCGCTGAGACCGCGCATCCCACGCCCGCGCAGGTCGCAAGCCAGCTCGTCCGCGAGGATCAGCTCCATAAGGAAGATCGCGAGGCGGAGGTGAGCGTTTACCAAACGTCCCCGGTGATTCGCGACCGCCTGAGAGTCGCGCGCCCCGATCTCGTCGTCGAAAGCGGGAAGAGCTTCACGATCGAAAAGCCGTTTCTCAACATCCTTTCCGAGCGCTCGACGATGACCTTCACGGGCATCTTAAAAATCCCCGGGAAGCCCGATGAGAACCTCGAGTTCCGTTGCGTGTTCGACAAGGCGAAGACGCCCTGGTCCTGCAACAACATGTATCCGACCGACGCGCGGATCGCGGCCCAGCGCCGGTTGCAGGCGACCGTGAACTGCGCCGATCAT
This sequence comes from uncultured Pseudobdellovibrionaceae bacterium, assembly GCA_964409815.1. Lineage (GTDB taxonomy): Bacteria > Bdellovibrionota > Bdellovibrionia > Bdellovibrionales > UBA1609 > JALHOQ01. The sequence goes on from CAYPFC010000181.1 coordinate 5,822, forward strand.
TACCGCTGGGAGATGGACAGTTACCCTTGCGAAGACGTGGGTATCGAGATCTTCGTGGTGGTGAACGGGAAGACGGAGTCTCAGCTTTTCCAGACGAGAAAGTTCGCCGTTCGCATCGCCACGAGCGGCGATGAGGAAGTCGACGATCACGGCGGCGTGCGCATGAAACCGCTCGAAAACCCGATCCCCGCCGGTCCGCGCACGCAAGAAAAGCCCCCCGAAGAAGCGC
>CAYPFC010000182.1:0-6026 GCA_964409815.1 uncultured Pseudobdellovibrionaceae bacterium
CGAGCGTCGTCGGCCAAATGGGAAACCCCGGCCAATCGAATTACGCGGCCAGTAAGGCCGGCTTAGAGGGTTTTACCCGCTCGGTGGCCTACGAAGTCGCCTCGCGCGGGATACGTGTGAACGCCGTCGCGCCTGGGTTTATCGTCACGGATATGACGGATGCACTCGACGAGAAGCAAAAGGAAGCTATCCAGGGCAAAATACCCCTTCAGCGGCTGGGTGAAGTCGAAGATGTGGCCCAGGCGGTGGCTTTCCTGCTTAGCGACGCGTCGCTCTACATCACGGGCCAGGTGCTACAGGTCAATGGCGGCCTCTACATGTAACCTGTACTTCTTGAGGCATTTCACGCTATAAGAAGAACTCGACATCGAAAATAATAACGGAATTTTTCCGAAGGAGCTGATCATGTCTCTGCAACCGAAGGTTTTGAAGATTATCGAAGAACAACTTGGCGTCGATCCCGAGCGCGTAAAGCCGGAGTCGTCTTTCATTGATGATCTCGGTGCAGACAGCCTCGACATCGTCGAGCTCGTAATGGCTATGGAAGAGGAATTCGAAATCGAAATCCCCGATGAAGACGCCGAGAAGCTTCGCACTGTTCAAGACGTGATGAAGTATCTCCAAGGCAAAGGAAAACTCTAAGAAGTAAACTCCAAGAAGGATCTTGAGTGAGCAAAAATATCTTCGTTCGTAACTCGGCACCACAACGTCGCGTTGTGGTCACGGGTATGGGTCTTATCACACCGCTTGGTTTGGATTTGACCTCGTCGTGGGATGGGTTGGTCAACGGTCGCTCCGGAATCGGAACGATCACGCAGTTCGACCCATCCGCGTACGATGCGAAGATCGCCGGTGAAGTAAAGGGTTTCAATCCCGACGTCTACGTACCCAAAAAAGAACAAAAGAAAATGGATCGCTTTATCCAGTTCTCTCTCGCCACGACCAAGATGGCGCTTGAGGATTCCGGATTGCAAGTGACCGAGGACCTTAAACCGCGCATCGGCACCATCATCGGCGTCGGCATGGGCGGGCTTCCCTACATCGAAGCGCAGACTGAAATTTTGAAAGGCCGTGGTCCCGGCCGCGTCTCGCCGTTCTTTATTCCCGCGGTCATCACGAACATGGCCGCGGGCCAGATCAGCATGGCCTACGGCTTTAAGGGCCCGAACTATTGCGTGACCTCGGCGTGCGCGTCGGGCGGGCACGCGATTGGAGAAGCGGTGGATTTCATTCGTCAGGGCAAGTGCGACGTCATGGTCGCCGGCGGCGCGGAAGCCGTCGTCACGCCAATGGCGATCGCCGGATTCGCGTCTATGCGCGCGCTGAGCACGCGTAACGACAATCCGCAGGCCGCTTCACGCCCCTGGGATCGCGACCGCGACGGATTCGTTCTGTCGGAAGGCGCGGCGACTTTGATTCTTGAAGACTATGAATTCGCCTCGCAACGGGGCGCGCGCATATTGGCCGAAGTCGTCGGCTACGGCGTTTCGAGCGACGCTTATCACATGACATCGCCCGCCCCCGGTGGAGCTGGCGCCGCGATGGCGATGAGAAACGCATTGGAAGACGGCGGAATCGAGGGCGAGCAAATCGATTACATTAATGCGCACGGGACCAGCACGCCCGCGGGCGACGAGCTTGAGACCGAGGCCGTAAAGAGCGTCTTTGGCGCGCACGCGAAGAAACTTTGGGTGTCGTCGACGAAGAGTATGATTGGCCACACTCTGGGCGCCGCCGGCGCCATCGAAAGCGCGATCACAATTCAGGCATTGAAAACGAACACCGCGCCGCCCACCATCAACTTGGACAATCCGAGCGACGACTGCGATTTGGATTACGTTCCCAAGCAGGCGCGCGAGAAGAAAATGAATTACGTGCTGAACAATACCTTTGGATTCGGTGGAACCAATTGTAGCCTGCTGTTCGGCCGGATCTAGGTACCTCGGAATGTACAAGACCATTTTTATCGCCAGTGACCACGCGGGGCTCGAGATGAAGCGCCATTTAATCGAGCGTCATCCGGAGCTGCCGTGGAGGGATCTTGGTCCATTCAACGGGGACTCCGTCGATTATCCCGATTACGCCGAAAAACTTTGCCGCGAGCTCGAGCCGAACCTGAAAGACTGTGTGGGCGTTTTGGTTTGCGGAAGCGGACAAGGAATGGCCATTCGCGCGAACCGATTCAAGTTCATTCGCGCGGCCCTTTGCTGGAACGAAGAGATCGTCACGATGGCTCGCCAGCACAACGACGCGAACGTCTTGTGTCTTCCCGGCCGCTACGTCGCGTTTCCGTTGGCGGAGAAACTATTAAATCTTTTTTTGAAAACCGCGTTCGAAGGCGGCCGCCACCAACGCCGCGTTGACAAACTGAATTGCTAATTTTCCTGGAGGAACGATGTTCATCGAAAAAACCGATCCGGAAATCGCCAAGGTCATCGCGCTAGAGACCGAGCGCCAGGAGTACGGGCTCGAGATGATCGCCTCCGAAAACTACGCCTCGCGCGCGGTGATGGAAGCGCAAGGCACGATTCTCACCAACAAATATGCCGAGGGCTATCCCGGCAAGCGCTACTATGGCGGCTGCGAGTTCGTCGATCAGGCGGAACAGCTCGCGATCGATCGCGTAAAACAACTCTTCGGCGCCGAGCACGCCAATGTTCAGCCGCATTCCGGCTCGCAAGCGAACATGGCGGTTTACCTCGCGACGGCGAAAGCGGGCGACACGATCATGGGCATGGACCTCGCGCACGGCGGACACCTCACTCACGGAAGCCCGGTCAATTTCAGCGGCTTTTTGTTCAAGGCCGTACACTACGGGTTGGATCCCAAGACCGGCCGGATCAACTACGATCTGATTCGCGACACCGCGAAACAACAAAGTCCGAAGCTCTTGATCGCGGGCTACAGCGCGTACCCGCGCGTTTTGGATTTCTCATTGTTCCGCCAAATCGCCGATGAAATCGGCGCGACCCTGATGGTGGACATGGCGCACTTCGCGGGCCTCGTTGCCGGCGGCGCGCACCCGAACCCCGTGCCTCACGCGCATTACGTGACCTCGACCACTCACAAGACTTTGCGCGGCCCGCGCGGCGGAATCATTCTCTGCTCGAACGAAAACGCGAAAGCTTTGAATTCCAAGATCTTCCCCGGAATTCAGGGAGGACCGCTTGAACATGTGATCGCCGCGAAAGCGATCGCGTTCGGCGAAGCCCTGAAACCCGAGTTCAAAACGTACGCCGCGCAAGTCGTGAAGAACGCGAAGGCCCTCGCCGACGGCTTACTGGACAATGGTTTTGAGCTGGTGACCGGCGGAACAGACAATCACCTGATTCTCATGGACCTCTCAAACCGCGACATCACAGGTAAAGACGCAGAGATCGCTCTCGACCACGCCGGCATTACCGTGAACAAAAACACCGTACCTAACGAAAAGCGCTCGCCGTTTATTACGAGCGGCGTTCGCATCGGGTCTCCCGCACTGACCACGCGTGGAATGAAAGAGGGCGAGATGAAAATCATCGCCGGCTGGATCGCTCAGGTCTTGAACGGCTCCAAAGACGAGGCACTGCTCAAGAAGATCAAAGGCCAGGTGCGGGAGCTTTGCTTGAAGTTTCCGATCTACCGCCAATAAAATAAAAGAGTCATGAGACTTCTTGGCCTGATTCTAGCGGTGACGAGCCTCGCCTCCTGCGCGCAGTATCGCGGCGTGGGCGGATCCAGATATTCCGACGGCACCGGCACCTGGCGCACAGGCAGCGATTACGCCCAAGACGCCGAAACACGGGAATACTATTTGAACGAGCATCGAACGGTTCCCCAGTACACGCCGGGCGGAGAGTTCCGTTTGTTTTGGCCGGTCAATCCCGTAAAAGTAAATCGCGGATTTCGCCCGGGCAACGATCCCGATCACGATGGAATCGACCTCGGCGGACCTCAGGGGCAGCCGATTTTAGCGGCGCACGAAGGCGTCGTGATTTATGCCGGACGAGATTTTCGAGGTTACGGCAATATGGTGATGGTCGAATACAGTCCGGAATGGGCGACCCTCTATGGTCACTTGCATGAGATCACCGCGCGCGAAGGCATGACCGTGAAACCCGGAGACCCATTGGGCTCAATGGGGAGATCTGGCCGCGCGACAGGCGTACATTTGCACTTCGAAGTCTTGAAAAATCGAGCACCGATCGATCCGATACCGGTGCTCTCGCGCGGATCGCGCTTCGCCCGTAGCCGGTGATCATGCGGGAATGCCCGAAGTGGATTCTAAACTGCTTTGCCTCAGCCATCTATGCTTTACGAGGGGCCAACCGGCAGATATGCCTATTCCGGAGTAAAAGGCGTATAAGACAATCGATTCACGTTCATCTCGCATAAAGTTCAGTTCGCATTTGTTTTGCCAATTTCGGAATAATCGAAGCTCAAGGGTAATATTCCGAAATAAGCAAAAGCTGTGCGAGCTGAACTGTACGCAAGATGACCAATAATGGATTAGTTTAGAAATGGATTATGCCAGAATGGGCATACACGCGGGTCGGCCCGCGAAGCACACAGTTCATAATCCCGCGGACTGAAATGCCGAGGTGATTGCGCTCGTGTACTTGCCGCCCTTATAGAGTGCGGACAGACGAAGCGCCTCGGCCTTGGCGTCGGCGAACGTGTACGACCCCGTCCATGCCCGCGCATGATCGAAGAAAATCTTATCAATGTCTTGCGCGCCCCCCGCTTCTTGAGCCTCCATCTGGCCGCGCAAACGCCACCACAACGACGCGTACCACGAGCCCATCAAGGGTGCATAGCCTTGACTCGAGCACGCCGCGAAGACCTGCGCGCGCGTTCGCGTAATCATCGACGCCAAATCACGACGAAGCGAACACAACTGTTGCCCCTGCACGGAATTCGAAAGCGACTCGCCGAGCCGCGTGCTTGTCGGAAAAATCATCGCCCCGACGTAGTCGCCAAAGCCGTTGAGCAACGCCTGCGAACAACCCATGGTCGTCGCGCAACATCCACGCGCTTCCAATTCACAACTCTTATGTTGCGCAGATCCCGCGGCGTGAACTTGTCGACCGCTCAGTCGGCTCGCCAAAGATTGACCGAGGAGCTGGGTCACGACTTCGCCACTCAAAGCTTTCGGAGTGCGCGTCGACTTCTTCTCGAGGTGAATCGAGCCATTCATCGCCGAGTATCCGGTGAACGCGTCATCGGCGTAGATCTTCAAGACCCCTTCGGGCAGGCGCTCGGACCCGACTTGCTTTTCTAGAAACTCGAGCGCAAGATTCGCGTAGTAGTACGCGGACGCTTGCTCAACATAACTTACGTCTCCAGCGATCGAGCCCTTCAACTTCGCACGTTCGAGTAACGATGCCCTGGGCGTCGAGAGCGTAAGCACCCGCACCCGATCGTTCTCTAAAAACCCCGTCGTCGCCAGCCCGCGCAGCTTCACGCCGAACTTCCTCGCCGCATTGAGGTCCGCGACCACACCTTGCTCCTGCGCCACGGGATTTTTCTGGAAGATACAAGCATCGAAAGATGAGTCGTCGGCGCAGTTCGCGGAGAGCTTATCGCTCGATGGCGTGAGCGAGCCGTCGCCATCGGTGAAGAACGAAAGCGAAGACGGATCCGGAGTCGCGGACGACTTCATCTCCGAGCAACCGGTCGTCGCTAACGTCGCAATCAAAAACGTCACGAGCACGAGCCTAAGGCTCATCGAAGCCCCCCGTACTGTCGACGACCGTCGAGTTGAAAAGCATCCGCCCAAGGCGTTCCATTTGGAGTTTTCGTCCCGAAACGAACGTCGACATCAGCCCCGAGTCACGCACCGACGAATTTTGAATTAAGAGCTCAATCTGCTCCGGCGTGTACGGGATCAAATTTGTCTTGAGGAACGCCATGACGAGCGCCGCGGCAATGGCGGCCAGCAGCATCAGGCCGTCGACATCGAGGCGCGCGCGCAGCCACGGCATCAGGAAGGCGCCGCCGATCGCCCCCGCGCCGACCGCGCCGAGCAGCACGCCGTAAAAGCCGGC
>CAYPFC010000183.1:0-5992 GCA_964409815.1 uncultured Pseudobdellovibrionaceae bacterium
GCGGCGGCCTTCTCGGCGGCGCGGGCGGCATCGGCGGTCGCGCCGATACGAACGGCTCGGGCGGCGGCGGCGGACAAAGCCGTTACACGACTTCAATCCAGTTGGGCAACGGGCAAGCTCCGGGCAATCCGAACGATGCCGATCGGGGAACCGCGGGCCAGGGCGGCGCTTCGAAAGCCGCGGGCACCGCGGGTAAAATCGTGATCCGCTGGTAAACGTCTCAAGTTGATACAACCTTCAAGAGGATCGGGCGATTTCCAATTTTCTGTAGCAGAATGAGATCTACAGATGGAGTCGCCCATGAAAGATCAAATCAAAGCATCCATAACAATCTTCGTATCCTTGGCCGCGCTCGCGTTCTTCGCGGTCGATTTCGCGTTCAAGAAGGACACCGTAGGCCTTGAGGGATACTCGACGACTGAATTCTCGAGTTGGACGCCCGAGGAAGCGACTCGCGGGCTTGCGAACGCCGACGAAAAACCCACGACAGAACAGCTCTACGCGGCCGCCCGTGAGCACTCTGCCAACGGGCGCTTTGATGACTGCCTTTCGAAGCTCCAAGCGCTTCACCAAGACGTGACCGAGTACAAAGACTCGCGCGAGCTCAAAAGCTTCTGTACGCAAGCTAAGTTTCAAAAGCGGCAGAGAATCGCCGAGCGCAAGGCTCGCAAAACCGCTTCTAAATAATCAAGCGCACGCCGCGCATACGCCGGAAAACTCGAGCCGGTGATGAATGTCCTTAAATCCCAGCTTGCCCAGGATCTTTTCCTGGGCGTCGAGAATGCAGAAGTCAACGGGTTCGATCTTCTTACACGACCGACAGACGATATGATGGTGATGATGATCATGTCCGGGCTCGGAAACGAGATATCGGCACATGTCGTCTGAAAAGTCCGCGCGACACACGAGGCCCGCGTTCTCGAGCGCGTGTAGATTCCGGTATACGGTCACTAAGTCGAAATTCTTGCCGCGGCCGGGAAGAGCCTCGAGAAGATCGTAAGCCGAGAAGGGCCCTTTCATTTTAAGGAGTGTCTTCAATATGGATCGGCGCGAATTCGTAATCCGCAATCCGGAGTCGCTAAGAATTTTCAAGGCGCGTTCAAGATTCATCCGCCAGGACATAACACAGTGTCTTATTGCAAATCGATAACAAAGTTTCCAAAAGGTTTCTTTCGCGCCCCGTCGGGGGCGTAAAATCTAATGCAAATGATTTGCAATTAAATTTGAGCACGGCTAAACCCACTCTCCATGACTATACTTTTCGCGCTTCTCCTCAGCACGGCCCATGCCGATCGAATCGAAGGAATTACCGTTTACGGAACCAAGAAGCCCTCCGAACTTGATTTCGTACCCACCGTGAGCGAAATCTCGGGCGAGAAGCTTCGCCGAAAGCAGCAAAGCACGCTCGGCGCATCGCTCTCACGCGAAGCCGGAATCTCCTCGAGCCAATTCGGTCCGAACGCGAGCCGCCCGGTCATCCTCGCCCTCGATGGCGACCGCATCCGCATTCTGCAAAACGGCACGGGCGTTCTGGACGCGTCGTCGGCCAGTCAAGATCACGCCGTCGCGATGGATCCGATCGTGATTGACCGAATCGAAATCGTTCGCGGCCCCGCGGCCTTGCTTTACGGAAGCAACGCGATCGGCGGCGTCGTCAATATGGATACGACGCGTATCCCTGAGGAAGTGCCCGAAAATTTCGAGGGCAAAGCCGAGGCCCGCGGATCGAGCAACGATTTGGGCCGCTCGGGCGCGATCGCTTTGAAAAAGGCGATGGGGTCGGACTGGGTCGTTCACGCCGACGGCTCGGCGCGGGGAGCGGAAGACTACCGGGTTCCTGGGTTCGCGCGCACGCAGGACGTGCGCGATGCCGCCCCGCTCGCGCCGGAGGACGAGGGGCGGGTGTACAATAGCTTTAACCGTACGCAGTCGGGTGCACTCGGGGTTTCGCGGGTCTTTGGCGAAAAGGGCTTTCTCGGAACTTCCTACGCGGCTTACGACTCGAACTACGGGGTCGTCGCCGAGCGCGCGGTGAACATCCGCATGAAGCAAAGACGCTGGGACGTGGGCGGAGAAGCGAAGAACGTGAGCGTATTCCGCTCGGTGCGCTTCAAGAATTCCTATTCGAATTATCTGCACGAGGAGATCGAGGAAGGCGAGACGGGCACGCGCTTTAAGAACGACGGCAACGAGACCCGCCTTGACCTGAAGCACGGCGCGGTCGCGGGGTTCGCGGGAGTTTTCGGCGTGCAATGGAACACCTTCGACTTTTCCGCCGAAGGCGATGAGGCCTATCTTCCGGGCACGAGCAACCAGGCGCTCTCGGCGTTCGTTTTCGAAGAGAGAGAAGAGGGTACCGTGAAACCCTCCTTTGGCGCGCGCGTGGATTCGAGCGAGGTCGAATCGGAAGAATCCGTCACGTTCGGCCCCTCCCGCCGACGCACGTTCGGAAGCGGCAGCGCGTCCTTGGGCGTGCTTGTCGAAGCGAGTGCCCATCACGCGTTTGCGCTCAACGCCGCGTACACCGAGCGGGCGCCGAATTACCAAGAGCTTTTCGCGAACGGGCGGCACGTGGCGACGAGGCAAAATGAGGTCGGCAACGCCGATCTAGGACTCGAGCACTCGCATTCCGCCGAGCTGTCGTGGAGATACAAGGGCGGTTCTTCGCAATCCCGCTTGAGTGTCTTCCTTCAGGATTTTCACGACTTCATCGCGCTCGAGCCGAGCGGTACGGACGACGGCGATCCCGAGGATCCGTTCGAGATTTACAACTATCAAGCCGTGAATGCGCGCTTCTACGGGGCGGAGCTCGAGTGGCGCCGCCAGCTCGGCCGCTTCGAGCTTGAGCTCAAAGCGGACTTTGTCCGGGGCGTGAATCGGCAGACGGGACACTCTCTCCCGCGCGTCACTCCCATTCGTGAAACTCTGGGGCTTTACTATAAGCTCGAGCCTTGGCGCTTCGACGTGCAAGTCGAGCGCAGCGAACGGCAGACGAAGACCGCGCCGAACGAAGAGGCGACCGGCGAGTACACGCTCGTTCATCTTGGGGCCGAAAGACCGGTCTATACGGGCTTTGCGGGCTTGAACGTTTTCGCAAGACTCAACAACGTCTTCGATCAAGAGGCTCGAAATCACGTCTCCGTTCTCAAGGAGATCGCGCCGCTTCCGGGACGGAATTTGATCATCGGTGTGACAGCTGTCTTCTAGTTGGACAGGCGCAGATTTGTAACACACGTGTTGGGGTTGCGGACGAAATCGACCCTGTTTCAAGGTGATTCAATCGCCTAATTGCCATGTAAATATCGGTAGTTAAACGGCCTTAATTGGAGTGGTCCAAGGGCCGTTGAATTGCAAAATTTCCGGGTAGCTACAAAAGGCAAAGGTGTATTTTGAGTCCGACTTGCAGGCACATTCTAATATTGCTCGTCCTGGCGATGCTCACGCCGACGACCGTGCTTGCTCAAGGCTTGGGGTTCGTGAACCCCGCGGATTCTTTGACAGCCGTAACCTCACCGGATCGCTTAGGCACGACCATTGCCACCGATCCGGCACCGGCCGCAACCGCGAACGCGGAGACGGCGACGAGCGCGGTGAGCGTGGTTCCGGCGGGCGCGACATCGGCGGCCACGACGCTTCCGGGCTTTCAGGCGACAAACAACTACAATATTCGAAATCAAAACGGCGATCGTCTTTGCTCGGTTTCCAAGGGCACGCCGCTCACTCCGACCAAGCTCAACGCCGATGGAGATTACGCCTACGTTACGTTTAACTCGGATCGTTGCCCGGGAACGGGCGGCGGCTGGATCTCGATCAACGGTCTTCAGCCGACGGGCGCGCGTGGATCGAGCATGATGGTGGACGGCGCCGATTCGCTTTCTCTACGCTCGAGCCCCGGTTCCGCGAACAACCGCAACTTACTTTGCAGCCTTCCGAAAGACACCGCGGTATCCGTTGTCGAGCAGCGCCCGGCGACCGATACGTACCGCGCTTGGGTCCGAGTTCACATCGACAATCCCCCGGGGAACTGCCCGGCCGAGGGTTGGGTGCACAGCGAATACTTGCGCGCGTCCGATAACTTGCTCGCTTCGCTTCCGCGTGAGGCGGCAAACTACGGATCGCCCGAGGACGCCCAAACGGAAGCGACCACGGTCGTCGAGTGCACGAATTGCACGACGAACAATCAGATCCAAGACTTGAAAGACGTCGTCGCCGGCGTTCAATCGCTCGGCAACATCGATACGTGGAGACGCAACCGCGGTCTGGTCCGCATGCCTTTGCGTGGTTCGGCGGGCAACGTCGGCCCGTGCGGAAGCCATCACTATAACCCGGACAACGCGAACGGAATCGACGCGTACGCCGCGCCGATCACCGCGTGCGTAATGATGTCGCTGCTCCAAGACTGGAAAGCCCGCTATCCGGACCGCAGCGGCTCGACGATCCAATGGGGCGACATCTCTCACAAAACGCGCCCCAAATGGAACGGCCACCGCTCACACACCGAAGGAAATTGCATCGACTTCCGTCCCATGCGCACCGGCGGTTTCAGCGACACGGCGATCACGCGCTGGAGCGATCGCTACAGCCGCTCGAGAACGACGGAATTCATCGAAATGGCGAAAGCGAAGGGCGCTTCGGTCGTTTTATTCAACGATTCCCGCACGGGCGCCGGTTACGCCGGTGGACACGACAACCACGTTCATATATGCTTCCCGTCGAACGCGACAACGCGTGAGACGTGTCGTAATTATCAGTACGACCCGAACATCTGCGGAGCTCAGTGATGAATAAGCTACTTCTTGCGGCATTGATGTTGATCCTCTCGCAAAATTCTTTCGCGCAGACCACGAAAGGTTGTGGCGAGTGGCTTAAGGCTTATACGAAATACGAAGTGGAGGAGAAGGGCCAGATCGTTTGGAAGCACGAGCTCTTCTCGATCGGCAATTGGGATCCGAACGAGCAATTCAACGGGATCGTGCTCATCAAATCCGTCGAGCCCTCTCCGACTTTGCTGGTCGAGTACGCGGCCGCTCACGGAGGCAAGACGGACAGCGAAACGTTTAACAAGCTCCTGCCTTTTGAAATGGACCCGCGCGTGAAAGAGTTCGACGACTTCGGCCCGAAGGATTTTTTCAAATTCCGTGAGCCGGGGACCTTTAAAATCACTCTGAAGAGCGGGACACGAGTGCTTTGCTCGCAGTCCGGCCGCTACCGCGTCGGCCATTAATCTAAATATAAAATTGAGATTTCCGGCGGCACGAGGAAGCGTACCGGGATAATGCTCACCCCCGTGCCTTGGCCGACGAAAAGGTGACGATTGTCCTCGACGATGTGGCCCACGGCATAGCGCTGACCGTACTTGGATGGCACGATGGGGCGACCGACAAACGGTATATATACCTGTCCCCCGTGCGTGTGCCCCGCGACGGTGAGGCTGACTCGCGCGGGAATTTCGACAAACAGATCGGGATTATGCGTGAACGCGAGCACCGGCTTCACATCACTGACCTGTTTGAGTGCTCCCGTGATGTCGGGTTTTCCAGCCCAGTGATCGTCGATTCCTACGAGCCAAAACTCCTCGCTCTTAAAGGTGAGTTTACGCGCAAGATTGGTCAAAACCGGAATGCCGATCCGCTCAAGACCGGAAGCGATCTCGTTAGCGTCGTGCCAGTGATCATGGTTCCCGAGAACGGCATAGACTCCGATGGTGGCCTTGAGCTCCTTTAAGAGCGGGCCGTACTCGTCAGGACCGATGAACGTCCCACCAAGCACGCTCTTAATCACGAAATCTCCCGCGATCAAAATCAGATCGGGCTTTTCCTCATTGGTAAGACGAACGATCTCCCTTAGTTTTTCGATTCCGTTATGTGGCGAGCCGATGTGCAAATCCGTGAGAACGGCGACGCGCAATCCGCGAAGTCCCTCGGTCCAGCCGGGCACTTTAAGACTGTAAACTTTCGAGGCGTGGTAAAAACGCGGCTCGATGACAAACGCG
>CAYPFC010000184.1:0-5955 GCA_964409815.1 uncultured Pseudobdellovibrionaceae bacterium
TGGATCAGCAATCCGTTGATGGCGTGGGTATATTGCAGCCCCCAATAGGCCATCGTGTTGTAGGCCGAGGTGCCGGTGATCGAAAGCAGCGTCATCATCGGCAGATGCGCGCGGATCGCCGGCCAGAGTCGATCCTCGCCGAGGCGAATGCGCTCGTCCGCGCGGCAGGCGTCGACCAGCGCTCTCAGTTCGTCGTCCGACCGCTCGAAGCGCATGGGCTCTTCGCTGAGCCTCTCGACGATCGCGTGCAGAAGCTTTCCCCGCCCGCGGTGGTCAAGATCCAAATCCAAAACGGCGTCGTCGTTGAGCTTCAGCTTCCGCCCGGCGGCGTAGGCGAACGGGCACTCCCAAAATTTCTCCAGGGACGAGGCCGAAACCCGCGCTTCGCTCCCCGCCGACCACGAGCTCACCGAGGCGTCGGTGTCGCGCTTCAATGCCGAAGCCAATCCGCGCGCGTGCCCGTCGCCGAGCGTGCGCGCCCGACAGAGCTCGTCGACGCTCAACCGCTGAAGCTCGTCCCAGCGCGTGTCGAGCGGAACTTCCGGCTTGTCTTTGAGCTGCCCGGAAATAAATCCCGACCACATCCAAAGCCGCGAGGGCGTCAGCACGCGCCCCTGAAAATCGGTTTCCGAAAAGCACAGCCTGAGCGCGTTCCACGGGCGGCTCAAGAACCAGAGAAACTCGAACTCCCGCTCCTGGCGATCGTTGGTGCCGACGGCATAGCCGGTGTCGGCGAAAATTCTTTGCGCCTCGCCGGCGCCGACCGGAGATTGATCGAGCGAGCGCAGGGCGCCCTCGTTCAGGTTTAGAAACAAAGCGTGCGTCGCCGGTAGCCAGTCGGCCGAGCTCAACGAAACGCACCAGATTCCCGTTTCGTCTCCGGGCTCAAGTGTGACTTCGCGCCGGGCGAGGATGCCTTCCACGTAGCTCAGCCACTGCGCGGGCTTGAGCTCCAGATCGCGCGGAACCTCGGCGCCGACGTTTTGCAGCAGCGTCAGCAAGCGCTCGGTGACCGCGCCGGACTCCCAGAATTTGAGCGCCCATCCGAGGAATTCGCTCATCTTCAGCGGCTCGTCGACCGGAAGAGCCGCGGTGCCCTCAAAGAGCGCGCGCGCCCGGCCCAGATCGGCGGCGTCGTACACTTGCGAGAACAAGACGCGGAACTCGTCGAACGCAAGTCGCGGCTCGCTCGCTTCGGTGAAGAGCAGAATTTCAAGGTCCCCGCTCGTCACCTTTTTCATCGCCGTCCGGACGGACGCGAGCCAGCGCGCCATCTCTAAAAATCCCCCGAGCTTCGCGCACAGCGATTTCCCGACGGGAATTCCTTCTTGTTTGAAGTACAGGTGAAGCGCGGGCCAGTACTCCTCGATGTCGGGAGCGACCACCGCGATCTTTTGCGGATCGACGCCGCTCTCAAGCCACGCGCGCACGCGGGCGACGGCGTCCTTCGTCTCCGCGAGCTGGGTCGAAAATCTGCCGAACGTCGTGCCTTCTCCAGGGACCGGCTGCCAATCCGGCTCCGGCGTGATCGAGACGCCATCCAGAGACTCGTACGGGCGCAGCGTGTTCGGCATCATTCCCACCCATGGCGCATCCGGGATGAGGACCCTGACGTTCGTGCGCTTGGCGATCTCGTTGATCAATTGTCCCTCGACCTGCGAGATCTGCGGGCCGAGATCGAAGATCAAATCCTTTTTCCATTCGACCTGATCGAGATCTTGCGAGAGCAAAAGCGCGGGAAGCCACTCTTTCATCAAGAGCCCGCGCTCCTGACAGCGATTCCAAATATCGGCGCAGAGCTCGAACCAGTGACCCCAGCGCGTGTAAGACTCCTGATTCTCGCGGAACCATTCCGACATGAGCTCCGGGTAATTCGGGTCCGAGAAAATGCTCATCCACATTTTCATCTGGTTCAGCACGACCGGAACCGCGTGCGGCGACTTAGCCCAGGGCAAACCCTTGGGCTCGATCCAGTTCCAAAACAAAGTTTGCGCGAGCTCGGTCGAGAGCAGCTGCATTTCGGGCAAGATCTGAAAGCTCAGGCGCTCCCAAAGCTCGAGCGCGCGCATGACCGACGTTTTCTCGAGAACGCCGTACTTCTCCAGCAGATCCTTTTGAAGGTGCCATTTGGATTGGAGATCGGAGACGACCCAAGTTTCGGTTTTGGGATCGAGCGCGGCAACCAAGCGGCGCTTATCGTCCGGAGTCGGGCACGGCAGAATCTCAAGCATGGGAGGTATTCTCGTCCGTAGGACTCGGATTAACGGCGCTGCTTAAGCCGGCTCGAGCCGCCCCAAATGGATTTCGATTTTCCGCCGCCTTTGCCGCCCTTGCCGTCGGCACCGCCGCCCGAGCCGGACGCGCCGAAGCTGCCCACTCCGAGCTCCATCGTGAACTCCACAACGTATCGGCGGTCTTCAATCTGTCCAGGATACTCCCCCAGTTCAACACCGTACGTGGCGGCGTCGACACGGAAGAGTCCCATGTTCACGCCGAGCCCTGCGGTGTAATAACCTTCGTGAAAGCCTCCTCGAATATCCAAGAAAGGGATGCCTATTTCAACACCGAAGTTGATTTTGCGCATGAGTTGGATGTCCTCGCGATTCAGGTAGCGAACATCCAGTGCGGGAGCCACCGTCAAAAGAGGCGTGTCAAAGAGAAGCGACGCGCCCACGGTCATGTCCTGGTACTCGGTGGGAATGTCGGCGTTCGGGTCATCGGAGCGGAATTTCATGTCGCCGACATTGCGCCAGACGGCGGAAAGGGTTGCCGAGAAAAACGGCGCCGGAATCTGAAAGTTCATTCCGACATCAGCGCCGTAGCCCTTACCCCATCCCGTGATGTTGTTGTAGAGCACGTCGGGATCGAGGTCGGCGATGACGCTCGCGCCGTACGGGACGCGCGCGCCCGAGCGCTTGACGTACTTCAGGTTCACGCCGAGCGCCGTGAACGGGGAGGTCGGAATGCCGATGCCGAGCGTGTACCCGTAATCGTTGATGATGCTCGTGTAGATCTGCGGGTTCACCGGGTTGTCGATTTGTATCAAAGCGTCGGTGTGATTGTATGCGGTGAAACCGAACATCGGAACGGTGATCGCCGTATCGCCGCCGATGCCCGTCCACACGTGCTCGCCGTAAAGCTCTTGAATCATGTCGGAGTATTCTTCCCCGCCTTCGCTTCCCTGCATTTCCTGAATGCGCTCGTAGGCCTCAAGCCCGCTCGCGCCCGCGCGGATCTGAAAGATCTTGAGGTTGATCCCGGTGACGCGCGCGAGTCCCGCCGGATTGTAATACAAGGCCGAGGAATCACGCGCGAGCGCGGTGTAGGCGTCGCCCATTCCGAGCGCGCGCACCGAGGAATGCATGGTGGAGATCGGCTCCGCGCTCGCAAGCGCCGTCGAAATCGCGCAGGTAAGGTAAACCGCGAGGCGGCTTAAGGAATGCATTCGCAAACGCTGACGTCTCCGTTACAGCCCATGGAGTCCAGCCCCACGACCGAATCTTCTTTCAACAAACTTCGAATGGCGTACAGGTGCTCGGTCGTGAAGTCGTCGGGATCGGTGACCGAGCAGAAGTCATAGTCCCCGGCGGGAGGAATCGCCGCGAGGTCCGCGCACGCGTCGGAAATCGCCGTCAACGAGCTGCCGCCCAGATCGATCGACGAGCTTACCGCCTGGATATTGGCCATCGCCTGCGTGAGCCCCGTTCCGAATTGGCGCGCGTCGGCCTCGGCGATCGCGCCTCCGGCCGTGCGCGAGCCGCCGCCGTCGGCGCAGACGTCGTAGGCGGCGGTCACGGTGCCGTCTTGGTCGACGTCCCCGTAGTAGCTCAAGATCACGCCCATCTTGGCGAAACTGATCATGAGCAATAAAAGATTCTCGTCGTTGGTTCTTTGAGCGATAGTTCCGATTCCCGTGACGAGGGTCTCGGCCTCGATGCACGCGTCGATCTTCGCCACCGTCGCCCCGCCGCGGAAATGCGAAAGCAGCAGCGGGAAAAGACGGGTCGTTCCCAAATCGCCGAGCGCTTCCACGAACGGCAAAAACACCAAGCCGCAGATTCCCGCATAGGCCGAGGCCTTCAGCACGACGACTTCGCGTTGGGCTTCATAATCGTCGGTCATCGAATCGATGATTTCCAGCGCGCCTTCGTAATCGCCCTCGTTCATCTTGCGTTTCGCATCGACGTAAAGCGCCTCGTTGGTCGTTTTGTCCGCGAAAATTTCAAGCACGTTCACGGAGCAATTCACATTGCCCACGAGAAGAGCCGCGCACAAAAGCGCCCGCGCGATGAGTCGCATCCCTGCCTCCGGATTTTCCTATCTATATTTTAGAAGACGCGCGTGCGCCCCACCACGGGGCCCATGTCTAGATTCGCTCGCGCGGCACTTTGGTCGTGTTTATAAACAGACGTCATTCACGGGATCGTATTGGCGGGCCGGAGTTTCCATGAAGCAAAAGAGCGCGCGGCCGATATCGGAAGGATCCGCGCCCGAGGACGCGACCGCCGAGTTGATGTCGCCGCAGATCTCGTCGTCGGAATCCTCGGTACCGCAATAGGACTCGGCCAAGGTCAGCACGGTCTCGCCCAGGGTCGGAAGGTCCGACGCGCATTGAGTGAGATCGGCGGTGCAGGTATCGATAAGCTGGGACACGGCCGCCTCGGGGTTATTGATGTCGAGAGTGATGCCGAGCAAACTCATCGTCTTGGCCATGTACGAACCGGCGACGACCAGGCCGCCGATGTACTGAAGTCCCGCGATGCCCGAAGCCTGGCAGAAGACGTTGCCGTCGACGGCCTTCGTGTAGCCGGCGTTCGCGTCCGGAACGTCGAGCGCGAGGATCGACATGTACGCCGCTTCCTTGTTGGTCACGTTCGATGAGTCTTGCATCGCTTCGGCGGCCTGAACGACTTTGTTCTCCATGAGTCCGCCGGAAGTCATATAGATCGAGCACTTAAGAATGTTGGCTTGCTGAGAGCTGTATTTCTCCACGTACTGAAGGCAATTCGACGCCGACGCGGGATCGCTTTGCGGAACTTGATCGAGACACTGTTGCGCTTTCGCGAGATCGTCCGCTTCTTCTCCCGAGTTACAGCTTGAGAGGAACGGAAAGGCGCACATCAGGGCGAAGAGCGTAAGTTTTCTCATGGTCGACATCCTTGTTAGCCATTATTTTCCCCCGAAGCCGGCGTGCGGACAACTAGTCCCGGACGAGAGTCTTGAAGTGGATCGAGCGTCTCAAGATGAGCCGCGCGCCCACCGATAAAAGTCATATGAAGTGGCGAGTTTTTCTTCTCATACTCTCATTGGCATCGGTTCACGCCTTGGCGCGCGAGCGCTATGAGAATTATAACGGGATACGCGGGCTCGGCATGGGCGGCGCGCAAGTGGCGGTCGTGAACGACGAGACCGCGCTTCTAATCAATCCCGCGGGCCTCGGAAAGCTGCGCGACTATTTCATCACGCTCGTCGATCCCGAGATCGACGTCGGCGCCGAGACCGAGCAGATCGCGGGTCTCGACGTTCTCAACATGATCAAGCCGCAAGAGGCGCTCGAAAAAGCCCTCGAGAATCCGGACAAGTTCATGCATGTCCGCGGTCAGGTTTTCCCATCGGTTGTCGTTCCCAACTTCGGCTTCGGTCTTCTCGTGAAGTACGAGGTTAACGGCGAGCTCGTGAGCGAGACCAACCAGTACATGTACGACTATCGCGACGATTACATGGGCGTGTTCGGCTTCAACCTGCCCATTTGGGGCGGGATCATTAAGCTCGGCGCCAACGTTCGCGTCGTCAACCGCACCGAGTACTACGCGAACGACATCGATCCGGCGAGCACCGACCTGGATCTGGACACGCTTTCGAGCGAAGGCCTGGGCGTGGGCTCGGACGTCGGTCTCATGATCACCGCGCCGATCGCTTGGTTGCCCACGCTCGCGGCCGTGTACCGCGACGCCG
>CAYPFC010000185.1:0-3911 GCA_964409815.1 uncultured Pseudobdellovibrionaceae bacterium
GAAGGGGTGACTTCGCTGGGATTGGAGCTCTTTTTCACGATGACGGCGTCGGCGCCGGCGGTGAAACGAGCCAGGTAACTCGATTTATCGACATTTTGAAATCCCCAATCGCCCGGGACTTGCGCCTGAAGAGCGGCGAACGCGGGAGCCGAGGACAGTGCGAGTGCGATGGCGAGCACGAGGCGGCGAGTGAGATTGGTCGACATGAAGCGCTCCTTGTCTTTTAGCGAACCGTGAATGTGCCTTGTAGCGCTTTGCCGCCTTCATCCAATCCGGAAACCTGGATGGCGTCGGCGCCGAGCGCGCTGATGTTCACGCGGAACTGGCCTTTGTTGACGGAGCTGCCGTCAAGAACCGCGATGACGGTGCGGTTATCATCCTCGAGACAAACCTTTGCCGGAAGATAAACAGGTCCAAAGAGCGTGCCTTTAGAGAACGTCAGTACGCCGTTCGAGTTCAACATCTGAAATTGCTCGCCGCCCCATTTATGCTTGTAGCGTTGGGCGCCGCTCGCGCCTTCCGTCTCGCGGATCGGGCGATTGAAGGGATCTTGCACGTTGAGAATGCGGCGGATGATGTCGCCCGCGCTCATTCCGGTTTTATTAAAAGCAAGATTCGTATAGTTGCCCTTGCTGCAACGAACGCTCGCCCATTCGTCGACCGGGGCGGCGGGCGCGGGAGGGGGCTCGGGTGCAGGTTGCGGGGTCGCGACCGTCGTCGTAACGGCGGGTGCGGGTTCCGGCTTGTTCGCGGGGGTTGGCGCGGCGACAGGAGCCTGGAGATCTCCCAGGATCATGCCCTGACCGAAAGCCACGGGGCTAAAAAGCACGGTAGTAATAAGGATCAGTTTACCCATTGTTCACCTGTCCGAGTGAGGTTCACCCAACGGAATTGCACCCCTTGTGCCCCGGGGGCCGCGTTGAGATCGAGCTGGGCGTAAACCTCCCCCGAGCGACCTGAGCAGGTGTCAATTTTCTAGACACCGAGAATTGTCACTCCTATAACCGGTCCATGAATCGATTAGGCTCGGAAAAATCGCCGTATCTCCTACAACATAAGGACAACCCGATCCATTGGATGCCGTGGGGAGAGGAAGCCTTCCGTCTGGCGAAGGAACAGGGTAAGCCCGTGTTTCTTTCGGTCGGATATTCGACTTGTCACTGGTGCCACGTGATGGCCCACGAGTCGTTCGAGGACCAAGAAGTCGCGCAGGCGCTGAACGCGAGTTTTATTTCCATCAAAGTCGATCGCGAAGAGCGCCCCGACGTCGACGACGTCTACATGAAAGCTTTGCAGGTGTTGAGCGGAGGCGGCGGCTGGCCCATGTCCGTGTGGCTCACGCCCGAAGGCAAGCCATTTTTCGCGGGAACGTATTTTCCGAAGTACCGTTTTCTTCAGCTCTTGCGTCGGATCGATCAGCTCTGGCGCGAGGAGCGCGCGCCTTTGCTAGAAGACAGCGAGCGGTTGCTCGACACGGTTCGCGGTCTTCGCGAGAACGGGGAAGGCGAGAGCGAAGGCACGGCCGCGGATTGGGAAGAAGCCCTGGGCCGCTTCATCGGCCACTTTCAATATCACTACGACGAAAAGCATGGCGGATTCGGGCGGGCGCCGAAGTTCCCCCAGACGATGAACTTGATGGTGATGATGCGCCAGGATTTCAAATCCGGTTTGAATCAGGCCGAAGCGATGATCACGAATACTTTGACTCAGATGGCCCGCGGGGGAATCTACGATCACCTGCGCGGGGGATTCCATCGCTATTCCGTCGACGAGAAGTGGCTCGTCCCGCACTTCGAGAAAATGCTCTACGACCAAGCCTTGCTCACGGTGACGTTGCTCGAAGCCTCAAAGCTTTATGGGCAGCCGCAACTCGAGCTCGCCGCGCGCGAGACCCTGGAGTATGTTCTTCGCGAGCTCACGCATAAAGATGGCGGATTCTTCTGCGCGCAGGACGCCGACTCTTACAACCCAGAAAAGAACCACAACGAGGAAGGCTATTTCGCGACCTACGACTTCGAGGAGCTACGGAGAACGTTGAGCGAAGATGAGCTCACGCAACTCAGCCGCGTGTTCGGCGTGTCGCCGCAAGGGGATTTCGAAGGGCGCTCGATTCTGCACTTGCAAGAAGGCTTCGAGGGAAAGATCAAATCCGAGCCCGTAATGAATGCTGTCTTGGCAAAGCTCGAAAGCTTGCGCTCGGCGCGGCCTCTTCCGCACTTGGACGATAAGATCATCGGCGCGTGGAACGGCTGGATGATCTGGGCGTTCGCGCTTGGCGGCCGCTTGCTCGGCGAAGAGCGCTACGTGAAAGCCGCGCAAAAGGCATTAGCGTTCGCGCAAGAAAGGCTCTGGTCCGAAGGAAAACTGGCGCGCTTTTGGCGGGACGGAGAAGCGAAGGGCTCCGCGACGGCAGAGGATTACGCCTCGCTGATCCACGCGTGCTTAGAGACTCAACAGTCCGACGGCGATGCGCGCTGGACGAAGTGGACCCTCGATCTGCAAAACGCGCTTGACGGAATGTTCTGGGACACCGAGGACGGCGGTTACTTCGTAAACGACGGTCTCGACCCGCGCTTGCCTTTGCGCCCGAAGGACGATTACGACGGCGTGACGCCCTCTGCGAACGCGATGGCCGCGCTGAACCTCGAGCGCCTGTACTTGCTCACCGGGGACAGCCAGTTCCAGCAGAAGGCCGAGCGTCTGAAGAGCTCTTTGTTCGCGAAATTCAAACAGTATCCCTCGAGTTTGCCGTATCTCGCGCTCGCTGCCGATTTCAGCTTGTCCAACGCGAAGGTCGCGGTCATCGCCGATGCGCCGTGGGCGCGCGAGTTCGCGGGCGCGGAGTTTTTGAAGTTTAATCCTTACGTGCTTTGGCAAACCGCCGAAAGCGGATGGCCGATCGCGAAGGGTAAAACAAAGCCGGGGATTTATGTTTGCGAAGAGGGGCGTTGCCTCGCGCCCGCCACCAGCGCCGAAGAGGCCCTCAAGCAACTCAGCCGTTAAGTAACTTTGTCATCATCGGGCCGGTGATCTGAACCACGCACGGCGCGGGATCGCTCGCGCCGCCATCGGGCCAGTGGCTCGCGAAGTGTTTGCCGTCGTGGAAGCGCTCGCCGGGATGTTGCACCGATAGGAAGAGTGTCTCGCCGTCGGGAGCGAAGCACGGGCCGGTGAGCTCGGCGCCTAGGGGCGCGGAGGCGACTTGATAAGCTTGCCCGGCGCCATCGCCCGAAAGCGGAATATAAAAGAGCCCGTTATTGCCGAACTCTTTGTAGGGGGCCCGCAAAGTTTTCGATCCCGAGATATCCGTCGTCATCCACAGGTTTCCGCGCTTGTCGAAAGCGAGATTGTCGGGACACGAAAATCCGGATCCCGGGCCGCCGGCCGCGAACGTCGTCGCCTGAAACTCGAGGCTTAGGGGATTGCCGTCTTTCTCCACGATCTTCATTAGCGACCCGAAGAGATTCTTCTTTTTCGGCGAGAGGCTCAGTGAAACGAACACGGCGCCCGTCGAGGGTTGAATTTCGATATCCTCGGGCCGCGCGAGGGGCGTGGCCCCCACGATCTTCGCCGCGCGCCGGGTTTGTACCAAAAGATCGGTGTGATCCTTGAACTCGGCTTTCAACCGCGGATCCTTCGCGCGGTCGAGCGGAAGCCAGCGTCCGTTGATGGTGTCGGCGACGAACAGGTCTCCGCGCTCGAGCGAGCCCGGTTTCGCCGAGATGAATTTGTAGAGATGCTCGTCTTCGGTGTCGTCGCCCGAGTACGCGACCGTTCGGCCGTCGGGAGCGAGCACGCAAGTCGCGCATTCGTGCGCGAAGCGACCGAGCGCCGTGAGTTTTTTCGCCTTCGCGGTTTTTAGGTCGATCTCGACGACCCAGCCGTAATGCTCGGGCGGGAGTTTGGCAAAC
>CAYPFC010000185.1:3921-5945 GCA_964409815.1 uncultured Pseudobdellovibrionaceae bacterium
TTGATCACGCGCTTACCGTTATCAAACGAAACTTCGCCGATAAAGTTCTGGTAGTTCTCCTCGCAGCTCAGGACCGTGCCCCAAGGCGTGACTCCGCCCGCGCATCCCGCGAACGTTCCGATCGCTTCACGTTTTCCGTGAATGGGTTTTTCGCTCACGAGGGGAATGGGCGTAAACGCGTCGATACGGCGGTTGAATTTCGAGCGCTCAACCATTCTCCATGCGCCTTCCGATTTCTTAACGTGCACGATGGAGCCGCCGACTTCGCGGCGCTCGATCTCCACCTGCTCAAGCGTGCGCGGCATACCCGGGCGCCAGCCGCTGTTGAAATACGGATCGTGGTACTCGTGATTCACCCACATAAGGCCCTCGCCCGGATCCTCGCCGAGGGGCAGGTACGCGATGAAATCGTTATTGAATCCGAAGCGCGCGCCGGACGCATTGAGCGGCTGGCGCCAGCGCAGGAGCATCTCGTACCGAAAGCCCTCCGCGAGTTTCAAAGCGTCCGCGGACGTCGGCTTTAAGGGCCGGAACGGGAGGCCTTTCGGGAGGGACGAACAGCTCGGGAAGAGAGTGGAGGCGCCGATGGCGGACATAAATAGGAGAAAATCGCGTCGGGAAGCTTGCATTATATAAGGAGGTCCTTTGCTCCTCAAAACCTTAGCTTTTAGCCGTTTATACGGCAAGAAGTGACGAGTTTTGGCTCTGTTAGGAATTCTACGAGCTTGTAAACATTCCCTGTGATGGCACCCAACTTGCTCAATACGGGTTACGGCTTGGAGTCCCCAAGGGGAATCTCCATTCCGAGGGAGAGGAATTCTTTATGAAAAACACGTTGCACGTTTTCAGAGCCGGGATGGCCGGCTGCTTGGTCGCAAGTCTTCTTGCGGCCTGCAATGACGGTCGCGGAACCAACGGCTTCAAGTCGTGGAAGTCCACGCCCGAGCAGCGTGCCGAGTGGCTCGCGAAGAATCAACCTCCCGCGGACTCAAACGCTCAAGGCAATCCTCCCGCATCGGGCGGCCAACAAACCGGCCCCGGCGGAACGATTGATCCCGGAACCGTAGCCGACGGCACGGGCACCCAGGGCGGTGCACAAGGCGGCGCCGCTCCCGCTCCGGCAGGCGAAGGAGAAGCCGCTCCCGCGCCCGCTCCGGCTCCTGCAACGGAGCTCCTGCAGGATTTCGCGAATGAAGAAGCTCGCAGCCAAGTGCTGAACGAGCTCGAACAGCCGGTTTCGGAAGATCCCGCGCAACAACGCGTGGTCAACGTTGCCGATTTGATCGTCGCGAACGACGCGGCTCTCAACGGCTCGACCGATTCGGTCGCGGCCGGATTGATCAAAGGTATCTCGATGTTCGTGGAAGGCGATCGCAGCCAGCGCACGCTGAGCCTCGACGCCGTCGTCGTGATCGGCGCGGACGTTCGCACGCTTCACGTCGCGCAAGCTCCTTTGAAGGTGACGAGCAGCGGTCAGACGACGAACCTTGCGATTTCGCTCAAGACGGTCGATACCCTTCAAGCGGTGGAAGTCGGAAATAAAGTCTACGTTCTCGGCAACTGCAAGGACACGACTTGCAACGACATTCAAGTTCGCATCGAGTTCAATCTCGACAATGGATCGAAGGCCGTCGCGGCTTTCTTGATCCAACTGACGGGCGAAGGCTACGCGGTCACGCACTCGAACATCGGCGAGCCGCAAAAGTTTGACGTCGCGTACGCGGCAGCCGGCGGTCAAGCCGCTCCGGCCGCGGCTCCCGCGACTTCGACGGATGAAGCCGCCGCGGGCGAAGCGGCGGGCGCGACAACGACGACGGCCGCGACCGAAGCGACCACGGCCGGAACGACGACCGAAGACGCAGCGGACGGTGAATCCACCGATCAAGCGGCGGATGCGGCTCCCGCTCCGACCGTTGACATCGCGGGCATCGAAGGAATCGTAACGGGCGAAAACTCGATCGTTGTCGAGCAGGCGGACGGCCCGGGCGTGGGCGTTCTCGATCCGAACGCCGACGCCATCACCG
>CAYPFC010000186.1:0-1260 GCA_964409815.1 uncultured Pseudobdellovibrionaceae bacterium
CAATGTGGGAGTAGGGATGGTTTCCATGCGAATCTCGGCGTTTTTAAAAACCTCCCCGGTGTACGCGCTTTATTCGGCCTACGACCGTATCGTCCGTCGCTTTCAAGCGCGGTTGGCGTCGGAAGACGTGCATTTCATCGAAGCGTTGATTTTAACCGGGATCTTTTTCGAGGAGCGCGCGGTTCGCCCTTCAGAGCTCGCGGCGACGTTCGGGTGTACGCGCTCGAATGTTTCGCACGCCTTGCGGAGTCTTGAGCGAAAGGGCTTGATCGAGCGCGGGCTATTGCGTGGGGACGCGCGCGCGTATGTGTTTACATTAACGAAGGCCGGGCGCCGGAAAGCTCCGCGCCTGATCAAGATTTTCGATTCCCATCAAGAAGAGCTCGAGAACGGCGGCGGGAAGCAAGTCAACGAAGCGCTCTCGAGTTTCAAGTATCCTGCGGGTTAGCCGCCGAAGATCGTGCCGGACGCGCGGCAGGAAAGAAAGTGCAATGAAACGAAGAACCAGATCCGGAACCGACCTGCTTCCGCAGCGGAAGTGCTAGCGTTTTATTCGAGCTGGCGATTCATTCGCAAACGCACTTCCGCTGTCTAAAGAATCAAACCTCAATTTCCCGCGCCTTTACGGTCACGCCGCCCGGATGGCGGCGGGAGAAGCCTCTCATGGACGGACAGACTTCGCTCCGCCACGATCGCGCCTCTTCGAAGACGCGGGCCTCGCGTACTCACGGTCGCGCTTCTTCGAAGACTCGAACCTCGAGCACTTCCGCAGCGGAAGTACTCGCGTTTTATTCGAACTGAGGCTCTCGATAGGCCGAGCTCAAAAAAATCGTGGCTATTTAATTCGAGCACTTCCCGAAGCCCCAGCCGATCTGGGTCAAGCGGGAAAGTACCGTGCCTTGCGCGTCTTGGATCTCGAAGATTGTCATGCCCGACGCATCTTGCTCGTTCGCCTCGACGCGAATCGTGCCCGCGCGAACGTTGGCGACGTCGCTCCAATTAATGCTCGGCGCGAGAACCGACGCGAGCTCTTTTACGTTCTCAGCGTCTTTAGCCGGAATCATATCGATCCGCACGTCGAGATCGGTGAACGACTGTCCGTCCTTAGTCGTAAGAACCGCGGCGAGTCCGCGCTTGCCATCGGCCGAATCGTGAATCGCGATCGAATAATCGCCCGAGATAAACGTGATATTGCCCTGATCGTCCTGCTCCATCACCTGAACGTCGCGGCATTCCATTTGAAGCGCCCCGAGGGTAGCC
>CAYPFC010000186.1:1270-3142 GCA_964409815.1 uncultured Pseudobdellovibrionaceae bacterium
AACGAAACCATGCTCAAGAGAATCACACCTACTAATTTCATATAGACTCCTTGCCTGAGGAGCCATCTGAGTTACTACAGATTGGGCGACATTCCACGCTCGCAATCGAACGATGTACTTTTTGGAAGCTTGTTACTGAGTTTCTGTGACTTACGGGAGGGCGGCGAACTTTCTGACGATTTCCAGAACCTCCGTGTGCATCGCGGAGCCCGGTTTTCTTGAAATGACCTCGCGGTTGTCCCGAACTAGGATCGTGCACGAGTTTTGCGACGGCTCGACGAATTGATCGTGCATGGTCTTGACCTGTGTAAAGAACTGCTCGCGCACGCCCTCGGGGGTACGGCCCCGCTCGTGAACGTCGCGGTGAAGGCGCCGTTGGAAGCGGATCTCCTCGCGCACCTCGATGAATACGGATTCGTCGAAGAACGGCAACAGCTCGCGCCGCGAGAGAATGAGAGTGCCGTCGACCAGCACGAACGGCTTCGGCGTAAAGCCGGTCGTTTTCGAAATACGCTTATGGGTCGCAAAATCGTAGCTCGGCACTTCGACGGGCTCGCCCCGACGAAGGGCCTCAAGATGCTTGGCTAATAACGAGAACTCGAGCGCGCTAGGATGGTCGAAGTTGACCGATCCGCCGTCATGATCGAACCGGGCGCTTTGGTCGTGGTAGTAGCTGTCCTGACCGAGCATCGCGCAGCCGCGGCCGGCGAGCGCGTGTGAGATGTGGCGGGCGAGAGTCGTCTTTCCGCTCCCGCTCCCTCCCGCAATCGCAATGACAAAACAGCCCTTTTGCACGCAGGCTCCTTTACAACGTCTTGTAAAGACGGTCGCCGGCGTCGCCCAACCCGGGAATCAAGTAGCCGAGCTCGTTCATCTCGGGCTCGACCGAAACCGCGTACACCTTCACGTCGGGATGGAACTTCCACAGGCGTTCGAGCCCTTGCTTCGAGCAGAGCACGCAAAGCATGGTGATGGGACCGACGTCGAATTGCTTTAAACGATCGACGCACGCGACCGCCGTGTCTCCCGTGGCGAGAAGAGGGTCGGCGAGGAAAATGCGCTTGCCTTTCACATTACCGGGAAGCTTGAAATAATACTCGACCGTATTCTTGATGAACTTGTCGCGGTAGATGCCGATGTGCCCGGCCGCCGCGAACGGCATCATCGCGAGCAACCCATCGAGCATTCCGTTTCCGGCTCGCATGATCGAAACGACCACCGGCCAGTCGACGATCTTCTCGGATTTCATTTTGGCGAGCGGCGTTTCGATTTGCACCATGTCCACCTTGAGATCTCGCGTCGCCTCGAACGCGATCAGTCGCGAGAGCTCGTAGAGCTTGCGGCGAAACGCCGACGATTCCGTGTTCTTGTCGCGCAAGCGCGTGAGCGAGTGGCGAATGATGGGGTGATCGACCAATGTCAGGTTCTTCATAACGTCTCCTAAAAAACCGTTCCGTCACTGTCCAAATTCAGAGGCGGGCCGCCGCCTTTGCGCTTCTCGCGCGCGAGTTTGCGGCCCGCATGCCATGTTCCGCCTTCGAGGACCTTCGCCAGCGGAAACTCGGCCGCGCTTTTGCCGAGCTTCTCGCGCACGCGAGCGGCGATCTCGTCGAGCAGGACGAGCGTGAGCGCGCGCCATTCGACGATCACTTCGCTGGACGGCGAATGCGCTTTCGAGGCAATCGAAGGATCGCGCAGAGAAATCAGCCCGCTATCGAGCATCAGTCCGCCGTTTCGGTACTCCGCCAGTCCCGTAAGCTCGTCGACGCCCGAAACGGGAATGCCGGACTCGAGAATCGGAACCAAGAGCGAGTAGGTGAGCCACTGGGAAAGCTTATGAAAGGGCACGAAGCTCTCGAACGTGTTGGTCGC
>CAYPFC010000186.1:3152-5942 GCA_964409815.1 uncultured Pseudobdellovibrionaceae bacterium
CGGCGCGTACGTCCAGACGTCGCCCAAGTCTTGATCGTTCAACCGCGCGCGCGACGGCCAAATCGGCCCGAACACGCGCAAGACGAAATCCAGAACGTGCACCGCGCGCAAATCGCGGCCGTGGCGCTTCACCAGGTAATCGTACATCTCGCCCGGGCGTCCCGTCGCGAATATATCCTTTCGCGACTCAACGACGCGGCCGAGCTGATTCAGCAGACTCACGCGGCCGTCGACGCCGACGAGCGGGTTCGTCGCGGTCACCTGGAAAGCCGCGCTCAAAGCTTGCGGTGTGACGCCCATTAAGCCCGCGGCATCGGCCATCGGCGCGCCCACGGACGAGAACTCGCCTTTCATGAACATGTGAAAACTTGCGACCGCCAAGCCCTCGGAGCGCGCGTAGGTTTTTTCGCCGTCGTCGAATTTCCATGCGTCTCCGGCGCCGGCGTCCAAAAGTACGGACGTAAGCACGAGCTCGAGCTTCGACTTCACGTCGCCCACCTGAGACACGCGGTCGATCCCGCCCACGTTCAGGTGGTTGTGGCGCGAGTGAAAGGGAACGTTGAGATCGGGATAGTTCGCGCGCGTGACTTCCAAGACGAGCGTCGCGACCTCATCGAGCCTTTCCGGATGAATTTGAAAGTGCGTCCTTCCGCCCTTGGCGAGATCGTAAACGGCGCGCGTGCGCTCGCGGATCGCCTTCGGGTGCAGCAGGAAGTCGAGTTGCGCGCTCGTATCACTCATGCAATCGGCGGCCCTTCACCTTGGCGAGATTTTCTTTGGTCTTCACTTTCTTTTTGTCCGCCGAGAAATATCCGGCGGCGCGCTTCGCCTCGAGCTCGACTTGAGCGTCCTCTGGGATCAGATGATCCGGGATCTCGTGGCGGTTCAGCACCTTGATCCCGCTGTTCACGATGGCGTCGTACTTCATGTTGCTCATCGACATCAGGTTGTGGATCTTCGTGATGCCGAACCAGTGCAGGATGTCGGGCATGAGCTCCTGGAAGCGCGCGTCCTCGACTCCCGCGACGCACTCGGTGCGCTTGAAGTACGTGGCGGCCGAGTCGCCGCCGGTCTGGCGCTTGCGCGCGTTGTACACGAGGAACTTCGTCACTTCGCCGAGCGCGCGGCCCTCTTTGCGGAAATAGACGATCAATCCGACGCCGCCTTTTTGCGCGGTCTTTACGGCCTGCTCGATTCCGTGAATCAAGTAGGGACGGCACGTGCAAATGTCCGAGCCGAAGACGTCGGAGCCGTTGCACTCGTCGTGCACGCGGCACGTGAGCTCCTTCTTCGGGTCCGCCAAGTGTTTGTGATTTCCGAAAATATAAGCGGTGATGTGGCCGATGGGCGGGAGCATGACTTTCAGGTCGGGGCGGGTCACGAGCTCGGGAAACATTCCGCCGGTTTCGTTGAACAAAATCTTGCGCAATTCGCCTTCCTCGACCCCGATGCGTTTCGCGATGCCGGGAAGATACCAGACGGGCTCCGCGGCGACCTTGGTGACTTTCAATTCCTTGGTTTCGGTCACGATGTCGCCGTCGATCTCGAGCTTACCCGCATTGATGGACTCGGTGACCTCGGGGATCGTCAGTTGCGCCTGCGTGACCGCGATCGTGGGGCGGATATTGTAGCCCTTGTCGAGGTAGTCCTTGAAGTTCTCGGTGATGTGGCAGCCCCACGGATCCAAAGAAACGATCGACTCGGGGTTCTTCCAGGAGGGAAACGGCTCGATCTTCGCGGTGGCGTGCGTATTGTGCAGATCGGGCTTAAAGTCCTTGGAGTACGCGCCGCTCGCGATCGAGAGCGCGCGGTACATGGTGTAGCCGCCGCCATGCGAGCCGATCGCGTTGCGGTTTCGGTGCGAGTCGGTCGTCGCGACGATGGGCCCGCGCTGGCGCGCGGTCTTCGCGCCCCATTCGATCGGCAGGCTTTCTTTGAACACCATGTTTTTGTGCGACGTCAGAATGACGTGCGAGTTGCGCTTCACTTCTTGAGCCATAGGTTCCTCTTTATGACATCCAGTTCATATCGTTCTGTATTTGCCACTTGCTGGTGACTTTCTTGACGTCACTCCAAAATCCCAAGCTGTTCATCCCCGTAATATCCCCGTGACCGAACTTCGACTCGCCAATTCCCCCAAACGAGAACGGCTCGCGCGGAACGGGGACGCCGACGTTGACGCCGATCATCCCGGCGCGCGCCTGCGAGGCGACGAACTCGGCCGCCTGGCCGGAGCCGGTGAAAATCGAAGCCGCGTTGCCGTAGGGATTCGAGTTCTCGACCTTCATCGCTTCCTGAAGTGACGCTGTCCTCACGATGCTCAAGACGGGCCCGAAGAGCTCGAGCGTCGCGGCTTCCGATCCGGGTCTCACGCCGTCCAAAACGGTGGGGCCGAGCCAGAATCCGCCCTCGTAACCTTTCGGTGCCTGAGCCTTTCGGCCATCCAAAAGAATCTTCGCGCCGTCCTTTTCGGCGCGCGCGATCGCGTCGCTCAAAAACTGAAGCTGCTCGCGCGAGATGATCGCGCCCATCGTGCGGCCGAGCTCGACGCGCGCGGCGCTTTCGACGATTTTCTTCACCTGCGCGTCGGGATTTTGAATCGGGAGGAGCACGCTCGCGGCCATGCAGCGCTGGCCCGCGCAGCCCGTGAACGAGTCGGCGATCCCTTGCCCCGCGAGCTCCGGATTCGCGTCTGGCAAAAGAAAGATATGATTCTTCGCGCCGCCGAGAGCGAGCACGCGTTTTCCCGCGAGCGAGCCTTTTTCGTAAACGAGACGCGCGACCTTCGTG
>CAYPFC010000187.1:0-305 GCA_964409815.1 uncultured Pseudobdellovibrionaceae bacterium
GGTTTCGCGCCCAAGGTCAAAGATTTTGTGTTCGGCATCTCTTGGAACGAAGAGATCAAACTCTTGGCTCAAGGCCTCAATCTGTTCGACCATGACGCGCTTTAAGCGCTCAAGCCCTTCGCCGGTGAGGGCGCTAACAAATACACGTGGGAAGGCTTTGACGTGGAATTGTCGTTCGAAAGGAGCTGCGTCCACTTTGTTGAAGACGTGGATCACGGGTTTGTGACCCCAGCCAAATTCTTCGATCAAGCCATTTACGACTTCGATCTGAGTTGTCATCTGAGGCGATGCGAGGTCGACGACGT
>CAYPFC010000187.1:315-5910 GCA_964409815.1 uncultured Pseudobdellovibrionaceae bacterium
GGACTCTTCGAGCGTGGCCTTAAAAGCTTCGATAAGGCCGGTGGGAAGTTTTCGGATAAAGCCCACGGTGTCGGTGACGACGGCCGGTGGCGAGTCCGGAAGAAAGACTTTTCTTGTTGTTGGATCGAGCGTTGCGAAGAGCTGATCTTTCGCCAAAACATTGGACTGCGTAAGGCGATTGATAAGCGTCGACTTGCCGGAGTTCGTATAGCCGATGAGTGCAAAGCTTGGAGTTTTGTTCCGCCGTCTCGAAGCGCGGTGTTGCGCGCGGTGCGAGCTGACGTTCTCGAGTTGTTTTTTGATCTGCTTCACGCGCTCGCGGACACGACGACGATCCATCTCGAGAGCCGTTTCCCCAGGACCGCGTGTTCCGATTCCGCCCCCCTGACGAGAGAGAGAGCCCATCCAGGCGTCGACCATGCGGGGTAGCTGATCGAGCATCTGAGCGAGTTCGACTTGCAGCTTTCCTTCGTAGGTTTGGGCGCGCTGAGCGAAGATATCGAGAATCACTTGGTTGCGGTCGACGACACGCACTTTCCATTCATTTTCGAGGTTTCGAATTTGAACGCCCGAGAGATGGCGATCAACCGCCACGGCTGAAGCTTGAACTTCATCGACGAGTTCGCCGATCTCTTGGACTTTGCCCGTGCCCATGAGAGTTGCAGGGTTGAATTGCGGGAGAACCTGCGTGACGGAACCGACGACTTCGCCGCCGGCCGAGGTTACGAGCTCTTCGAGTTCGACAAGGCTTTCCTTGAGGTCGACGAGGCTTTCGCTTTTAAGACCGATTCCAACACAGATGATGCGCTCGCGGGGTTTGAGAAGTGTCTTGCCAGATTCCCAGCGCTGGTTGAGTGATTTAATGGGCGGAACATCGGGCGCGTGGCCGGCTCCGGTGCTTGTTCGGGAATTGGGATTTTCTCGTTTTCCTATGGCAAGACCCCCTTACTACTATTCTCAAGCAGGTCTAGCCTGACTTTCAAGCACTTCTAAGGTCCGGCGAAAAAACTCTAGAATTCGATAGGTTATGGGGCTTGGCGGGACGAGGCACGCTTGGACGGCTTGGCCCAAGCGTGCGATTTCCTACATGTTTTCGCCAGGGCCCGGGTAAGTCGAGCTGTTTTCCATAAACGCCTGCGCCTGCAGGGCTGTCAGTGCCACCGTGTTGACGATGTCGTCGACCGTGCACGTGCGCTGAAGCACGTTGGCAGGTTTGCGCACACCCATCAGGAATGGCCCAATCACTTCGCCGCCACCTAGCTGCTGCACCAGTTTGTAACTGATGTTGCCAGCGTCGAGATTTGGAAAAATTAAAATATTGGCGCCGTTTTTGACCTCGCAGAACGGGAAAATGCGTTCGACGATATCCGGGTTCACCGCAGTGTCGGCCTGCATCTCGCCGTCGACAATAAGATGAGGATAGCGTTTCTTAACGATCTCGGCTGCCTGCCGCATCTTCGACGGGCTTTCGCCGCGCGAACGGAAGTTTGTGTATGAGAGCATGGCGATGCGCGGTTGAATGCGGAAGTACTCTGCAACACGAGCGGCGTGAATCGCGATCGTCGCCACTTGTTCGGCAGACGGGTCGATGTTCATCGTCGTATCGGCAAAGAAAAGCATCTTGTTTTTGAAAATCACGAGATTGAGACCGCTTGCCGTTTTGCGTGCGCCCGCACCGATGATTTCTAAGACGGGTTTTACGCAGTCCGAATAGTTCTGCGTGGCGCCTGTGATCACGGCATGCGCGTCGCCAGCATGAACCATCATCGAGGCGAAGTAGTCAGGGTCCAGCATCAAGCGCTCGGCTTCGCGGGCCATGACGCCTTTGCGGTGGCGGAGTTCAAAGAGCTTGTCGACGTACTCGCGATATTTCGGGTGCTCGATCGGATTGATGATCGGAAGATTTTTAAGATCTTCAAACCCCAAGATGTCCATTTGCTGCAAAACTTTTTCGCGATTTCCGATGATGATCGGCTGAATGATGTCTTCGTGCGCGACGGTTTGCAGAGCTTTGAGAACCTTCGTCGAGACCCCTTCGGGGAAGACGATTTTCGGGAGTTGTTTGCCACTGGCAACCGCTTGGTTTTTTACCCGGTGCATGACCGAGCGAACAAAACCAGTGCGTGCGCCTTGTAGGGCTTCGAGACGGTCGCGATAGGCTTGGAAGTCGGTGATCGGTTTTTTCGCGACACCAGAGTCCATCGCCGCTTTCGCTACGGCCGGAGTTACCCAAAGCAGAACGCGCGGATCAAATGGTTTTGGAATCAGGTACTCGGGGCCAAAGCTAAAGCTCTGACCGCCATAGGCCGCCGAAACCTTCTCTGGTACTTCTTCTTTTGCGAGTTTCGCCAAGGCGTGAACGGCGGCAAGTTTCATCTCTTCATTGATCTGCGTGGCGCGAACGTCCAGTGCGCCACGGAAGATGAAGGGGAAGCAGAGAACGTTGTTCACCTGGTTGGCGTAGTCCGAGCGACCTGTTGCGACGATGCAATCGGGGCGAATGCGTCTCGCTGTTGGTGGGTCGATCTCTGGATCCGGGTTCGCCATGGCGAAGATGATCGGGCGATCCGCCATGACTTTAAGCATTTCCTCGGTGACGGCGCCAGCGACAGAAAGACCGATAAACACGTCTGCGCCTTTAAGGGCGTCAAGCAGTGTACGCGCCGGCGTTTCGACGGCGAATTGGTCTTTGTACTTATTCATGCCCTCTTTGCGGCCTTTGTAGATCACGCCCTTGGAGTCGCACATCAGGATGTTTTGCGGTTTCACGCCAAGAGCCATGAAGATTCGCGTGCACGAGATCGACGCCGCTCCGGCGCCGTTGACCACGAGCTTGATATCGCTCATCTTGCGGCCAGTGATTTCGCAGGCGTTTAACAAAGCGGCGCCCGAGATGATCGCGGTCCCGTGTTGGTCGTCGTGGAAGACGGGGATGTTCATCTCTTTCTTAAGGCGCTCTTCGATGACGAAGCACTCGGGCGCGGCCACGTCCTCGAGGTTGATCCCCCCGAAGGTGGGTTCAAGAGCCTTGACCGCCGCGACGAACTCCTCGATGCCGGGGGCGTTGAGCTCGATGTCGAAGACGTTGATGCCCGCGAACATTTTGAAAAGAACGCCCTTACCCTCCATCACCGGCTTACTGGCCAGAGGGCCGATGTTGCCTAAACCCAACACCGCCGTGCCGTTGGAGATCACGGCAACCAAGTTACCTTTTGTGGTGTAGTCGTAAACCTTGGACGCGTCCTTCGCGATTTCCTTACAGGGAGCCGCGACTCCGGGTGAGTACGCGAGCGAGAGCGCATGCTCGGTCGAGCAGTCTTTGCTGGAGGAGACCTCGACTTTTCCGGGCTTTCCCTTTGAGTGATACTCCAGCGCCTCTTTATCGAAATTTTTGCCAGCCATTTGTTGTGCTCCCTTAAGGATCTGAGCTTAAGAATCGCCTCTACCAAAGTCAACCGCCGCGCATGAGCTAAACGTGGGCCAGCATTGACATTTCCGGCCTCCAGACTCATCTTGGATGAGCACCTGTGAGATAGGAGATCCACCATGGCTTCCGACCGCGATGTCGTCCTTGTTGAAGGCGTGCGAACACCGTTCGCGAAAGACAATACCAAATTGAAAGACGTCCATCCCGCCGAGCTCGGGCGCGTGGCCGTTCACGAGCTGATCGAGCGCGCGAATCTCGACGTGAAAGCGGTGGACGAAGTGATCATCGGCAACACCGGAACGCCGTCGGATGCCGTGAATATCTCGCGCGTGGTCGCTCTCCGCGCCGGCATCCCGCAGAGCACGCCCGCCGTGAGCGTGCATCGCAACTGCGCTTCGGCCCTCGAGAGCATCACCACCGGATACGAGCGCATCAAGTCGGGCACGATGGACACCGTGATCGCCGGCGGGACCGAGAACATGTCGCAGATGCCGCTCCTCATGAGCAGCGGTTTCGTGAAGGCGTTTCAGCGCCTGATGGGCGCGCGCTCGACCGGCCAGCAGCTCGGTGCCATCGCGGGACTGTTCATGGCGGACTTAAAGCAGATCAAGGATCTTATGACGACGGCGCCGCTGCAGTCGACGCCCTATAAACCGCGCATCTCGATCGTCGAGGGTCTGACGGATCCTTTCGTCGGCATCAACATGGGTCAGACGGCCGAGATTCTCGCGAAGGAGTTCAACATTTCGCGCGAGGAGCAAGACGAGTTTGCTTTGGCTTCACACAAGAAAGCCGTGGCCGCGCAACAGAATGGAAATCTCGCGCAGGAGATCGCGCCGGTGTTCCTCCCGCCCCATTTTAAAGAGTACGTTTCGCAAGACATCGGCCCGCGTCCCGAGCAAACGAAAGAGCAGCTCGCGAAGCTTAAACCCTTCTTCGATCGCAAATACGGAACGATCACCGTCGGAAACGCGTGCCCGTTGACCGACGGTGCGGGCGCCGTGCTGATGATGAGCCGCAAGCGCGCGCAGGAGCTTGGTCACAAACCGATCGCTTCGATTCGCGGTTACGCGTTCGCGGGACTCGAGCCCGAGCGCATGGGACTTGGTCCCGCGTACTCGACGCCGGTCGCTTTGAAGCGCGCGGGTCTGACGTTGAAAGACATGGGCCGCGTGGAATTGAACGAGGCTTTCGCGGCGCAAGTGATCGCGTGCGTGAAGGCGATGGGCAGCGACAAGTTCGCGCAAGAAAAGCTCGGGTTATCGTCGAAGGTCGGCGAAATCGATCCGTCGATCTTGAACGTGAACGGCGGCGCGATCGCGCTCGGTCACCCGGTGGGTGCTACGGGCACTAGACTCGTGATCACTTTGATGAAGGAAATGCAGCGCTCGAACGTGCAGTTCGGGCTCGCGACACTTTGTATCGGCGGCGGTCAGGGCGGATCGATCGTGTTAGAGAGAGAGGCATAAGAGATGAGCATCCAGGAAAGTCTTCGTATCGTACCCAAAGGCGACATCGCCCTCCTCGAATGGGATCTGGTCGGCGAGAAAGTGAACAAGCTCTCGACGCCGATCATGACTCGCCTGAAGGAGCTCGTCGACGAGCTCGCGAAGTCGAATTACAAGGCGGTCGTTCTGATCTCGCGCAAGCCGAAGATCTTCATCGCCGGCGCCGACATCGAAGAGATTAAAAAAATCACTACGAAGGAAGAATACTCGCGCGTTCTCGATCAGGCGCACTCGATCTTCAACGCGCTCGAGGATCTGCCTTTGGTTACGGTCGCCGCGATCAACGGCGCCTGCCTCGGCGGCGGTTGTGAGCTCGTACTGACGTGCGATTACCGCATCTCGAGCGATTCGCCCGATACGAAAATCGGTTTGCCCGAAGTGCGCTTAGGGATTTTGCCGGGTTTCGGCGGCTGCGTTCGTCTGCCGCGCACGGTGGGTTTGCCGAATTCGCTGGATATCATCCTCGCCGGCAAATCGGTCGATGGTCGCAAAGCCGAGAAGATCGGCTTGGTGGACGCGAACGTCCCCGCGACCCAACTTGAAGCGTACGCGTTGAAGTTCGCTCAGGATAAAGTCAAGGAAGGCGGCAAGAAGCGCCGTAAGGTCTATCGCCCTAAGGGCATGATGGATAAGCTTCTTCATACGGTCATGAAGCCGGTC